>JAFVSY010000112.1 GCA_017503465.1 Tidjanibacter sp. | reverse complement strand
TGCCTGTTTTGTGTAGATGTTGGGTTTGTACTCTTTCGAGCCTTTGGATGCCAGCAAGCAGCCTATGCGCTCGCTTACTCGCATTTGCCAAAATTCAAAATTGACAAAACAAAGTTTTGTCTAAAATGCTCCCGCTCGGCAGAGTCTGCAAGCAGCCTTTGCGCTCGCTTACTCGCATTTGCCAAAATTCAAAATTCAAAATTGAGAGGTTAGAAAGGTTAGGGAGGTTAGGGAATCTATGGAAGTTAGAGAAGTTAAGGGGAAAAAACATTCTCCCTACACTCCCTACACTCCCTACGCTCCCTACACACCTTAAAGACTTTAAGGGCCTTAATGGCTTTAAGGGGCGGCTGGGCTTTCTGGGGCCTTGGGATGGGTGGTGCCGTCTACAGTCGGCGGGCAAGTTTGACCACCATCTCATCCTTCCACGGTTTGAAATCGCCCGCGAGGATGTGTTTCCTCGCCTCACCAACCAACCACAAGTAGAACGCTACGTTGTGCAGGGAGGCTATCTGGGCGGCCATCATCTCGCCCGACACACTCAAGTGGCGCAAGTAGGCCTTCGTGTAGAGCGTGTCCACAAAGCTCTTACCGTTGGGGTCGATGGGCGAAAAGTCCGCTTTCCACTTCTCGTTGCGGATGTTGATGATACCCTCCGAGGTGAAGAGCATACCATTGCGCCCGTTACGGGTGGGCATCACGCAGTCGAACATATCCACACCGCGCTCGATACCCTCTAATATATTTATAGGTGTACCCACTCCCATAAGGTACCTCGGGCGGTCGGTAGGCAGGATGGAGTTCACCACCTCAATCATCTCATACATCACCGGTGCAGGTTCGCCCACGGCAAGGCCTCCAATGGCATAGCCGTCGGCGTTGAACTGCTTGGCAAACTCCGCAGCCGAAGCCCTCAGGTCGGGATAGGTACACCCCTGCACGATGGGGAAGAGCGACTGGTGGTAGCCATACTTGGGCGACGTTTTCTCGTACTGATTGAAGCACCTCTCCAGCCAACGTTGGGTCATTGCGAGCGAGCGTGCAGCATAGCGGAAGTCGCTCCTACCGTCGGGACACTCGTCGAAGGCCATCATTATGTCGGCACCAATGGTGCGCTCGGTGTCGATTACATTCTCGGGGGTGAAGATGTGCTTGCTGCCGTCGATGTGACTGCTGAAGCGCACCCCCTCCTCGGTAATCTTGCGGCGAGCGGCGAGCGAAAAGACCTGGAAGCCACCACTATCGGTAAGCATCGGGCGGTCCCACGTACTGAACTTGTGCACACCACCGGCCTGCTCGATAATCTCCATACCGGGGCGGAGATAGAGGTGGTAGGTGTTGGCGAGGATGATTTGTGCTTCCACATCATCGCGCAGGTCGCGGTGGAAGATGCCCTTAACGGTGGCGGCGGTGCCCACGGGCATAAATATGGGTGTCTGTATGGTGCCGTGTGCGGTCTCGATGAGGCCCGCACGTGCGCTTGTGGCGGTGTCGGTCTGTTGCAGTGTAAATTTCATAGCACAAAGATACTATTAAATTGAGAATTGAGAATTGAGAATGAAAAATTTTCCCTTTTTCTGCCCATTGTTGGCCGTTGCGGTCCTTTGTTGTTCTGGTTGATTTTGAAAAAAATGCCAAAAAGTAAATTTTTTTGTGTTTTTTTTTGGAGGGAAAGATTTTTGCCTTATCTTTGCACCACGAAAAACGAGCTCGGTTCGTCTAGCTGGTCCAGGACGCAAGATTCTCATTCTTGAAATCATGGGTTCGAATCCCATACCGAGTACAACAAATTCAGTAAGCCTCCACTCGCAAGAGTGGGGGCTTTGTTTTTGTGGTTATTCTGCGAGTGTGCTCGCAAAGAACTAAACCACAAAAACAAAGACCGCTGTCTTTTGACATCGGGGCTTACTGAAATTTGTTGTGCAACTGCCCTGCGGCAGCACAAGGGATGGACAAGCGAAGCGCAGTCAATCCCAAAAACAACTTCACTCACAGGGCCCTTGTGCATAAAAAAGCATATCCCACAAGGGATATGTGGCTCTCTTTTTTGTTGTGCAACTGCCCCGCGGGTGCCAACGGGCACTCCGAGTGTAGACTTTGCTCAGCAAGAATTTTGTGCAAGGGATGGACAAGCGGAGCGCAGTCAATCCCAAAAACAGCCTCACTCACAAGGGCCCTTGTGCATAAAAAAGGCATATCCCAATGCGGAGTAGAGTGGTTAAGTTTTCCAACTTCCGCCAAATGATGAGGCAAGAGAGTGGAGAATAGGATAGATGATATGCGTTTATTCGCTTAAAATTTGTACCTTTGCCTACCTTATGTTGAACATACATAGCGTAAAGGAACAACAATATGAAACTAAAACCACTATTTAACCTGTTGACAGCGGCCACTGTGTCGCTACTCTCGGCACTTCTCTTTGTGCAATGCACACCAACCCAAGAGTTCGCACTCGGCAATGGCTCTGCGGTCATTCCCCTTACCGTCAAGCAGGGCACCACAACCCACTTTTTGACCGACTACTACCCCCAATGGGAGGGTGCAACAACTCTCGCTTGTGGCGACGAGCGTCTTCAACTGACTCCCCTTACCGACAATTTGGATCAATTTGAAATCACCGCACAGGGCGGGCCACTCGTTTCGACTATTGACGTGTGGCACGACTGGGACAAACTTTCAATCGTTGTGCTCGGTGGCGAGCGTGACACCGAGGGTAGTTATATGTCCTCAACCAAGGCCAAAAGGGGGATCATCACCATTGTTGCCTCCAAACCCGTAGTGGAGGCTGTGGCTATGTGGCAGAATGAGGTCATTGACAAAGTGGAGATTGTGGGCAATGTTGTGAAGGTTGCCATCCCCAAAGTGGCCAAAAGACACCAGCGTTCTGTGGTGCGCATCTTTGCTTCATCGGCCGAGGGGCGTTTCAACGATGTGCTTCTGCCCTTGGAGTATGGCAAGGTGGTGGTGGATGCAAAGGATATTCGCCGCCAGGACTTCCAGTCGCAAATCCTCTACTCGCTGATGATTGACCGCTTCAAGAACGGCACCACCACAAACGATTGGAAAATCAACTCGCCTGAGGTGCTGGATAAGGTGGACTATCAGGGTGGCGACATTGTGGGTATCACCCAGAAGATTGAGGACGGCTTCTTCACCGACCTCGGTATCACCACCATTTGGATTTCGCCCATCACCCAGAACCCCTACGATGCGTGGGGCCAAAACCGCAATCCCGACACCAAGTTCTCCGGCTACCACGGCTATTGGCCCATCTTCAGCACCGTTGTTGATAAGCGTTTCGGCACCGATGAGGAACTTCGCACAATGCTTGCCGAGGCTCACAAGGGCGAGATGAACGTAATTCTCGACTATGTGGCCAACCACCTCCATATCAACTCCCCCGTGCTGAAGGAGCACCCCGACTGGACCACCGACCTTATGTTGCCCGATGGGCGCAAGAACATTGGTCTGTGGGATGGCGAAACACGCCTTACCACTTGGTTTGACGAACACATCCCCACCCTCGACACTCGCCGTGAGGAGGTGTGCCAGCCTATGACCGACTCGGCCCTCTACTGGGTGCGCAAATTCGACTTCGATGGCTTCCGCCACGATGCCTGCAAACACATTCCTCTGAACTATTGGCGTATGCTCACCCACAAGATGAAGTCCTCTATGCCGGAGCGACAACTGTGGCAGATTGGCGAGACCTATGGCGATGTGGAGCTCATTGGCTCCTATGTGAAGAGTGGTATGATTGACGCACAGTTCGACTTCAACCTCTACCACACCTCGCGCGATGTTATCGTTGATGAGAGTCGCTCGATGCGCGACATTGCCGGTGCTGTTGAGGAGGCCGAGGCCGCCTATGGCTCGCACCACACAATGGGTAACATCACCGGCAACCACGACAAACCTCGCTTCTTGTCGTTGGCGGGTGGCGATATGTCGCTGTGGTGCCCCGATGACAAGGCCGAGGGTTGGCACCGCAAGGTTGGTGTGGGCGACAACGTCAAGGGCTATGCCCGCTTGTCGCTGCTGAAGGCTATCATCTCCACGGTGCCGGGTGTACCTTGTGTCTACCAGGGCGACGAGTATGGCGTGCCCGGAGCCAACGACCCCGACAACCGCTATATGATGGAGTTTGAGGGCTACAACGAGTTCCAGCAGAGGGAGCTTGCTGCCACCAAAGCCTTGTTCAAGTACCGCCGTGCATCTATGCCTTTGATGTATGGCGACTATCGCACCTTGTATGTGGACGACGACGTGTTTGTATTCCTGCGCCACTATATGGGACAGTGGGCAGTTGTTGCTCTCAACATCCGCCCCGAGGCTCGCACGGTGGAGGTTGCACTGCCCGCAATGGTTGAGGCCACAAGTGCCGAGGTGGCACTCTCGGCCGAGGGTGGCGAGGCCACATTTGCCGACGGCAACCTCAGCATCAACATTCCCGCCTACGGATATGTTATTGTGAACGAATAATCTATAACCGCTAATAAATCACTATGAAGAAATTGTTTGCATTGGTCGCCTTTGCTGCGACTTTGTTGATGGGTTGCACCGGCTGCAACAACGAGAGCGCACAGGCTTTCGACAAGTTTAATTCTGTTGTCTATGAGCTCAATGTTCGTCAGGCCACCGAGGAGGGCACCTTTGCTGCTGCGGAGGCCTACCTGCCCGAACTCAAAGCAATGGGTGTGGACATCGTGTGGCTTATGCCCATCAGCCCCATTGGTGTGGAGAGCCGCAAGGGCACCCTTGGCTCCTACTACTCCATCATTGACTACAAGGCCATCAACCCCGAGTTTGGTACAATGGAAGACTTCGACCACTTTGTTGCCACTGCTCACGACCTCGGCCTTAAGGTCATCATCGACTGGGTTGCCAACCACACCTCGCGCGATGCCAACTGGTGGAAAGAAGGCCACAAGGATTGGTATGTGATGGACGAGAAGACGGGCCTCCCCATTGTGGAGTACGATTGGACCGACATCGCAAAACTTAACTATAAGAATGAGGATATGCGTGCGGCAATGCTCGACGCGCTGAAGTTCTGGATTGAGAAGGGCGTTGATGGCTATCGTTGCGATGTTGCAATGAATGTGCCCGCCGACTTCTGGAAGGTGGCTTGGGAGGAAGTGCGCAAGATTAACCCCGAGGTCTACCTCTTGGCCGAGGGCGAAGAGACTTGGCTGCACGAGGCCGGCTTTGAGGCCACCTACGCTTGGGAACTCCACCACATCTTCAATACTATGGCCAAGGGTGGTAGCGAGACCAAAAATGTGGCCGGCGACGGCACCATCAAGACCAACGCCAAGAGTGTCAAGGACCTCAAGGAGTACTTGGTGCGCGATGACGAGAAGTACCCCGCACCTGCTATGCGCCTGATGTTCACCTCCAACCACGACGAGAACTCGTGGGCAGGCACCGAGTTTGAGCGTATGGGCGATGCCCACAAGGCATTTGCAGCCCTTACCTTTGTGCTGCCCAAGTCGCAACCCCTCATCTACACAGGTCAGGAGATTGCTCTGAACCGCCGCTTGCAGTTCTTTGAGAAGGACTCCGTGAAGGAACTTGTCGATTTGGAGTATGGCAGGGAGTATCGCGATTTCTACCGCACCCTCTGCTCGTTCCGCCACGCCAACAAGGCTTTGGCTGCGGGCGAGAATGTAGCCCCCGTGGAGTTTGTTGAGGGCGTGGGCGAGAACGTCTTGGCCTTCACACGCCAGAAGGAGGAGAACACCGTTTTGTGCTTGTTCAACTTCTCGGCAGAGCCCACCACCGTAACTCTCACCGAGGCCGAGGCTGGCGACTACAAGTGCGCGTGTGGCAAGGCCAAAACCATCAAGGCCGGCGATGTTGTGGAACTCGCAGGCTGGGGATTTGCGCTTTTTGCGAAATAAGAGACGCCTTCAACCATAGGCCCACAAATGACAAGGGTGTGTCTAACCGAAAGTTAGACACACCCTTGTCGTTTGAAATCATAGCCTTCTCCTGCCCCCCTATCGGAAGAAATTGCTCATAGCATAGCCAAGACGTTGCCAGATGTTGCGCCTAACGGCAACAATGGCGTTTGTTACGATGCGCTCGCCACCGTTGTCGAAGGTTTTATTGTCAGAGGGGTGGTTGCAGATGCCATACTCCTCCACCCACAAGGTTGCCGAACCGCCACCATCGAGGTTGATAGACTCTTCCATACCGAGCATTTTCGACACAAAACTCATCTCCGTAAGGTTCACACCATCGCCCTGACCGGGGAAACGGCCGTCCACAGTTACCATCACCACGTTGCCATTCGTCTTGTAGCCGATGAAACTACGCGGGTGTCGCTGCCGTATACCATATCCCTGTGCGTTGCCGTGGTCAATCATCTCGCCGTTTTCCATCAGCACAGGACCCGCAGCGAGGAGGTTTTTGTATTTGAGGTCAATGGTGTCGCAAGTGGCGTGCTCGTGTGAGAACACATCAAGGGGCTCCACCGCAACCACGCCATTCACACGATAGTCCTCGTTCCTTTCACCTGCGGCAATCTGCTCGCCATTGAGTCGGACATAGGTTGCAGGGCGCACGGTCTTAACGACGAAGTAGCTACCATTGATGGCCGCAGCGGCACCAAGTCGCTCTGCCAAGTCGGAGGTGCGTATGCGCTCGCCCTCCTCTGCTTGTACAACGATGGTTTTGTAGTCGCTTTGGTGGTATTCCACCACGGATATACTCTGTGTGGAGTCGAACATATTGATTTGTGCCCACTTGGCTGTGAGTCCATCTTTGTCGTGGAGTATCTTCCACTCGGCATTGGCAAAAGCCACCAAGTCGGCCTCTGTGGGTGTGTAGACCTGTGCGGTAAGGGTTAGAGTGGAGAGGGTGGCAAGAGCCACAAGGAGCTGTAGTCTTTTCATCCGGTTTGGTTATTTTCTTGATTACAAAGATATTATTTATTACGTTATCCGACCAAATTTCGTTGCCCTAATCTTTCATATAATCTCCGGGCAACACTGCGTGCGACTCCACCCGGGAGAAAACTATTTTGCCAAACCGCAAACATTGTGTCGAAAAAAACGTAACTTTGGGGGGAAATAAAACGCACTCCGCAACCCTGTCGGCTTGTGAAGCAACACACATACAAGAAAAGGAGTTGAGATTTCTCAACTCCTTTTCTTGTATATCCTCACCCTCCTATCGGATGATGCGGGCCTTGCGCTCCTTACCCACCAAGCGGACGGGGGCCGAGGTGTGGGCACCACTCTTGCGGAGTGTGGGGGTGAAGGCAAACTCACTCCTCTGCGATGCAGGCACGAGGCAGAAGCCCTTGTGTGCCCTCTGCGAGGTAGAGCGCACCTTGGCATTGCCACCCACGCTCTGGGGCGCAACCTCAAAACTATCGTCGTAGTCAAACGCAGTGAGCGAACCCGTGTAGTTGGCCTTGATGGTGTGGGCACCACACTTGGCATCCACCACCACGGTGTAGTTGCTACCGCTCTTGGTAATCTTCACGGTACCACTCTCAAAGTCGGCATAAGAGTTTGTTTCGCCTTCGCCAAAGCCGTAGCAGCAACCTGCGTAGAAACTATCATCCTCGTTGCCGCAGTCCACATAGACGCTCGACAGAGCGATGTACTGTCCCGAGTAGCCCACGGTGTAGGTACCCTCCGGAGTGGTTGCACCGGCAGGAGCGAGCAGGTCGAGCAAAATGTAGCCAAACTCCTCGCCCACATAGGGACCATAGAGTTCGATGTAGAAGTTCTCGTGACCATAGAGCGATGCGAGTCCGTAATCATCCCAATAGCCACCGAGCGACTCCATATAGCCCTCCTCAGCCTCAAGTGTGGCGTTGGCGGTGAGGTTGGAATAGACGGGCTCAATCACTGCCGTGCCACCCGACACTACATCTCCGCCACCGGTGTTGCCACCGCCCGAAGAGGAACCTGTGGTGGTAAAGGTGGTGTGGTCAATCTTGGTTGCCACGTTGCCGCTGGCGTCCAAACCACACGCCCAAATGTAGTACTCGGTACCTGCAGTGAGGTCCTCAAAGGTGTAGGAATCGCTCTGCTTGGCATCAATGCCAATCACGCTCACGAGGTCGGCCACGGTTGCACCCTCGGGCAACTCGCCTGCCGACACATACATTTCGAGGTAACTCTCCAGGGTCCACGACACCAACGACACATCTACGCCATAGCCATCGGCCTCATAGATGTCCCAATACCACACGGTTTTCAGGTCGGTGGGAGGGGTTACAGTGATGGTTGCGGCCGTATCGGTGAGTCCGCTCACGCTGAACTTGAAGTTACCCTTCACATCGGTTGCGAGGGCCTCGGTCTTGAAGTCGTATGTTTGGATGTAGATGGCCTTGCCGTCCATATCCAGACCGCACGCCCACACCTTGTAGGAGGTGTTGGGCTCCAGCATATTGGTGAACTCATACTTGTCCGACACGCCTCCTTTGAGTTTACAGAAGTCGAGCAGGAACTTGCTGTAGGGATAGTCGGCCTCGGTAGCCTCGAGTTGCTCGAGTTGGAGCTCATAGCACTCCTGGAGGTACTCCTGCACATACTCATCGTCGATGGTATCCTCGGCATAGGCCACATCCCACATCCAGTCCACGGGGAATTCGGCCGAGGCGGTAACCTCCACGGTGGCAGAATAGGCCACCACGTTGCTCACCTTGAAGGTGAAATATCCCGCTGTCGGGCAAGGGCCCACGGGCTCTTTGCCGCCCTCGCCATTGCCGTTACCACACCCTGCCAAGGCAACAACGCCGAGCAACAGGGCCAAAAATTTAATCTTCTTCATTTTTGTTCAAAATTTTACACGCCTACAAAGATATGATGTTTCTCGCAAGAGTATATACCCTCCCCACAAAAAAGTGGCCACCGTGGGCCACTTATGCGCTTTTGTGCGTCCTGTTTTCCGTTTGCGGAGCCGCCTCTAATTGCCACCCGACACAATAATCAGGGCCAAGCCTGCAATGAAGAAGGCAAACATCACAGCCAGATAGGCTCCGGTGCCCTTGCGTGCACCCTTGAACTCCTTCCAGATGAAGACACCCCATATGGCGGCAATCATCGGTGCGCCCTGACCGAGGGCGTAGCTGATGGCTGCACCTGCCTTGCCGGCGGCAATGTAGCTGAAGGCCGTACCGAGGCACCAAATGGCACCACCGAGCACTCCCACGAGGTGGGTGGAGAGTTTACCCTTGAAGTACTCCCCGTAGCCCACAGGCGAGCCCACAAATGGGTGGCGCATAACAATGGTGTTGAACACCAGGTTGCTCAGCAAAGCACCCACCGAGAAGATGAAAATGGCCGAGTAAGGAGTGAGCTTACCCACAGCAGGAGCCTCAAAGCACTCGATGTCCATACCCTTGACCACAAAGCGGTAGAAGAAAGACATCAGTACACCCGCACAAATGGCGATGATGATACCCTTACGGTTTTTGTTTGTGTCCTCCTTGTCGCTCTTGGGCACACGGCCCGATGCGATGCCGTTGGCGATGATTGCCACCACCACAAGGGCCACACCAAGGAACAACAACAGAGGGTTACCTTTTGGAGCCTCAATGTAGTTGTTGAACACACCCAGCACCAAAGCAAGGCCCACACCCAGGGGGAAGGCCACCGACATACCGGCCAACGAAGTGGAGGCCGAGAGGAGGATGTTGGAGGCGTTGAAAATCACGCCACCGAGCAGGACCCAACCGATACTGCTCCACGAGGCTTGTGCAAGGTCGGGCAAAAACGAGCGACCTTCGCCACCGGTGCTACCCATCGTGAGGCCCAGCACCACAGCCATAAGGAACATACCAATGATGTAGTCCCAATAGTAGAGTTCATACCTCCAACTCTTGGAGGCCATTTTTTGGGTGTTGCCCCACGAGCCCCAGCAGAGCATCGTGACGAAGCAGAACACCACAGCCAGAGTGTAACTGTTGACGATAAACATAGTCTAAAAAATGTGTGTATTGTTTGTGTTTGTTTGGTTTTTTATCTGTTTTGGGAGGTGGTTTGTATTTGTGTGTTCACTCCTGCGCTTGCACCCACGCCCCTACTCTACCCGAAGTATTGCTTAATCTCCACACGGGTGGGGATGGAGGGTTGTGCGCCCCTGCGTGTAACCCCGATGGCGGCCGCCTTGTTGGCGAAGTCCACCGCATCCACCAATTCAGCACCCTCCGCTAAGGCCACGCAAAGGGCCCCATTGAAGGTGTCGCCGGCAGCGGTGGTATCCACGGCCTTCACCTTCTGTCCGGGCACGAGGTAGCGATTGGAGGCCTCCCTCACAAAGGCTCCCTTTGAGCCGAGGGTGATGATGACCACCTTCACACCCCTCTCGGCCAGCACGTCGGCCGCAGCCGCAGCACTCTCAATATCGGTTACGGCGATGCCCGTGAGCAGTTCGGCCTCGGTTTCGTTGGGCGTTATCATATATAGGTGCTTGTAGAGCGACTTCGGCAACGTGGCCGCAGGAGCAGGATTGAGCACCGCTTTCACCCCCGCCTCGGCTGCCAGGCGAGCAGCATAGGCAATGGTTTCTATTGGGGTTTCGAGCTGCATCAGCACAATCTGCGCTCCCTTGATACACTCCTCGGCAGCCACAATGTCTTCCACCGACAACTCCGCATTGGCACCCGAAGCCACAGCAATGGAGTTCTCGCCTTTGCCATCGACCATAATTAGAGCCACACCAGAGGCGGCGCGCTCGCTACGCCCCACCAGCGAAGTGTCGATACCCTCCTTGCGGTAGGCCTTGATAGACTCCTCGCCAAACGAATCGCCACCCACCTTGGCCACAAAGCATACCTCGCCACCCAAGCGTGCGGCAGCCACCGCCTGATTGGCACCCTTACCGCCCTGTGCAGTGTAGAAGAGACCCCCGAGCACTGTTTCGCCCGGTCGGGGCACTCGCTCGGTCTGCACGGTCATATCGGTGTTGCTACTACCAACCACCACAATTTTCCTACTCTCGTTCATAATAAAACCATTTTTGTACGTTTCTTTTATTTCTATCTTCTCCCTAACGCCATCCATTCCGGCCACACCCCACACACGCAAACCACATACCAGACATTTCCCCGTCCTACGGCAGTTGTTTGAGGGAGTGCCACAGTCTACCAAGAGCCCCCCTACCGTATGCCTACAAGGAAGTACCTCACCGCCCTTGTTTAGCCCCACAAAAGAGATGCGGACCACCGCTCTATCGGTTGGTCCGCACTCTCTCTATCTTCTCCTACATCTCACCACCACCCTGTCCGGAGGGTTCACTCGTTGGCCCCAAATGTGGCTCTGAGGTTTCCACGGTGGTCTGTGGTCCCGAAGATTGGGGATGTTCACTGGTCTGTGGTCCCGAAGATTGGGGATGTTCAGTAGGCTCTTCCGTCTTGGCCTCTTGCTGACTCTCGGTGTTGAGCCTGATGAGTTCCGCCTTGAGTTCCGTGGCCGAAAGGCCCGCCCTCACTCGAGCGTTGTGAAACACCGAAATGGCACCCGTCTCCTCGCTCACAACCACCACAATGGCATCGCTCTCCTCACTCACACCCATAGCAGCCCTATGGCGCATACCAAACGACATCGGCACCTCACTCCTCGTGGAGGGCAACACACACTTGGCCGCAACAATCCTTCCCTCCTCAATCACCATCGCACCATCGTGCAAGGGAGAGTTCTTGAAAAAGACGTTCTTGATGAGCGAGTCGCTAATGGCCGCATCGAGCACCACGCCCGTGCTAACCACCTCGCGCAACGAACCATTCTGCTTAATCACAATCAGAGCCCCCGTCCTACTCATCGACATATCGCCACAAGCCTTAACGATGGGGTTGATAATCTCGGCAATGTTGGTATTCTCCTTGGCGAGTTTGGGGTTTAGCAACCTCTTGACGACAGCCACCGGGCCCTGCTGGCCCCTATCGCCGATAGATTGCAGGAATTTGCGTATTTCGCTCTGGAAAATCACAATCAGGGCAATCAGTCCAATGTTCACCACCGAACCCAAGATGCCGCTCATAAGCTCCATATTGAGCGCCTTGGCAAGCACCCACGATACATATATTAGTAATACGCCTGTGAGGATACTCGTGGCATTGGTACCGCGAATGAGTTTGTAGATATAGTACATAATTACCGCCACAAGCAGTATATCCACCACATCTATTATTGACATCTTAATAAAGCCCATAACTCTTTCTCATTCGTTTAGTCCCTCAAAAATAGGCATTTATTTTGAAAGTTGAAAATTCCGCTACAGTTTTTTGTTGTGGCTTCCACCATCTTCCATTCCATCACCACTCCTCCCCTCCCCACTACCCCAAGGACCAAAAACAAAACGACCTCCACACACTCGGTGCGGAGGTCGTTTTGGTCTATCCTATGTGAAGGATTACTTCTTTGCCTGCTTTGCAGCAACCTGCTTCTTCATCAAATCATAAGCAACGGGGGTTGCAATGAAAATCGAAGACAAGGTACCGATAATCACACCAAACATCAGTGCGAATACGAAACCACGGATAACTGCACCACCGAACAAGAAGATTGCCAACAGGGTTACGAAGGTAGTACCTGTGGTGTTGATGGTACGCGACAAAGTGGTGTTCACTGCGGCGTTGATGGTCTCCTTGAGGTTACGCTTGGGATAGAGAGTGGTAAACTCACGGATACGGTCGAAGATAACCACCTTATCGTTGATAGAGTAACCAATGATGGTCAGAATTGCTGCGATGAACGACTGGTCAATCTCCAGGTTGAAGGGCAACAAGCCGTGCAACAGCGAGAAGATACCCAAGGTCAGGAAGGCATCGTGAGCCAAAGCCACAACCGAACCTGCACCCCACTGCCATTTCTTAAACCTCACGATGATGTAGAGGCCAATTGCAAGCAGTGCGAAGAAGACAGCGATGAATGCACCACGGGTGATGTCGCTTGCCACGCTGGGACCAACCATATCGGCCTGAATGATACCATAGGGGTTGGTAGCGGTCGAGGTAAACTCCTCGAGGCTAATCTCAGTGGTGAAGAGACCCTCAACACCATTGTAGAGAAGAGCCTCAACAACAGCGGTAGCCTCGTCATTCTGCTCATCGTGGAGGTACTGGGTAACGATACGCATCTGGTGGTCATCACCAAACTGCTTAACCTCGAACGATTTGCTGTTAGCATCGCCCTCAACGGCATCAAATGCACCCTGCAAGCCCTCACGAACCTGGTCGGCAGTCACGCTCTGGTCGAAACGTACTACGAAGGTACGACCACCCGAGAAGTCAACACCGTAGTTCAGACCACGAGTCGAAAGCGAGATAACCGAAGCAACAATCAGTACAAGCGAGATGATGTAGGAATACTTGCGGATACCAATGAAGTTAACCTTGGTGTTAGCCAAGAAGTTCTGGGTACCCTTGCTTGCAAACTTGATGTCCTTACCTTTTGCCAACCTGCGCTCAAAGATGATGCGGGTGATGAAGAGCGAAGTGAACAACGAGGTGATGATACCGATGATAAGGGTGGTAGCGAAGCCCTGAACAGGACCTGTACCGAATACGAACAGCACGATACCGGTGATGATGGTGGTGATGTTCGAGTCGATAATTGCGCTCATAGCGTTCTTGTAACCCTCGCTCACTGCAAGGCTCAAGCCCTTACCGGCACGAATCTCCTCCTTAACACGCTCGTAGATAATCACGTTTGCATCCACGGCCATACCCAGAGTCAGCACGATACCTGCGATACCGGGCAGGGTGAGCACTGCACCAAACGATGCCAACACACCAAACAGGAAGAATACGTTGCACACCAGAGCGATGCTGGCGGTAACACCTGCACGGTTGTAGAAGAAAATCATATAGAGCAGCACGAGCAAGAATGCGATAACGAACGAAATCAACGAAGCGTTGATACTCTCGGCACCCAGCGAAGGACCAACCACGGTGTCCTGAATGATGCGTGCGGGGGCGGGCAATTTACCCGATTTGAGCACGTTGGCCAAGTCGGTTGCCTCGGTGATGTCGAAGTTACCGGTAATCTGCGAGCGGCCACCGGTAATCTCGGTCTGCACGGTAGGAGCGGAGTAAACCACGTTGTCCAGCACGATAGCGATGCTCTTGCCGATGTTGGCCTTGGTCAGACGAGCCCACACGTTGGAACCGGTGGTGTTCATAACCATATCAACCTCTGCCGAGCCACCGGTCTGCGAGTACTGGGGCGAAGCGTCTACAATCGAGCTACCATCCAGAGGAGCCTTGCCATCGCGACCATCGGCCTTGATTGCATAGAGTTCATAGATAGTGCCGGCCTCGTCAATAGCCTTCGAGCTCCACAAGAAGCGCACGTCGGGGTTGATTACAGCCTTAACCTGGGGCAGAGCCAAATACTCCTCAATGGCCTCCATATCGTATACCATAGCGTGGCCAACGATGGGACCATTCATAATCTGACCTGCTGCGTTGGTTGCGGGCATCAGTTTGGCGAACAAGGGGTTAGCCTTGTTATAGGCCTCCAACTCTGCGTTCTGATTGTTCTGACCTTCAAGTTCAGCCAAGAGGTCGCCCTCGGCCTCAGCCTCAGCCTCAACCTCCTGCTCAACCACATTGAGGTCGCGCAACACGTTGTTAGCCCTCTGCAACATAGGGAACACCTCGCTGTTGTCGTAGGTAGCCCAGAACTCCAACGAAGCGGTACCCTGCAAGAGCTTACGAACACGCTCGGGCTCTTTCACGCCGGGCAACTCCACCAAGATACGGCCCGAGTTCTCCAACCTCTGAATGTTGGGCTGTGCCACACCAAAGCGGTCGATACGGCTACGGAGCACGTTGTAGGAGTTTGCGATTGCGCTCTCGGCCTCCTCGCGGAGCACCTTAACAACCTCGTCGTTGCTGCTGTTGAGGGTAACCTTGTCTTTCATCACCTGATTGTTGAAGATGATAGCCAAGGGTGCGCCCTCGGAGAGTTTGTCGTAGGATTTAGCAAAGAGGGTAATGAAGTCGCTCTGCGAGTTCTTTGCAGCCACCTTTGCCTCCTCCACTGCGGCGAGGAAAGTGGGGTCGGTCGAGTTGTTCGACAAAGCCTTCACAACGTCTTCCACAGCGATTTCCAACATCACGTTCATACCACCCTTGAGGTCCAGACCGAGGTTAATCTCTTTCTCTTTTACCTCTTTGTAGGTGAACTTCTTGATGAGGATGTTGTAGACAGGTTTCGATTTCACGCTGTCGAGATACTGCTGCTCTTTCTTCACGAGCAGGTTCTGGCGGTAAGCCTCTTCGCTCACACCGGCCCTATCCAGAGTAGCCTGGTCGATAGTGGTTGCTGCAACCTGCTCTGCGGCATATTTGGCAGCCTTTTTCTCAACCACACCCGACACTACGCTGAACGAAAGCTGGTAGGCGCAAGCAATCGCCAAGACGATTGCCACGAATTTGATAAGTCCTTTGTTCTGCATTGTTTGTTTAGTGTTTTAATTATTATTGTTTTGTTTGTTTTGTTTGCCGTTCACGTGCGCACACGAGCGCATAATGCGTAAATAACTCGCAAAACTAACACTTTTTCCCTAAAACACCAAATAAAGAGTTGAGAATTGAAAATGGAAAATGGAAAATTACGGCCACAGGCCGTTTTGTGCAGTTGGCAGGTCGGCACGCATCACAACCTTGCGATGCCTTCCAACCGCTCCTCCTCTAAGTTAGGGGAGGTGGCCGAAGGCCGGAGGGGTTTGTGAAAGGACTACTGGGAGAGATTGGAGGAATAGTGCTTGGGCAGCCCAACCCAAGTACTCCTCCCCTACGACAGGGGAGGTCGGGAGGGGTGGTCGAAATTGCGTGCACGGCCCCGTGCACGTCCCCCTCTGAGTTAGAGGGGGTGCTGCGGAGCAGCGGGGGCGTCTGTTGCAGAAAGGGCAAAAAGAGCAAAAAGGGTAACAATGGTAACAATGGTAACAATAATTTCTCCCTAAACTCCCTAAACTCCCTAAACTCCCTAAATTCAGGCATTAAAAAGATACCCAAGAGCAAAAAGGGAACTCAAAATTCAAAGTCAAGGTGCCTGTAGCGCATTTTTATCTTGGGTAACGAAAACGTTACCCGTGCCATCCGACCACGCCCTCACCACCCTCCTTCCGTGCAAACAAAATTTGGGGCAGTCCCACATTGGAACTGCCCCAAATCATCGCTAATATTGTTGTGTTGGGGGATTACTTAACCTCCTCGAACTCAACATCCTCGGGCTGACCACCCTGCTGGGCACCGCCTGCCTGCTGACCGCCATTAGGCTGGCCCTGCTGCTGTGCGTTCTGCTGCTGTGCGTAGATGTCCTGCGATGCAGCCTGCCAAGCGGCGTTGAGTTTCTCGCTTGCAGCGTCGATAGCTGCGAGGTCCTGTGCCGAGTGTGCGCTCTTAAGTTCGGCGAGGGCACCCTCGATGGCCGATTTCTTGTCGGCGGGGAGTTTGTCGCCATACTCTTTGAGTTGCTTCTCGGTGGTGAAAATCATACTGTCGGCACCATTGATTTTGTCCACCCTCTCGCGCTCCTCTTTGTCTTTGGCCTCGTTAGCCTTGGCCTCGTCGCGCATACGCTGAATCTCTGCCTCGGTCAGACCGCTCGAAGCCTCAATGCGGATGCTCTGCTCCTTGCCGGTACCTTTATCTTTGGCCGACACGTTGAGAATACCGTTGGCGTCGATGTCGAACGAAACCTCAATCTGGGGCACACCACGGGGTGCTGCGGGGATGCCGTCGAGGTGGAAGCGACCGATGGTCTTGTTGTCGCGAGCCATCTGACGCTCACCCTGCAAAACGTGAATCTCTACCGAGGGCTGGTTGTCCTGTGCGGTGGAGAACACCTGGCTTTTGCGAGTGGGAATTGTGGTGTTGGCGTCAATCAGACGAGTGAACACGCCACCCAAGGTCTCGATACCGAGCGACAGAGGAGTAACATCCAGCAGGAGCACATCCTTAACCTCGCCGGTGAGCACACCACCCTGAATTGCGGCACCGATAGCCACCACCTCATCGGGGTTCACGCCCTTCGAGGGAGCCTTACCGAAGAACTCCTCAACAACCTTCTGGATTGCGGGAATACGGGTGGAACCACCCACGAGGATAACCTCGTCAATCTGGTTTGCGCTTAAGCCTGCATCGCTGAGTGCCTTACGGCAGGGCTCGATGGTTGCGCGGATGAGATTGTCGGCCAGCTGCTCAAATTTGGCCCTTGTGAGGGTCATCACAAGGTGCTGGGGAATACCATCTACGGGCATAATGTAGGGGAGGTTAATCTCGGTCGAGGTGCTGCTCGAAAGCTCGATTTTAGCCTTCTCTGCGGCCTCTTTCAGACGCTGCATAGCCATTGCGTCTTTGCGGAGGTCGATGCCGTGTTTGCTTTGGAACTCGGCTGCCATCCAGTCGATAATCACGTGGTCGAAGTCGTCGCCACCGAGGTGGGTATCACCATTGGTCGATTTAACCTCAAACACGCCATCACCCAACTCCAAGATGGAGATATCGAAGGTACCGCCACCAAGGTCATACACTGCGATTTTCATATCCTTGCCTGCCTTGTCCAGACCGTAGGCGAGTGCTGCTGCGGTGGGCTCGTTGATGATACGGCGCACCTTCAGACCTGCAATCTCACCGGCCTCTTTGGTGGCCTGACGCTGCGAGTCGCTAAAGTAGGCGGGCACGGTGATAACTGCCTCGCTCACGGTTGTTCCGAGGTAGTCCTCAGCGGTCTTTTTCATCTTTTGGAGAATGATAGCCGAAATCTCCTGGGGAGTGTATTTCCTGTCGCCAACCTCAACCATAGGAACGCCGTTGCCACCACGTACCACATTGTAGGGTACACGTGCCACGTCCTTCTGCACTTGGTCCATATTCTCACCCATAAACCTCTTGATGGAGAAGATGGTGTTTTTGGGATTGGTGATTGCCTGACGTTTTGCGGGGTCGCCCACCTTACGCTCGCCACCCTCGGTGAAAGCCACAATCGAAGGGGTTGTGCGGTGTCCCTCGCTGTTGGGAATAACCACGGGCTCGTTGCCCTCCATTACTGCTACACAACTGTTGGTCGTACCAAGGTCGATACCGATAATCTTTGCCATAATTGTAAATCTTTTTTTATGTTTTTGTTTAACTTCGTTTGTACTCTTTTGTTTTCGGAACTCTCGGAGCGCGCCTCACTTTGTTGTTGGAACTCTCAACATCCGTTCTCTCCACTTGTGAGCATCATCTCCGTGTTCGACCAAATAATCTTCAATCTCTGTGCCAAGCGTTTTTTGTGCCACACAGACTGCCAAACCACCCCAAAGGACTGACAGAGGATGACAAAAATATGACAAAAAGTCCGATTTTGTCATTTTCCGCCCCGCCACACCACGGTGCCATCGTGGTGCGGACACCCGTGTGGGTGGGCTCATTGGAGGGTGGTCACGACCTGCTTGGAGGACAAAAAAGCGGAATGAAAGAAAAATTATGAGCGAAAATTTTTTTATTCCACAAAATGGCTTTACCTTTATAGTGCTAAATATGGCATAACTAAAAACACAAATCTAAACACTAATATCACTATGGTAATCACCTTTAACGAATTGCGCCGCATCAAGGACAAATTGCCCAGTGGCAGCAGCCAGCGCATCGCCGATGAGCTTGGCATCAATGTAGATGAAGTAAGGAACTTTTTTGGCGGTCGCCACTTTGAGGGTGCCACCACCACCGCAGGCATTGTTGTGGAGGAGGGTCCCGATGGTGGCATCGTAAGTTTTGAGGACGACACCATCTATCAGGCTGCAATGCGCATCCTCAAGGAGTTGGAGTAGGCAAAGTCCCCACGCGTGCGGAGAGCACAACAAAAAAACGGCACCCGATGATGGTGCCGTTTTTTTATTTGATATACGACAAGAAAGTCGCGTCTAAAGTATATCCGAGTTTAGCAAACCTCACATTAGATAATAAGCATTGCATCACCGTAGGTGCCGAAGCGGTAGCCCTCCTCAATGGCCACCTTGTAGGCGTGCATAACCTTCTCGTAGCCACCGAAGGCTGCCACCATCATCAGCTGTGTGGAGCCGGGCAGGTGGAAGTTGCTCACCATCGAGTCGGCCACGCTGAAGTCGTAGGGTGCGAAGATGAACTTATTGGTCCAACCCTCATAGGGCTTGAGCATACCGGTGGTAGACACCGAACTCTCCATTGTGCGCTGCACGGTGGTACCGATTGCACACACGCGGTGTCCGCTCTCCTTGGCAGCATTAACCACCTTGGCAGTCTGCTCCGGAATGAAGATTTGCTCGGAGTCCATTTTGTGCTTGGTGAGGTCCTCCACATCCACGGTGCGGAAGTTGCCGAGTCCCACGTGGAGGGTGATTTCGGCCGAGTCCACGCCCTTAATCTCCATCCTCTTGAGGAGGTGTTTGCTGAAGTGGAGGCCTGCGGTGGGGGCTGCCACAGCACCCTCTACCTTGGCGTAGATGGTCTGGTAACGCTCGGCGTCAATGGGTTCAGCCCTCTCGCGTATCCACTTGGGAATTGGGGTGTTACCCATCTGGTGCAACACCTCACGAAACTCCTCATAGGAGCCATCGTAGAGGAAGCGCAGGGTGCGGCCACGCGAGGTGGTGTTGTCAATCACCTCAGCCACAAGTGCATCATCATCACCAAAGTAGAGTTTGTTACCGATGCGGATTTTGCGTGCGGGGTCCACCAGCACATCCCACAGGCGGAGGTCTTTGTTGAGTTCACGGAGCAGGAAAATCTCAATCTCTGCGCCGGTTTTCTCCTTGTTGCCATAGAGCCTTGCGGGGAACACTTTGGTATTGTTGAGTACAAAGACATCCTTCTCCTCGAAGTAGTCGAGAATATCCTTAAACACCCTGTGCTCAATCTCTCCGGTGTTGCGGTGGAGCACGAGCAGACGTGATTCGTCACGGTCTTCGGTGGGATATTTGGCCAGCAAGTCGGCCGAGAAGTCGTAGCTGTACTGTGAAAGTTTCATAATCTTATCTAAATGTGTATGTGTTGAATAGGTGCTAAACAAATAGTTTACGTTTGTTTTGTGATTTTGTTTCACTTAACATCCAAAAATTTTCTTCCACTCCCCTTGTGCGCCTCGCTGTTGTGCATCTGGGCGAGCTCTTTTTCGGGGTCGAGCGACATAATCCCAACCACCTCTTCGAGAGTGTAGGCCTCCTCCACCCTCTGCTCTCCGCTACGTATGCGACGCAGCCCCACCAAGTGGGCACCACTACCGAGAGCCTCGCCAATCTCAAAGGCGAGCGAGCGGATGTAGGTACCTTTACTACAACGCACACGCACGCGCACGAGCGGCAACTCGTAGTCCAAAATCTCCATTTCGTAGATGTTAATCAGCGACCTGCGCATCTCCACCTGTTCTCCCTCGCGGGCGTAGTCGTAGGCCCTGCGGCCGTCAATCATCTTGGCCGAGTAGACGGGAGGGAGTTGGAAACGCTCGCCACAGAGTCCACGGAGGGCCTCCTCAACCATCTCGCGCGTGATGTGGTCGGTGGGATAGGTGGCGTCCACGGGGTGTTCGAGGTCGCCACTCGGAGTGGTTGCGCCGAGCATAACATCGGCCACATACTCCTTTTCGCCCGCCTGAAGTTCGTCCACACGCTTTGTGGCCCTACCGATGCAGACCACCAGCACACCCGTAGCCAGAGGGTCCAGCGTACCGGCGTGGCCAATCTTAATCTTCGGGTAGCCGAGTTTGCGGAGCATATATTTAATCTTGCGGACCACATCCGATGAGGTCCAGCGCAGGGGTTTATCAACCACCAGCACCACCCCTTCCTGATAGGGGGTTTGTTTTGAAATCTGCTCTCTCATCGGCTAAAAGAAGTAGCTACCAATGGCAACCAAGCCCACCACAAGGCAGTAGAGTGCAAAACAATAGAGTTTGCCCCTGTTCACAATGCTAATCATAAACTTGCACGCCAGCGCACCCGTAACAAAGGCGGTAACAAAGCCCACCGCCAACGGCAGCAGGCCCACGCCCGACTGTGCCAACAAGTCGCCACCCACAATCTCCAACAGCGACTCGCCAATGATGGGTAGCAGCACCATCAGGAACGAGAACTCGGCCACAACGGCCCTCTTGTTGCCCAAAATCAGACCTGTAGCGATGGTGGTACCGGAGCGACTCAAACCGGGCATTGTTGCCACAGCCTGCGCAGTGCCAATGATGGCCGCATCGCCCCACGAGATAATCTCCTTATTCCTCGGCTTGGCCCTCTGTGCAAAGGTCAGCAGGGCAGCCGTCAGCAGGAGCATTGCACCCACCACGACCATAATGTAGTCCGAGGCCAACATTGCGTTGAACTGGTCTTTGAGCAGGAAGCCCACAATGCCCACGGGAATCATCGACACAATGATTTTCAGTGCATAGGTCATATCGGGGCCTTTGCGGAATGAGAAGAAGCCCACAAAGAGCCTCTTCACTGCGCTCCACAGCACCACGATGGTGCTCAACACGGTAGCGAAATGGAGGGTTACATCAAAGGCGATGTTGTCGGTGAGTTCCACACCCAGCAGTTCTTTTGCAATCTGGAGGTGGCCACTACTACTCACGGGCAAAAACTCCGTGAGTCCCTGCACCAAGCCAAGTATGAATGCTTCAAAAATCGACATCGGGTAGAAAATTGAGAATTGAGAATTTATTTTTTGCTCTTCTTCATAATGGAGTAGCCCACAAGGCCAAAGCCTGCCAGCACCACCATCGGGGCAAGCCCAATGCGCCTCCACGAGAATATCTCCTCATAGTTGAACTCGCCGGGAACATCGCTCCCACCACCGGCCATCAGCACAAAGCCCAGCACAATGGTCAGCACCCCCGCAAGCATCCACTTGTAGTTGCTCCACCCAAAGACAACCTCCTCGCCCTCGGGCACCTCGGCCTTCTTCGGAGAGGTCTGCACTGCGCCCTTACTATTCGCAGGGGCACTCTTTTGTTGGTTTTTTGTTGCCATAATATCTTGTCTAATATATGTGAATCTTGGAACTATTCATTCGGATAAACTTGTTGAGCGCAAAGTTGGTAAAGAGCACCGAGATGAGCACTCCGCCCACCAAGATACCTCCGCAGATGGTGGCCAACACCTCCACACTCGACACAAGCATAACATAGGGCAGGCCCTCATTGAGCGCAACAACCATACCCCAGAAGAGCCCCGAGGCCAGAAGTGCCGCAACAACTCCCTGCCACAGGCTATCGACCAAGAAGGGGCGCTTGATAAAGCCCTTGGAGGCACCAACGAGTTTCATCGTGTTGATGAGTGTGCGGTGGGCAAAGACACTCATACGGATGGTGTTGCGCAGCAGCACAAGCGACACCACCAGCAGTGCGCCCCCGAAGAGCAGCAACAGTATCTTAAACTTGCCGAGGTTGGTGTCCATATTCTCCACCACAGCCCTCTGGTAGACCACCTCGTCCACACCCTTCCACTCGCTCACCTGCGACTCAATGGAGGCCACAAGTGCCTTGGGCGACTCACTCGCACGCAACCTCACCTCATAGGAGTCGGGCAGAGGGTTGTAGGACAAGAACTCCTCCACATCGCCACCCACAAACTCCTTCATCTCGGCTGCCGCATCGGCCTTCGACACAAACAAGGCCTCCTTCACGCCCTCCAGCGAGCGCAACTTGTAGCCCACCTCCTCCTTCACCTCGGCCGGCTCGGCATCGGATAGCATCACATAGAGCGTCATACGCTCCTTCACCCCATCGGTAGCCTTCGAGAGGTTCCAGATGATGTAGCCCACACCTGCAAGCAGGAAGAGCACCAGAGCGATACTCACGGTGGAGATGGCATAGGAGCCCCTCACTTTGCGTTTGAGTCTGCTGTTTCCTTTAGTCTGTCCCATATTATCGTTGTTGTTCTATTTTTCACTTCTTCTCCGGCGACACCTTACCAGCTCCACCACCCCATAGAGCAGCAGCCCACCGAGTATGGCTATCGAGAAGCCAAGGGTGATGCTCTCCACAAGGGCAAACTTCGGAGCCCTGTACCTCCACTCCACGATGTGTTCGCCTGCGGGCAACACCATTGCACGTAGAACGTAGTCGGCACGCAAATATTTTGCCTCCCAGCCATCCACATAGGCTTTCCACCCCTTGTCGTAGAAAATCTCCGAAAAGAGGCACAATCCGCCCTCGGCCGAGTTGTAGCGATAGGAGAGGTGGTTGGGCTTGTATTTGACAAGTTCCACCTCGCCACTTCCGAGGTTTACACCCTCCAACATTGCCCTATAACGCTCCTCCACCACAGCCTCGGTGCGTGTGTCGAGCCCATCCAACGCCCTCATCTCCTCCTGCGGAGTGGAGGCCCACACGATGTCGTCCACAAACCACGCAGCGCCATTGGCACCCTCGTTGAGTACCGCCTGTGGTGCACCGCTCTCCTTGTCGGCCACAATGAAGTACTTGGTGTTGAGCATATCATACACCTCTGGGTTACCGCGCAACAGTTGGTGGTCTATGAGATCTTGGTAGCGGGAGAGTTTGGCTCCGTGGTAGCCACCCACCGAGCGGTGGAAGTAGCTCGTTGTGGCATCGTTGAAGGTGCTCACAGCAAGGTTGGCCACTCGGTAGCCGAGGCTCTCATCGGCCATAATCTGACGGTTGGCCTCGGTGGGCTGTATGGTAGTTTGGGCGGGCCTCACAAAGTCGCCCCACGAAAGGTAGCGCACATCCACGCCAATCATATCCACCCCAATGAGCACTCCCACAAGGGCCAACATCACTCCCTTGCGCATCTTACCCCACCCATAGAGGGCAACCACACCTGCGGTAAGGAGCACAAACACCAACGACCTCACTGCGTCGCCCACGAGCATCGAGGCCCTTTCGCTCTGCATTGCGGCCAACACATCGGCTGGTAGGCCCATTTGCCCGTCGTAGGGAGCCTCAAAGGAGAACATTGCCTTGCCGAAGAGTACGAATACAAGCGCAAGACCTCCCAAAATGGCAGCCGCCTTGCCCACTCCCACAAGGAGAGTGCGCCTATCGTAATCGCCCTTCCAGATGCGCCACAGCACCAATGCGCCCAACAGGGGCACACTCCACTGCACCACCACGAGGGCTGTGGATACGGCTCGGAACTTGTCGTAGGCGGGTAGCCACTTGAACATCAACTCCGTGAACCACATCAGGTTGCTACCCAACGAGAGCAACCACGCAAACACGCTCACTGCCACAATCCACCACTTCTCCCTGCCACGCAACAGCACCAGGGCCAACACCGCCAACAGTAGTGCGGCGGCACCAACATAGGTGGGACCTGCGGTCATCGGCTGGTCGCCCCAATAGGCGGGCAGTTGGGTGGCAAGGCTTCGGGCTCCATAGGGGCGCAACGAGGCAGCCACCTCCCCATCGGTAGCGAAGCCACCGCTTGAGGAGCCACCCATAAGATTGGGGATGAAGATATTGAGGCTCTCGGTGCGGCCATAACTCCACGCTGTGGCATAGGCGATGTCGAGTCCGCCCTCCTCGCCTGCGCCCTGTGCGCCTTCGGCGAGTTCGCTACCACCACGTGTGGTGTCGGGTTGGTGCTGGGCGGTGTAGTAGAGCGAGGAGAGGTTGGCTCCCACGGCCAACACAGCCGCCACAGCCAACACGAGAGTAGACTTCACAAAACGGGGCACCCACTTCTCCCTGATGGCCACCACAAGGTAGTTCACCCACACGGCCACCAGCACAAAGGCGAAGTAGTAGGTGATTTGTGGGTGATTGGCGGCAATCTGCAAGGTGGCAAAGAGTGCCGTGAGCAGGCCGCCCAAGATGATGCGCCTACCACGCAGAGTGTAGACCACTCCGCCCACCAGCAGGGGTGCATAGGCAAAGGCAAACATCTTGGTGATGTGTCCTGCGCCAATAATCAGTATGGAGTAGGTGGAAAAACCGTAGGCAATGGCGGGCACAATGGCAACCAGCGGGTTCACTCCCCACAGGAGCAACATAGCCCAGAAACTCACCAGAGCGAGGAATACCAACACTGCGGGCCTACCGAAGGCGTTGGCAAGGTCGGTGCTCCAATTTTTGATAATCATCGAGGGGTACTCGATGTTAATCATATAGGCGGGCATACCACCGAAGGCGTTGCCGGTCCACTGTGGGTCCTCGCCTGCGGCCTGTGCCTGCTTGATGTCGCGACTCATACCCTCATATTGGGTGATGTCGCCCATAGAGAGTGCCTTACCCTCCATTTGGGGCTCAAAGTAGAGCAACGAGAGGAGCAGGAAGAGCACCACCGCACCAATGTGTGGGAGGTATCGCAGGAGTATGTTTCGGTTGTTTTTCATCGGCTGTCCAATAACAAAAAGTGCACAAATAGGCAATATAACCCACAAAAGTACAAATAAAATGGGAAATTGAAAATGGAAAATGGAAACCCGCGACTGATTTGTGCAGTTGGCAGGTCATCGTCCACCATTGCCACAGGCAAGCGGTTGGTATCTGCCGCTGGGACGCTGATTAACGTTTGATGGACAGGGGGCAAAGGGAGTGTAGAGAATTTAGGGAAGTTAGGGCGAGTGGGGAGTTTAGGGAGAAAACTATTTTCTGCCCTTTCTGCCCTCGGGTATCTTTTTTAATACCCGAAATAAAAATGCGCCGCAGGCACCACAATTAACCCACCTTCGGTGGCTTTTAGTTGCTCTCGCTCGGCAAAGTGTGCAAGCACCCTCTGCCCTCGCTTACTCGCAACTTTTTCCATTTTCAATTTTCAATTTCTTCTCTGCCCTTTCTGTCCTTCAATCATTCTCCACCAAGTCGGAGGAGGAGTGGTTGGAAGGCATCGTAGGCTCGGTTTTTGGATATTAGCAAAATATTATTACATTTGTAGGTTGAAACGGCCACAAGGGAGAGGCCAAAACGCACAATGAAAAGCAACAAAGAGATGGTTGAAATATCGCTCCAACGTGCCACCGACACTCGCGCATTGAGGGTTGGACGTGGTGTTGTGGATGAGTGTGGTGCGATGTTCCGGGAGCTCTTCGGAGCACAAAAGGCCATCGTCGTTGCCGACTCCCACACCTATGCCCTCGCAGGCAAGGCGGTGGAAAAATCTCTCTCCGAGGCCGGCATAGCACAAGAGGCACCCTACCTCTTCGACTCCAACGGACTTGTGGCCGAGTGGAGTTTTGTGGAGATGCTCGACCAGAGGCTCTCCACCACCGATGCCGTGGCTGTGGCCATAGGCTCGGGTACAATCAACGACCTCACAAAACTCTCCTCCTACCACGTCGGCAGGTCCTATATGGTTGTGGCCACAGCAGTATCTATGGATGGCTACACCGCCTATGGAGCACCCGTAATCAAGGAGGGAATGAAGCAGACCTTCCCCTGCTCCGCTCCCAAGGGCGTGATTGCCGACACCGACATCATCGCCACCTGCCCACCCAAGATGATTGCAAGTGGCTATGCCGACCTGCTGGCGAAGATACCCACCGGTGCCGACTGGATACTTGCCGACCGTTTGGGCGTGGAACCTATGGATGAGTTCGCCTTCTCGCTTGTGCAGGACGGCCTGCGCGAGGCTTTGAGCCACCCGCAGGAGGTACGGAATGGCTCCACCGAGGCCTTGGCGAGGCTTATTGACGGACTGCTGTTGAGTGGTTTTGCAATGCAAGCCCACCGTTCCAGCCGCCCCGCAAGTGGTGCCGACCACCTCTTTGCACGCCTGTGGGAGATGGAGCATTTGCAGTGTGAGGGCGGAGGTCCCTCGCACGGATTTATGGTTGCCATCGGTTTGCTCTGCTCCACGGCTCTCTATGAGTGCCTGCTGGAGGAGGACATCGAGCACTTGGACGTGGCTTCGGCCGTGGCCGCTTGGCCCACTGCCGAGGAGGCAAGGCTTGAGGCACTCGTAACATTTGAGGGTACCGACTTCCCGCTGATTGGCGTGAAGGAGACCTCGGCAAAGTATATCAACAAGCGCGAATTGCGCCGACAACTGGAAACACTCAAGACCAATTGGGACGAGATACGCACCGCCCTGCAGAGCCAGCTCCTCTCCTTTGAGCAGTGCAAGAGCCTGCTTGCTGCGGTGGGAGCACCCACCGAGCCGGAGGAGATTGGCATCAGCCGTAGTCGCCTGAAGGAGAGCGTGATGAAGGCTGTGAAGATACGCCGCCGCTTCACCATCCTCGACCTCGGACTGCGCTGCGGACTGCTTGAGAAGTGGACCGAGAAGGTCTTTGGCAAGGACGGCGTATTTGAGATTGCGGAGTAGAAACCCTTTCGCTCCTCCCATACCCCCCTATCATTCCTATTACCCCTACCACACCTATCACTCCTATTATTCCTATCTTTTTTCACACCCTATGACCACCCACCGCACACCATACAGCCCCGAGGAGTTGTCCGAGCGACTCTCCCGCCTGCGCCACGTTGCCCTCGATATGGACGGCACAATCTATATGGGTAGCAGGCTTTTCCCGTGGACACACAAATTCCTGGCCGACCTGGAGGCCCACGGCATTGGCTACTCCTTCCTGACCAACAACCCTTCCAAGAGCGTGGACGACTACCTTGCCGCCCTTGCTGCGATGGGCATTGAGTGTGGCAGGGAGCGCATCTACACCACCACCATAGCCACCATCGACTACCTCCGCACCCACCACCCCTCGGCTCGCCGACTCTTCCTGCTTGGCACGCCGAGTATGATTGGGCAGTTTGAGGCAGCGGGCTATGAGAGCGTGGCCGACAGCCCTGCGGAGAGGCCCGATGTGCTGGTGGTTGCCTTTGACAAGACCCTCACCTACAAGCGACTGTGCCGTGCAGCGTGGTGGGCGAGCCAAGGGGTGCCCTATGTGGCCACCAACCCCGACCGCGTGTGCCCCACCAACGAGGAGGTTGTGCTGGTCGATTGCGGCTCCATTTGCAAGTGTATTGAGCACGCCACGGGTCGCATCCCCGATATCACCCTCGGCAAGCCCGATGCTTCGATGTTGGAGGGCATAATGCACCGCTATGGAGTGCGTGCGGAGGAGATTGCTATGTGTGGCGACCGCATCTACACCGACATTGCCTTGGCCCACAACGCAGGAGCCTTTGGGGTGCTGGTACTCTCGGGCGAGAGCACCGAGGCGGACGTTGCGGCTGCGGGGGAGAAGCCCGACCTTGTGGTCCCTTCGCTTGCGGAGTTCGGAGAACTACTGCTTAAATAGACACAAACAGATAAGCGAGCGCAGGGTTGCGCTCGCTTATTGTTTTACGAGATACTAATAGTGCACTATCGTGTAGGAAATTTTGTGCCACGCAAGGAGGTGAGTCCGCAGTTTACCGAGCGTAAATGAGGAACTCGCCTACCGCAGGGTGGTGCAAAATTTACACACGAGATGCGCTATTTCATAGCGTGGCGGTAGCCCTGGATTTTGTTCCAGCCGCCACGTGTGAAGTCGGGCACCTCCACGGGTGCGGAGTTGTGCTCGATGGAGAGTGCTCCGAGTTCGGCCAGACAGCACCACTCGGCCAGGTCGTAGACGTCCATATCGAGGGGCAGTCCGTTGCGCAAGCAGTAGACGAGGCGGTAGTCCATAATGTAGTCCATACCTCCGTGTCCGCCCACCTTTTTGGCCATCTCCTCGATGTCCTTCACGATGGGGTGTTTGTATTTCTCCATCAGTGCGGCCTTCACGTCCTCGGGCACAAATTTGTGGGAGTTGAGATTGTCGAGTTCGGGTGCGGCATCGTTGGGGAGTTCTTCGGCGTGGAAACAGTAGCCCTGCACGGGATACTTGTTTGCGAAGCCGGCGGTGCCGGTGAGTTGGTACATACGGGAGTAGGGCCTTGGGGTGAGCACATCGTGCTGGATGTGTATGGTCTTACCCTTTTCGGTGCGAATCATAGTCATCGTGTGGTCGCCCTGCGCGAATGTGGGGCACTCCTCGCCGATATGTTTTTTGTAGATTTTGGGGCCATTTGCGGGCTTGGTGTCCATAGCCACGAGGGTTTTCATACGGTCGCCACGGTGGATGTCGAGCACCTGACACACGGGGCCGATGCCGTGGGTGGCGTAGATGTCGCCACGAGCTTTGGCGTTGTATTTGAGTCGCCAGTTGTTCCAATACTCGCTCCAATACTCGTCGAGGTTGTGGATGTAAGCACCCTCCACGTGTAGAATCTCACCGAAAAGGCCCTGCTGTGCCATATTGAGGGTGGTGATTTCGAAGAAGTCGTAGACGCAGTTTTCGAGCTGTATGCAGTGCTTGCGAGTGCGCTCGGAGGTGTTGATGAGAGCCCAGATTTCGTCCATTGTCATTGCTGCGGGCACCTCTATGGCCACGTGCTTACCCTGCTCCATAGCGTAGACACCCATTGGGGCGTGATTGGCCCAATCGGTGGCGATGTAGACGAGGTCGATGTCGTCCCTTTGGCAGAGGAGCTTCCACGCTTCGGGATCGCCCACATACTCCTCGGCAGCGGGCTGCCCTGCTGCGGCGAGATAACCCTGCGACTCGGCCACGCCCTTGGGGTTAAGGTCGCAGAGTGCCACCACCTTGGTGCCGGGGATGTGTGTGAAACGCTTGACGGCACCGGGTCCACGCATACCGAGGCCGATGAAACCCACCCTCACGGTGTCGATGGGCTCGGCGGCGAAGGCGAGCATATCGTGCTGTCCTGCGGGACGTGCGGGCACGTTGTAGTGATAGGTTCCGTTTTTGAGTGTGTAGCCTTTGGGGGCGTTGTTGCACGCACCGAGGGTTGCAGCACAGATGGCCACCAATGCAACCTTGGCGAGTAGTTTTTTCATAGGTTTTGCGAGTTTTGATTACCGACCCCAAAGATAGCAAAAAGAGAGGAAAATTGAAAATGGAAAATGAAAAATTACTCCCTAACCTCACGGGTTACAAAAACGTTACCCGTGAAGTAAAAAGGCCGGGGCGTCTGTCTACTGTCAACTCTCAATCAAAAAAATCTCCCTCGGGAGGACACCCGAGGGAGAAACGACTACCTCAATCTTGAGATAATCAAAGAGTCAAACCAGACTACCTATTGTCGGTATCTTTCTGGCAACGAACAGCCATTGCAGTCGAACGGGGGTGAGTGTTCCTTGTGGGCTTGCTATTACTCTTATTTACTGTAAGAACATAGCCAGCGCTGGCAGTATTGCCACCACCCTCCAAATAGTTAGTCCAATATTTACCAACAGTATCTCTGGTTACATAATTTGCATTAGCAAGTTTGCCATCCAATCGACCTGCAATAATCCAATACGAAGATGTACCACCAGCGGTCAAAGAAGAACCGATAACAGCAGCAGTAGAAGTGTAAGCAGCAGTAGCGTTATCCCTCATATAGTTTGCAACTGCAACATCCATAACCCTCCAACCTTTGGGGCAGGGGTCAAAGACGGTCTTAACACCCACGCGGGCCTCGTTTTTCTCGCTGCCACCCCACAAATAGAGGTCCTCCGAGCACCATTTTTTCTGTTCGGTAGCGAGCGCTGTTGAAGTAATCAGACCTACGGGATACTGAACACTTTGCTCCAATGTCATGGGCACAGTCTGCAATGTAGGAACAGTTTTATTATTGTTCGTAGTAGTCAAAGCATCATAATACTGATTGTCGTTATATACGAATACAGGCATGGTGCGTCCCCATTGATACAAGTGAACATAATGCCAGATTACCTCGGTGGTCGATGTCCAAGTGTCCATATTGGTAGTGGGCTGACCGATGGCCATATTAGCCAAGGTGTAGTCGCCATACTTAACCTCTTCGAGTTTGGTACCATCGGCTGCAATGTTCCAGAATGCCCACGACCAAACAACCTTGTTGTCGTACTTCATCAACAAGATGGGAGCACCTGCATAAGCACCGGTGTTGGTTACGGTGATGTAACCTTGTGCTTTGGTGCTGTCGTCAATGGTAAATGCTTTAGAATCAATAGCACTTGTTGCAGCAGCGCGAGTTTCGGGAACATAAACAGGACCTGTACCATTACCATTGGTTATTACGCCCTTCTTGAACCACTCGAAAGTAACTTTGCTAAGGTCAACAATCTTGCTGAAATCGCCACGACCACGGATGTCAACTTTCACCGAGCTGGGAATGTCGGCATTGGGGGTGTAGGTACCGCCGGTGTAGGTCGAGCCATTCTTGCACTGGATGAGGTAAGTATTTTGCTCGCCATAGGCATAACCCAAGCCGGGCATCTGACGGGTGTCGAGAGGCTCATAGAAGCTCTTAACCGACTGGCTGTCGGCGGTGAGGTTGAGTTTGATGATGTTCCAAGCACCTGCTTTCAGTTTTGCGTTCTCATACTTGGTGGGAACATAAATAGTGTTGCCGTCGGCATCCTCAAACTTGGCCACAACCCACACCTCGCTGCCGGTGAAATCCCAAGGCAGAGTTGCGAGGGTCATATAGCGAGTGGAGGTTGCCTCAACAGTACCGGTAGGATTGTTTTTGAAATACTGCTCCACGCTGGGAGTACCGTTGGTAACGGTGAGTTCGCCGGTGGCGGTGTCGATGGTGTAGTCGCCTGCGAGTTTGGCTGCGCCGGTGCGGTCCACAATCTGCACACCCCTAACTTTCCAATTCTTAACATAGTCGGTAACCTCCACCTGAACTTTCACATAAGCCAGGGGGTGCTCCAAAGCGAACTTAACGCCACCCTCTGCATCCACGGTGGCCACATCATAGGCAAAAGTGTAGGCCGAGAAACCGTATGCCACGGTGAAGTCGTTGGTCTGCTGCGAAGCTGCAACGTTGGCCGAGAACTTACCGTTGGCATAGGTTGTCGCTGCGTTGTAGGGATAGTAAACCACGAGTTCATCACCACTCTCGGCGGGCACCTTTACCTCGGTGTCGAAACTTGCGGTGGCAGCTTTTCCTCCGGACTCCACGGTGGTCTCGGCGGCTTTCACGTTGTTGATGGTGGTGCCGTCGGCCGAGAAGATACCGATAGCATCCTCGTTGCGCCACTTAACGATGTATTTACCGTCGGACTTCTCGCCGTCCACGATGATACGGCTCTCTACCTCCTCGGCCTGAGCGTCGCCGGTGAGGGTGAGCACGATGCCGTCCTCATAGTTTTTGTTCTGCTCGATGGAATCGTCCATCAGTTCGTTGGTACAGCTCACTGCGAGGAGCGCTGCAACCATTGCGAAAAATTTTGTTGCTTTCATAGTTTTGTTCTCCTGCATTAAGTTCTACCAAATGTTTTCGTCCAGAAGGCCTGCGTTGCCTCCCTCGTCGATGATGATGTCGTCATAGACACCACTCTGTGCAATACCTGCCTCCACGAAGAGTTCTTCTTGCTCCACGAGAGGCTGTGTGTAAAGTTTTTTCATTGTTTGTTGGTGTGTTTTTTGTTTTATGAGTGCGCCCGTGCCCCTGTGGACAACCCATCCACAGGGGCGGGCACACACTATCTCAACCAAAGATATTTGAGAGTGTCAGACTACCTGTTGTCGGTATCAACCTGGCAACGTACAGGGTTAGCAACCGAACGGTTGTAAGTTGCCAACGAAGCAATGGGATCTTTTTTAGCATCCTCCCTCAATACATAAGGTTGACCACCTGTAGGACCGGGAACAAAGTTTGACCAGTTGTTGGCCAAAGTACATCCGCTCGTGTTGCTGTGGGTATCACCACCACCCTCGGATGCCATACGGAAGGCACCGGTAATTTGTCCTTTGACATAACCAGCAGCAAGGAGGTGAAGGGTATTATTATAAACCATACCGGGAGCAGCCTTGTATTTGGTATCGGCATTGTCGCAAACTACAAACGAGCCATTCTGAATCATATAGTCGAAAGTACCAGCGTCGGCAACCCTCCAACCCTTAGGACAGGGGTCATATACGGATTTAACACCAACGTAATCCACTCTTTTATCGCTCTTACCACAGTTACCCCAAAGGTCGCCATAGGTGTCAGACATCCAGTTGGTAAACTCAGTACTATACTTAGTACCATTGATTACAGGACCATCAAGGTTGGGGGGAGCAATAACACCAACAGGGTGCTCCATTGCGAACTTCAACGAAACAGGGTTGGCAACACGAATTACCGAAACATTACCATTGGCTTTGGTGCCACCCTCAGCGGGAGCCTCGGGAGTGATGTGGTCGTCGATACTCCACCAGTGGGTCCAAGTGGTTGCGGGAACATAACGACCCCACTGATAGTAAGCCACAAACGCAAAGCCGGGGGCGTATTTGTTTGCCTGACCATCTTGGAGATTGCTACCCCAATCGGTAAACTGGGTGGTATTCTGACCAATCAGCATATTTGCCAATTTGGTGCCATTACCAACATCAACGCCCTCCAAAGTGGTACCATCGGCCGAGATGTTCCAGAAGTACCAAGCCCAGAGAACCTTACCATCCTTAATCATAAGGAGGATGGGAGCACCTGCGTATGCACCGTTGTTTTTAACGGTTACGGTGTAGTTGCCATCGTACTCGAAAGTGAAAGCGCCATCTTTGGTGGGGTTGGCAAGAGAAGCAACCCTCGAAGCACTACCCCAAACTGCACCAGTTCCGTTGCCATCAGCTGCAACACCCCTCTTAAACCAAGCGAAGGTAGCACCCTTGGGATCTACAACCTCTGCAAAGTTACCGCGAGGACGGATGTCGATCTTAACCTCGTTGGGAATGTCGGCATTGGGAGTGTAGGTAGCACCTTTGTAGGTAGTACCGTTCTTGCACTGGATGAGGTAGGTGTTAGCCTCGCCGTAAGCATAGCCAAGACCGCCAAGCAGACGGCTCTCGGTGGGTACATACCAATCACCGGCAGCATTGTCAGCAAGGCTCAAGTTCGAAAGGTCGATGACGGTAGTCTTACCGGCCTCAAACTTCATACCCTCTTTCTTGATGGGAAGAGTCACACAACCTTTGGGACCCTCCAACGTAACGAGCAACCACATATCCTTACCGGTGAGGTCGCAGGGGAGAAGGTTTACATAGATGTTCTGGGTTGCAACAGCGCTGAACGACTTGGGAGCAGTAACGGTAACTGCTGCGCGGGTGGGAGTTTCGTTGGGCAGGTTCTCGAAAGTCATATCGTTCACGTTCACGTGGAAACCACCACTGAGAGTAACGTCGTCGTTGTTCCAAATGGCAACGCTCTTCACGCCATAGTCTGCAAACTCGGTGGAGCTAATCTTAACCTGTGCAAGAGCAGTGATGGGGTTCATAGTGAACTTGAAGGTCTCGTCCACCTTGGGAGTACCAACTGCGGTACCCAGCGAGAAGCACTCGGCTGCTACGTTGGGAACAGTCTGCACCTGCGAAGCCGACACGTTCAGACCATAGATGGTACCCATTATGTAGGTCAGAGTCTTGTCGTAGGGGTAGTAAACCATAAACTTGTTCTCACCCTTCACGAGGTCCATCGCGGGAGTAACAAAGCGTTTGGCGTTGGCAGGAACATCACCCTCGGCAGCAGCATAGAACGCTGCAGGTGCGGGAGTCTCCTCGCCACCTTCCTCCTCGCCCTCACCGGGAACAACGGGAGCAACGTAGCCCTCAATCTTACACTCCAAGTTGGAGGCTTTCACAGCAGTATCCATCGAGTAAAGACCAATGATGGCACTCTCGCTCCACTCAAAGCCCTCGGTGGCAATCACTCCCTCAAGCAGATAGGTAGCACCCTTGTCGGGCTCAGGAATGACAATCTCCTCATTTGGCTCCTTACAAGCAAATGCTGCAAGGGCAACCAAAACTGCAAATAAAACTTTTTTCATAGTTGTTTGTTTTTGATTGTTGTTAGTTAAAAGGTTAATTTATAATGGGTTGTTGATATATTTTTCTCTATCCGTTTTCTTCAACCTACACTCGGCGCACTACTCGCTCTCGCCCTCGCCCTTCGAAGCGGTCCAACCGGCATTCTGGGTGAGGTTCTTGTTCACACCAATCTGCTCCTCCGAAATGGGGAACCAAATCTTGTAGGGCTCCCAGTTGTCCTGCAAGAACACACCACCCATATAGATGGGGCTGGTGGTGGGGATGTTCAGGTAGTCCTTCTCGGTCTTGTTGTTGGTGAGGTAGTTGGCAGGAATTTGGCCAATCTTCTGCTTGATGTAGGTGGTGCTCATATTCGCAATCCTCTCATCAATGATGTTGTAGCGGATGAGGTCCCACTTACGCGAGAACTCCATAACAAGCTCCCTCTCGCGGCTCTCCAGCAACTCATCAATGAAGTTGTCCCTGTGGTAGGCCTGCTTCAAGGTCTTGAATGTCTCGGTGGGGTTCTCGGCAATGCGGCAAGCACGCTCCAAAACGATGTCCAACTGCTGGCGAGCCAAGCCCTCATCACCCTTGTGGAAGTAGATAGCCTCGGCATACATCAGGTAAACATCCGCCATACGCATCAGCGGGTAGCTGTAGGCGTGCTGCGATGCGGTGTGGGGAGTCTCCTCGGTGCTCATAAAGCGAATCTTACCAATGCAGCAAGCAAGACCGGAGTTGGGATAGTAGGTCTGAGTGGGCGAGTCGTAGAGAGGCCTCAGCGCCGAAACAACCTTCGGTTTGGTGGGGTCCTCAGGGTCGGGCACCAAGTTGCCAAACTCGTCAAACTCGTTGATGTTCACCCTAATGCTGGTGTTGGCCTCGCTCCTATCAATCACGGGGTCCCAGTAGGTGTAGCCACCCACCTTCTTTGCCACCTTGCCATCGCTCAAGCGGCTGGTGAGGTTGTGGTCCCTGCGGGGGTCAGCCTTGTCGTACATATAGAACAGGTCGGGAGTAGCATTGTGGTAGCCACCATAGACAATGGGGCTATCGGTACCACCATTGGGAGGTCCGGGCAGGTAGTAGCTGTTGGGCCAGTAGCCTGCAACGGTAGACATCGCCAACTCGGCTGTCAGAAGGCTCTCCTTGTAGACATCCACCAAGCCCTCACGGAAGAGGTTGGTGTAGTCGTCCACCAAGATGTACTTGGAGTTGTCCACAACGTCCTTCAACACATCGTAGGCCCTCTTGCTCATCGCAACCTCATCGACCCAAGCAAAGTCGTTCAGAGGCTGCTCGGCAACAAGTGACTTACCGGTACCGTTACGCTTGCAGGCAGCAAGGTAGTTGCACATACGGCCAATGTAGGCAGCAGCAGTGTACTTGTTGGCCGAAGCAGTGCCAAGCATACCACTCTCGCCCAAGTTCTCATAAGCAAACTGGAAGTCGGCCAAAATCTGCTCATAGACCTTCTCCAAGCTGGAGCGAGGCTCCTGACCATCGGAGTCGTAGTCCAGCACCACAGGCACACCACCAAAGCCCCAAGCAAGGTGGTAGTAGTAGAATGCACGCAGGAATCTGGCCTCAGCCTCATACTGCACCTTCTTCTCAGGCTCCATCTCCACGTTGGGAAGGTAGTGGAGCAGGGTGTTACAGCGGCTGATACCGGCATACATCGTCTTCCACATCTCACGAACAGCCTTCGTGCCCTCGTGGTAGCTACCCCACATCGCCTCAACACCGGAGTCGGACGAGTTGGTAACACTAACGTAGGTGTCCGAAGGACCATTCATCAAGAAAATCATACCCTGTGCGTAGTTACCACGCTGAATGTAAGTTGCACCGGGGATATCACGCGCCGTGATAATCTCATAGCAACCAATCAAACCCATCTGCATTGCAGACTCGGTCGTGTAGAAGTTGTCGGGCGAGGTCTGCGAGTAGGGCTTCCTCTCCAGAAACTCGGCATTTTCACACGATGCCAACAGCACCGACAAACCCAAAATCGAAAGAATTATTTTATTCAGTTTCATAGTATTTCAATCAGCATTAGAGGGTTAGAATGTTGCATTAACACCAAAGGTGATGGTACGTGCCTTCGGATAGGACATACGGTCAAAACCGGTAAAGAGAGAGTTCGAAGAGCTCACATCGGGGTCCATACCGCTGTAGTTCGACCAAACATAGAGGTTGTCGGCTGCAACGCTGAAGCGCAACGAGCCAATGCCTGCCTTCTTCAAGGCCGCATTCTGCAAGGTATAACCAACACTCAAAGTCTTGAAACGTATGTAGGAAGCATCCTCAACAAAGTAGGACGATACCCAAGTGTTGGTCTGGTTCAGCAAGCGACCATAGGTCTGCGAACCATTCTCAGGTGTCCAGTGGCCCAACCAAGCCTCCTTGCGAAGGTTGCTGAACTGGGTGGCACCACCCTGACCGGACTCACTGCGGAGCTTGAACTCGTTCATAATATCACGGCCATAAACACCCTCGAAGAAGATGGTTACGTCAAACTTGCCAATGGTGAAGTTGTTGGTCAAACCAATGGTGAAGTCGGGGTTCGAGTCGCTGATGACGGTGCGGTCGCTGGCCGAGTCAACGACGTTGTCGTTGCTCAAATCTTTGTACTTGCGGTCACCCGGCTTCTCCACGATACCGGCGATGTCCACAACGCCCTCTTTCAACTCAAACTTATACTGGTCCATATTGCCCGATGTGATTGCACCGCTCTCAAGTGCCGCATCGTCCAACACAAAGCCAAGCTCCTTGTGGGTAACCACAAAGTCGGTGAGCTGGTAGTTGCCATCAAACACATAGCCATAACCAACACCAATGGGCTGGCCAACCATAATGCGCGAAATGTCGTTGGACAACATACCGTTACTGATGTTCACACTGGTGTACTCAATACCACCGATGTCAAGCACCTTGTTGCGCGAAAGGTCAAATGCGATGGCTGTAGACCACGAGAAGTTCTTGCGCTCGATGTTGTGGGTGTTCAGCACAAGTTCAATACCCTTGTTCTCTACCCTACCGAGGTTCTGCCACTGTTTGGTAAAGCCCGACTGTGCCGAAAGAGTTGCACTGTAGAGCATATCACGGGTGTCTTTGTAGTAGACATCTGCGGTCAGGTTCACTCGGCTACCAAAGAGGCCCAAGTCCACACCTGCATTGTACTGATAGGTGGTCTCCCATTTGAGTTTACCATTGGCCGAACTGGTGGGTGCCATACCCATAGTCTCGTTACCCTGATTACCATAGTAGTTGGTACCCATCAGCGACATATACACATAGTTCGACACGCGGTCGTTACCGGTTGCACCGGCACTCAAACGAACTTTCAAGTTGTCAAGCCACTCGGCGTTATCTTTAATAAAATTCTCTTCCGAAGCCCTCCAAGCCAACGACACCGAGGGGAAGTAGCCCACGCGGTAGCCGGCAGCAAATTTCGAAGAGCCGTCTGCACGCATATTCAGCGTGATGTAGTATTTACTTGCGTAGTTGTAGTTGATACGTCCGAAGGTGGACAAACGAGCATTCTCGCCGATACTTACCGAAGGATTCTCCATAATGCTTGCCTTCGAGAAGTCAAACACGCCGGTACTCTGGTCGGCAAAGTCGTAGCCTGCGATGTATAGCCTATCGCTGTAGTATTCACTCATCTCACCACCAATCATTGCGTCAAAGCTGTGCTCGCCCCATTTTTTCTTGTAGGTCAGTGTTACCGAGCCGTTGTAGCCCCAAGTGTTCACAATGGTCTGCTTGGCATAGCCGTTACGCGACTGGCCCCAGCGGCTGAAGCGGCTGTAGAACTCCCTCTGGCTCGACAACGAGGTGTTACCCGAAAGGTTGGCCGACAGCAACAGGTCGGGAGTAATCTCCCAGCGCACATAGGCGTTACCCATAACACGGTCGTAGATTGTCTTACGATAGGTTTCGTCCTCAATCATACTGAACAGCGAAGTCCAACCATAGGGATAGTCGGTATCAGACTCAGACATAATCCTAACAGGACGCTCCAAGTAGATCAGCTGAATCAGACCGCTGTTACCCAGAGCACCACCACCCGACGATACAGCACCATTGGAGATGTTGCGACCGAAGGTTGCCGAAGCACCAATCTTGATGTTCTTTTTGGCTTGGTGGTCCACCTTAACACGGCCCGAATAGCGCAAGAAGTCGTTGTGGTGGATAAGACCCTCTTGGTTGAGGTGGCCTGCACTCACAAGCACCTGGGTTTTATTGTTCACCGAACCCGAAGCCGAGATGTTGTAGTTCTTGGTGATGGCAGTGCGATAGAGTTCTTTCTGCCAATCGAACTGGTCATACTGGTTTGCATTCACCGGTGCATCGGGAATCTCATCGCCATCGAGGTCCTCACCATAGGCGTGCCAGCCGTAGTCCCTACGATTGAAACGATAGTCGATGTACTGCTGAGGAGTCAGCATCTCGATGTACTTGGGCACATTCGACACGCCAAAGCTTGCATCGAAGTTGATGAGGGTGCGGTCGCTACCGGAACCACTCTTGGTGGTAATCAGCACAACACCGTTGGCACCACGTGCACCATAAATTGCGGTAGCCGAAGCATCCTTAAGCACCTCAATAGACTCAATGTCGGCGGGGTTAAGGAACGCCATAGGGTCGTAGGTACCGCTACCGGTCGAACCGGAGGTTGCAACCTCACCCGAAGAGAGGTCCATCTGGTTGCCGTCGATAACGTAGAGAGGAGTAGTACCGGCGTTGATGGAGTTGTTACCCCTCACCTTGATGTTGAAGCCTGCACCGGGCTCACCCGACTGCGAGGTAATGTTGATACCTGCAACACGGCCCTGCAATGCGCCGAATACGTTGCTACTACCACTCTTCACCAGCTCCTCCGACGACACCGACGAAAGAGCACCGGTCAAGTCCTTACGCGAAACCTCACCATAACCGATAACCACAACGTCGTCAATCTTGATGTTGTCGGCCTCGAGGGTTACATTCAGGTTCGTTTGGGTACCCACCACCACACTGTGGTCCTTCAGTCCGAAGTAGGAGAATACGAGGGTTTTACCCTTCATACTCTTAATCGAGTACTCGCCTTTGGCATTGGTTGTCGTACCGATATTGGTACCGTCATAGACAACCGATGCTCCCAAAATAGGCTCACCCTCACTGTCGATAACTCGACCTTTGATGGTGGCATTTTGCGCTGCTACGTTGCCCGCGCACAGCACTGCGGCGAACAACATAACACATTGTAGCAAAAGTTTTTTCATAAGTTTAGTTGTTTGTATTATTGGTTATTTTGTTTGGTTTGTTTCTTACTCAAAGCGGAAGTTCTTGGCGTGCTGCATCTTGGTAACATTCAGGTCCTCAAGGCTGGTAACCTTCTTGCCCTCAATGTAGACATTTTTGAAGAGCACGTTCTGGATGTCGAACTCGTCATTCCAGCCATAGAACTGCGAACCGTCCTTCTCCGGAGCAGCCTTGTAGACGTGGATGTTGTTGTAGGTAACATCGCTAATCTTACCCGGTGCCCACTTCACACCCGTACCGATGTTGAAGTGCGACTCGGTGATGCTCACGTGGAAGAGATACCTTTGGGGGTCCTCAATGTAGACGTTGTTGTAGACAATGCCGCTAACCACACCGCGCGAGGCGTTGTGGATGGCAAGTGCAGCATTGTACCACCTGCCTCGTGAGCCTGAGTGGACTGCGTAGATATTGTTGTAGCGGATGTCGGTGATGTCCTCGCCACAGCACCAGCCAATCTCGAAGGTGTTGCCTGCGTTCACGTTCCAACCGATACACTCGTTGAACTCCACGTTCTTCACCGCAGCGCCCCAATCCCACTTGCGTGATTTGACCACAAAGGCATCATCGTGGCAGTAGCAGAAGCAGTGGTTGAGAGTGATGTTCTGACCTCCGAGGATGTCGATACCGTCGTTCTCGTGGCCGCTGGCGTTGTCGCTTGGGGGTGCAACCGTCTTGTAGTTGGTCATCTGCACATCGTTGCACACACACAACACACAGGTCCACCAGTTCTTGTTGATAATCATAAAGTCCTCCAAGTGTACTCCGTTGCAGTATTCAAACAGCAGAGCCCTTTGGTCGAGTCCTTTGTGGCGGGCATCCACATAGCCGGGGCCCGATATTTTCACATTGTCAGCGTGGCTGGCCAAGAGGTAACCCTTCAGCACCGCGCCACCCTCCAGATAGAGGTGTTGGTTGGAGTGGAGCACAAGGCTGTCGGCGTGGTGCACCTTGCCCGCCTCGCAGTAGATTACATTGGGGTCATCCTTCTGTGGACGTGCACACTCAAGGGGATTAGCAAAGATGAAGAGCGGATTGACCAAGTCGCCATTAACCTCGATTACTGCCTTCTGGTAGGGCTCAAGGTAGATGGTGATGCGGTTACCCTTCACCTTGTAGTCATACTCTTTGGCCTGTGGACGCACATCCACCCTCTCCACATCGCCTGCGAGGTATTCCACGGTGAGTTTCACCCTACCGTCGCAACCGAGCGAAGCCAAGTGGGGCTCCTCGGTGGGCATAACGAACACGTCCTCGGCGCCACACCTCACGCTCCACATCTCGGAGGCCTCATACTCTGCGGGGAAATCATAAATTTCCACATTTGCTTTGGGCCCACAACTACTCGCTCCCAACACGACAGCAAGCAGTGCTACTACAAATCGGTTTTTCATCCTTAGTGATTGGTTTTTGTGTATATTCTTTCTTTTTCCTCTTTATCCTCTCTCTCCTCCGACTATCGGCACACTCCTCTATTTGAACTGCACATTCTTGATGTTCTCCACCCTGCGGAAGTCGGCCTCCTCAAAGGAGGTAACCTTCTTGCCGTTGAAGTAGAGGTTGTTGAATGTGATATTCTCAAAGCAGTTATCCTCGTCGTAGCCCCACATCTCCGAGCCTTCGGGAGCATCGTGGTAGACATAGACGTTGTTGAAGGTTACGTTCTCCACCTTACCGGGGCTCCACACCACGCCATCGCCAATACCATACTCAGTTTTGAGAATAGCGAAGTGGAAGGCATACTCTTTGGGGTCCTCGATGTGGACATTGTTGTAGGTTACGTTGCTCACCGTACCACCTGCGCTCTGGTGGATGGTTACAGCACCCCTGCGCCACACGCCACGAGTGCCGGAGTGAATGGAGTAGATGTCGGTCCAGCTCACATCGCTCACGTTGTTGTTCATCTCGTAGCCCATCTCAAAGGTGTTGCCTGCATTCACATTCCAGCCGATGCAGTCTTTGAAGTGTACGTTCCTAACCTCGCCACCCCAATGCCACTTGTGCGACTTAATCATAAAGGCGTCGTCGTGGGCATAGGCGAAGCAGTGGGTGAGGGTTGCGTCCTGACAACCGAGCATATCGATACCGCCATTGTCGTGTCCGTGCTGGTTGGTGCTGCGGGGAGCCACAATCTTCATTCCCACAATCTCCACATCCTTGCACACAAAGAAGGCGCAACTCCAACTATCCCTGTTGAGCACCGTAACGTCGCTCACCTTCACGTCGTGGCAGTTGTCCACCACAAAAGCCATATTGGCACGGCCAAAACCGGGCTCAAACTTCTTCACATAGCCACAACCGCCAATGGTTATATTATCTGCATTGAGGGCACGCAGTTTACCATTCACAATGGCACCGCCTTCAATCCAGAGGGTTTCGCCAGAGTTGAGGGTGATGTCCTCGTTGTAGACCTTACCGGCCTTGTAGTAGCGCACGCCCTCGGCGTTGGGGTCGGGCCTACGTCCCTCCTCGAGGGGGTTCACAAAGAGGAACAAAGGGTTCCACTCGTCGCCATTGACCTCCACACAGATGTTGTCGTAGGGGCGCAAGCGTAAGCGGATGTGGTTGCCATCCACGGTGTAGTCATATTTCTTACCCAGCGGGCGCACAGCCACGCTCTCCACCTCGGCGGCCAGGTATTCGATGTCGACCATCACACCCTCCTCGGCGCAACCAAACGAGGCCACGTGGGGCTGATGGGTGGGCAACACATAGATGGGCTTGTTCTTCACCTCCACGCTCCACATTTCAGAAGCCTCGAGGTTCTTATCAAACCTGTAGTTCTCCACTTTGGGGCCACAAGAGGTGAGCGCGCCTACCAACAGCAGTGCAGAGAATAGAATGGGTAATTTAGTTTTCATTTGTACCTTATTGTTATTTATTGTTTTCACACACTCTATAGTAGTTTTTTCCCACTCCCACTACTTGAACTTCACATCCGCAAGTTGGATGAAGAAGCGGTCATCGGGTTGGGTTATCTTCTTGCCACAGATGTTAAGATTTTCGAACGTAACGTTCTGCACTCTGCTGTCGCCATTATTGAGGCCATTGAACTGGTGTCCACGGGGAGGCTCCTTGTAGAAATAAACGTTCTTGAAGGTCACATTCTTAATCACACCCGGACCCCACTCCACGCCATCACCAATGCCATACTCCGAGCGCAACAGCGAGATGTAGATACCAAACTCCTTGGGGTCTTCAATGTGGACGTTCTCATAGTTGATGTTCTGCACCACACCGGCGGTTGCATTGTGGATGGTAACCGCACCCCTGCGGTAGGCATTCTCTCGTGTGCCGGAGTGGAGTGCATAGATGTTGCGGAAGGTCACGTCCTCCACACCATCGTTGAGTTCGTAGCCAACCTCGAAGGAGTTGCCACCGCCAACCGTCCACGAGATGCAGTTCTCAAAGAGGTTGTCCTTCACGTGGCCACGATAGCCCCACTTGTGGGCCTTCACGAGGATACCATCATCGTGGGCATAGGCGAAGGAGTTGATACACTTGGCCCTCTGGCAACCGAGCAGGTCGATGCCACCATTGTCCACACCAACGCTATTGTACTCGTTGTAGGGAGCAATCACCTTGAAGTTGTTGATATCGAGGTCGTTCACCGTCAGGAAGGCACAGCTCCAGCCATACATATTGCACACCGTCACGCCATCTACCTTCACATTGTCGCACTCCCACACCTTGAACGACCACTGCGATTGGTTTGCATCCTTCACGTAGAAGTCGTCAATGATGCCGTAGCCTGCCACAGTGATGTTGTCCACGCCCCTCACTTGGAAAGCACCTTTCACGATGGCGCCACCCTCAATGTAGAGAGTCTCGCCCGAAGCAATACCAAAGGTGGGTTGCTTATCGTATATTTTGCCTGCGGCATAGTAGTGTACTCCCGGAGCGTCGGGCGAGGGTTTGTTGATTTCGAGCGGGTTGGCATAGAGGAAGATGGGCACATCTTCGTTGCCATTGACCTCCACGGTGGCGTGGTCGCCCTCGTTGAGGTAGACGACAATCTTGCCGTTCTCAATCTTGTGGGGGAACTTCTTGGCCAACGGACGCACCACCACCGAGGTGGGGTTAACCTTCAGCGGAATAATCTCCACCTTCACGAGTCCATTGGTGCCAAACGACACAAGTTGTGGTTTGTCGTGATTGGTGTTCACGGGGTAGACATAGCAGTTGTCGCCACCCACGGTCACAGCATAGTAGGCCGACCTTGGCGCATCGGGGGCATAGGTATAGACTTCGTGTGTGGTTCCTACGGTTTGTGCATCGTAGTCAATGGATGCCTCCTTAGGGCCACACGCCACCACCGCGGCCATAGCCACCGCCACGGCGAACACTTTTCCACAAATTGCGTTGATACTCTTCATATCTTGCTCCTGTTGTTGTTTTATTTGTTAGTTTGTCGGCTCTCTCTGTGGATGCAGGGGATTACTTGAACGTCACCTCGCCTTTATCCACCGTCACATAGCCCTTGCCCGCATATCTGGGGTCTATACCGAAGCCTATCTCCTCAAATGAGGTCATCTTCTTGCCCTCGATGTTGAAGTTCTCAATGGTTACGTTCTTCACGGTGTGCTCGCTGTCGAGGCCAAACATAATCTCGCCATAGGGGGCTTTCTTCTCCACATAGACGTTCCTGATTGTAACATTCTCAATGCGTCCGGGGCCCCACTCCACGCCATTACCAAGCGAGTAGCCACAGTCGGGCAACACCGAGATGTAGAAGTCGAACTCCTTAGGGTCGTCTATGTAGATATTCTCATAGAGAATGTTCTTCACAGTGCCCTTGGTGGAGTTGTGAATGGTGAAGGAGCCGTGGCGATAGGTGTAGCCATAGGACCTTGCCGAGTGGATTACGTAGCAGTCGCGGAAGGTTACACCATCCACGCCCTCGTTCACCTCGTAGCCAATCTCAAAGGCGTTTCCGCCCCTCACGTTGTTGGCTTGGCAACCCTCAAACACAAGGTCTTTGGCCTCGCCAATCCACGACCACTTGTTGGTCTTGACCATATAGGTATCATCGTGGGCGTAGGCATAGAGGTCCTTGCACCTAACCTTCTGACAAGCGAAGAAGCAAATGCCACCATTCTCCACACCTGTCTCGTGGTCCTCGTTCCACGGAGCGATAATCTTCACGTTGTCGAAGGTGATGTCGGTGGACATAATCGTAGCACACGAGTAGCCCGCCATATTGGCGATGATAACACCACTCACCTTTGCGCCATTACACCTATCCATACGGAAGGCCCAAAAACTATTGTTCTCAGGTGCAACGTGGAAGTCGTCAATGATACCATAACCGGCCACGGTGATATTATCCTGCCCTGTGGGTTTGAAGCCACCCTTCACGATGGCACCACCCTCAATGTAGAGCGTTTTACCCGCACTGAGGGGATAGGTGGGCTGGCGGTCATAGACCTTACCCGCCTCGTAGAACTCCACGTTGGGGTCGTTTTTGTCGGGCTTGTTGGTCTCCAACGGATTGACAAACACCAACAAAGGCATATCCTCGTTGCCATTGATTTCCACGGTAGCCTTGTCGCCCTCGCTGACATAGAGGACAATCTTGCCATCCTCAATCCAACAGGGATACTTCTTGGCAAGCGGGCGAGCCACCACCGTTTCGGGCACCACCGTCAGGGGGATAATCTCCACCCTCACAAGACCATCGGCACCAAAGGTTGCAATGTGTGGGCTATCGTGCGAGGTAACCATCGGGAAAACATAGCAGTTCTGGCCTGCCACGCTCACATAGAAGTATGGCGAGCGAGGTGCTTCGGGAGCATACTTATAAATCTCCACGGTGGTATTTTTGGTCTGCTCCTCGTAGGGGTTTTGGGGCTTCTGATTTTCGCCCCCCTCGCCCGTGTTGGGTTCGGGAGCACAAGCCATCAACGCCGCGCCAAGCAACACTATCAAACCATTCATTTTCATATCCTTAACCTTGGTTTAGTTTACTATCTGTTCTGTTTATATCCTATTCGAATACAATTTCGCTTTTGGGCACTGTGTAAGCCACATTAGACGTTGCAGCATCAACAGTGAAGTTGGCCTCCTCGTGCGTGGTGCACTTCTTGCCGTCAATCACGAGGTTATCAATGGTGATGTTTTTAACGGTGTGGTCCTTGTCGTAGCCAAAGACGATGTTTCCATAGGGAGGAGTCTCATACATATAGATGTTCTTCAGGCTCACACCAGTGATATTACCGGGGCCCCACACCTCGCCATCGGGAAGCGAGTAGGAAGTTTTGATAATAGAGTAGTAAATACCGAACTCGTTGGGGTGGTCGATGTGGATGTTCTCATAGCTGACATCGCTCACGGTACCCTTGCCGGAGTTGTGGATGGAGAGAGCTCCGTGGCGGAAGGTGTAGCCGTGGCTGGCAGCCGAGTGGAGCACATAGCAATTGCGATATTTGATATCCGAGATGTTGTAGGGCACCTCGTAGCCAATCTCGAAGGCGTTGCCTCCCCACCTGTTCCAAGCCATACAGCCATCATAGAGCACATCTTTCACCTCACCCTTGTAGCTCCACTTGCCACTCTTGATAACATAGGTGTCATCGTGGGAGTAAGAGAAGGTGTTGAGGAACTTAACCCTCTGGCTCGACATCACACCGATACCATCGTTCTCCACGCCGGTGTTGTTGTAGTAGTTCCAAGTGGCAATCACCTTGTAGTTGTCCACCACAACGTCCTCACACTCCACAAAGTAGGAGGTCCAACCGTGCATATTTGCCAACAGAATATCCTTGACAGTCACATTCTTACTCTTGTAGATTCTCATACCCCAACACGAAGGGTCGTTTTCGGTATGATAGTCATCCATAATGCCGTGGCCTGCGATGGTTACATTCTCTGCGTTCTGGATATAAATTGCACCCTTCACAATGGCGCCACCTTCGATGTAGATGGTCTTACCCGAAGTTGCAACCAGTTTGGGCTGCATATTGTGTATCTTGCCTGCCTCAAAGTAGATTACGTTGGGGTCATCCTTGCTGGGCTTGTCTGTCTCCAGCGAGTGTGCAAAGAGGAACACGGGGTGCTCCTTGTCGCCGTTAATCACAACACCGGCCTTGTCGCCATTCTTCACATAGACAATCACTTTGCCGTCCTCAATCCAGTGGGGATACTCCTTCACCTTGGGCAACACCTCAACTGTTTCGGGTGCCACGGTCAAGGGGATAACCTCCACCCTCACAAGGCCATCGGCACCAAAGAGGGCTGCGTGTACGAGGTCGTGCTTCCTGCCATCGGTGTGAACGCCATCCTTACCGATGGGGAACACATAGCAATTCTGTGGTTCATCCTTGCCCTGCACGTTCACCACATAGTAGGGTGTGCGAGGTGCCTCGGGGGCATATTTATAGACTTCAACCGTGGTATTCTGAATCTGCTCGTCAAGGGGATTTTGGGGAGTATCCTCACCACCACTACCATTGTCGGGTGCGGGCGTGCAAGCCAACATTGCTGCACACACTGCTATGGTCATCAAAGAAAACATCTTTTTCATATCGTTGTACTCTAATCTATTCCTCTATTTGAAAGTTACGTTTGCTGCAGGGGTTGCCACGGGTTTGAATCCCGAGCCAAGGCCGTGTTTGGTGTCCACCTTGCAACCGGCCTCCTCAAGCGAGGTAATCTTCTTGCCGTTGATGTAGAAGTCCTCAAAGGTGAGGTTCTTCACGTTGTGCTCGCCGGCATCGTAGCCATAGAGAATGAGGTTGCCCTGGGGTGCATCCTTGTAGATGTGCACATTCTTGAAGGTTACACCATCAATGTAGCCGGGGGTCCACACCTCGCCCTCCTTCAGACCAATATCGTAGCCACTCTTCATCACGCTCAGGTAGATACCATACTCTTGGGGGTCCTCAATGTAGACGTTCTCATAGCTTACGTTGGTAATTTTGCCCGCAGCAGCCTGGTGAATGCTGATTGCAGCCCTGCGCATAACATTGCGTGTACCGGAGTGGATAGCATAGATGTCCTTATACTTGATATTGTCGGCATCGCGGAGCAGCTCATAGCCCAACTCGAAGGTGTTGCCTGCCTCCACGTTCCAACCGATGCAGTTCTCAAAGGTGATGTTCTTGGAATTCCTATCCCAGCCCCACTTACGGGTCTTAACCATATAGGCATCGTCGTGACCAAAGGCCCAGCAGTTCTTCACGCTGGAGTCCCAGCAGGCATTCATAGAGATACCGCCGTTCTCAATACCATATTGGTTGTGGGGGTTGTGAGGAGCAACAATCTTGTAGTTGTAGAGGTGGGCGTTGTCGCACTGGATGATAGCGCAACTCCAGCCTGCGTGGTTGAACTGCAGGAGGTTTTCCACCTTCACGTTCTGGCAGAACTCAATGCGGGTGCCCCAAGTGCTACCTGTCTCCCTACTGTCCACAATACCGCAACCTGCAAAGGTTACATCGGTAGCGTTCTTGGCGTGGGTGCAACCATAGACCACTGCGCCACCCTCGGCATAGAAGGTTTCGCCACTCTTAAGTACCAGCGTGTAGATGTCCGTAATGGTACCCTCTTTGAAATAGTGAACTTTGGGGTCCTCCGGATCGGGTTTGTTCTCCTCCATAGGGTTCACAAACACAAACAAGGGGTTCTCAAGGTCGCCATTTATCTCCACCGACACTTGGTCGTAGGGGCGCAAGTAGAGGTAGACCCTACCTTCCTCCAGTCGCCACTCGTGGTTTTTGGCCTGCGGGCGCACCATCGCACTCTCAATGTTGGTGGTGAAGCAATCAACCACAACCTCCACCAAACCATCTGCACTGAAGGTTGCCACGTGGGGCTCCGAGCAGGGATAGACAAAGCAGTTTTGGCCATTGACCGTAACTCCAAATATGGTGGAGGGGATAATGCGGGTGTTATACTTGTAGGTTTTGACAGTGGTCTTGTCCCACTCATTCTCCACGGAAGGAGTATCCTTACCGCCATTGTCGGGATTGGGGGTGCAAGCACCAAGCAGGAGGCTCATTGCCAACAATGTGGCAGTGATGATGGTGTAGTAGTGATTGGTTTTCATTGTGTAATATTTTTTATTGTTATTTTCGTTTGGTTGTTCTCTATTTAATCTCCACATCAGCGTTTTTGATAACCACGCCCATCTGCGAGGCGTTGCTCCGGGTGAGTTTTTCGCCCGCAATGGTAATGTTCTCCAGCGTGATGTTTTTGAGCCTGTGTACGTCCACATCGTAGCCCTCAAAATGGAATCCATAGGGAGGCTTCACAAGGAAGTTCACATTCTTCACACTCACTCCATCCACCTCGCCCGGAGTCCACTCCACACCCTGACCGATTTCGTAGCTCGTTTTCAGGATACCCATATAGATACCATACTCTCTGGGGTCCTCCGCCCACACTCCATCGTAAGATATGTTGGTTACCTTGCCGCCCGCACAGTTCTGCAAACTCAAAGAGCCTCGGCGAAGGCTGGGGGTACGACCCGCAGTACGAATGGCATACACATTGCGGAACCTCACATCATTCACATTCTTGTTCAACTCGGCACCCACTTGGAACGAACTGCCACCGCCCACATTCCAAGCGATGCAGTCCCTGAACTCCACGTTGTCCACCTCGGCACCCACAAGCCACTTTTGGGCCTTGATGCAGAAAGCGTCATCGTGGCAGTAGCTAAAACTACGGCTCACAACCGCATTCTTACATCCCAACAAGTTACAGCCATCGTTCTCGGCTCCATACTGATGGTGGGTTGTTGCCACCGCCACAACCTTGTAGTTGTCCACCAGCACATCCTCACACTCCCAAAGGTAGGTGGTCCACTTATCCCTGTTGAGCACCGTCACATTCTCGATGGTCAGCCCCTTGGTCCTGCCAATCTTGATGGCCTGTGTGGATGTTTCGCGTCCGTCCAAAATACCACAGCCTGCGATTTTCACATCCGTAAGGCCCTCCGAGATGATACCTCCTTGGAGAATTGCGCCACCCTCAATATAGAGTGTCTGGCCCGATTTGAGTGTCTGGGTGATATGGTCGCCATACACGCCTCCCGCCTTGAAGTACTTCACATTGGGGTCGTTCTCATCGGGTCGATTGCCCTCTTCCAAGGGGTTGACAAAGATAAACAGCGGGTTGATCTCGTCGCCATTAATCTCCACGTCCACCCTGTCATAGGGGCGCAGGTAGAGTTTCACACTACCCCCTTCGTTACTATAAGTATAATTCTTCGATATGGGCCTCACAACGACGCTCTCAATATTTTGGCGCAGGTCGAAAATCTCAACCTCAACCACTCCATCGCAACCGAACACACAGACGTGTGCCTCGGTGGTGGGCAGGGTTGTGACCCCCTTGCCATTGACCTCCACGTGGTAGAATGCCGAGGGGATAACCGTGCGGGCATACTCATAGCACTCCACCTTGGTATTGTCCCACTCATTGGGGGTTGGCTCGGGTGTAGGGGTGCCATTTTCACCACACCCCACCAGAGCGGCCAAAACCATCAACGTCGTTAAAAAACTCATAGTTCTCATACCAATCGTGCAACCACACTCTATTTATTACGTGCCAATGCGCTACTTTCGAGAGCCTTCACAGTACCCTTGCCCTTGGTAACAGCCACCCTGATTTCGCTTGCAGTAGCAGCCTCAAAGCGGCAGGTCTGTGCCTTACCCTTCTCGGCCACACCGCCATAGACGGGCAGGAACTGACCGCCACCAATGGTGGTCAAAATCTCAAACTCACAACCATCAGCGTCATCGCCCCAAGTGATGGTGAGGTAGTCCACCTTCACGTCCTTCTTCACGGGGAAGGTTACATCCACACCCCTGGTGAGGGTTGCGGGCAGGGTGGAACGTACCACCGACACATCGTCGGCATAGGCACCAACCTCCTCATAGCTGCCATCGGGCTCCAACACGAGGAGTTTCTCCTGCAAGCGGATATCCACCGAAGAGGCGCCAATCATAATGTCGAAATATCCGGGCTCCACCACCCTCTTCATATTCACGTCCAGCAACGAGAGCAGGTCGCCACGCAGAGTCATCTTCACCCTCTTGGTTTCGCCGGGCTCAAGGTGAACACGCTCAAAACCACGCAATTGTTTCTCATACACGGTAACCGAACTTACGCAGTCGCTAACATAGAGCTGCACAACCTCATCACCGGCCCTATCGCCCGTGTTGGTCACGTCAAACTCAATCTCCACGTTCTCGTAGGGCAACACATTGGTCTTGCCGAGCGAGAGGTTGGAGTATTCAAAGGTGGTGTAGCTCAAGCCGTAACCGAAGTTATAGAGCGCACCATTCACCCTCGACTGGTCGCCTGCGGGACCGAAGGTAACGGGGCCATCCACCTGCGAGGCGGGTTTGAAGGGGAAGTTGAAGGGAATTTGTCCAACGGTTTTGGGGAAGGTAACGGTGAGTTTACCACCGGGGTTGTAGTCGCCAAAGAGCACCTCGGCGATGGCCTGACCACCGTGGGCACCGGGGTACCAAGCCTCCAAAATGGCGTCTGCATTCTGCTCGGCCCAGTTCACCGACAAGGGGCGACCGTTGATGAGCACCACAATCATAGGCTTGCCGGCCTTCTTAAGGGCACGGAGCAGAGCATTTTGGTGTCCTGCGAGTTCCAAACTTGTGCGGCTCTTGTTCTCGCCACAAGTACGGTTGCTACCACCCATAACTGCTACCACAACATCACTCGCTGCGGCCACAGCCACAGCCTCGTCAATCATAGCCTGCTCCTCGGCATTGGGTTCCTCGGGCAAAATCTCCGAGATGGGCCAACGGCTATCCACAAGGTCGCAACCTTTGGCATAGACAACCTCTGCATCGGGAGCGGCAGCGGTGATACCCTCCACCACGTTGGTAACCTCGTTAGCCTGCGGGCCATAGTGCAACAGAGCGAACCTCTCCGCCATAGCATTGGGACCCACAACGGCAATCTTTTTCACTTTGCTGCGGTCGAGAGGCAGAGTTTTGTTTGCATTTTTGAGCAACACCATAGCCTCCCTCGAAGCCTGAAGTGCATAGACGTTGTTCTCGGCACCGTCAATCTCCTCATCGGCAGCCTTATAGTCGCGCTGGTAGGGGTCGTCAAACAAGCCCACAAGGAACTTCACTTTCAACACATCCCTCACCCTCTCGTCAATCATCTCCATAGGGATTGTACCCTCGGCCACAAGCTCACGCAGGGGGAGCACATAGCTGTCGGGGCTACGGAACGTACACCTCACATTGAGGCCGGCCTCAACACTCTGACGCACACTCTCCTTCATATTGGCTGCCACGTGGTGTTTGGAGTGGAGATACTCCACAGCGTCCGAGTCCGACACCACATAGCCATCGAAGCCCATCTGCTCCCTCAAAATCTCGGTCAGCCAATGGCGGCTACCCTGCACGGGCACGCCATCGTAGTCGTTGTAGGAACTCATCACACCCTTCATACCGGTGCGGCGAATGACCTCCCTCCACGGGTAGAGGTGTACATTCTCCACCTCCCTTGGGCCCATCTGGGGGTCCACACGCGACATACCCTCACGGGCACCCTTATTGTTGGAGTAAGCAGCAAAGTGCTTACCGGTTGCGGCCACCTGCCAGTTGGTTTGCAGACCCTCAACCATTGCCACACCCAACTCGGCAACGAGATACGGGTCCTCGCCATAGACCTCCTCATAGCGGCCCCAACGCTGGTCCCTACCCACGTCAAGAATGGGGGCATAGACGTTGGTGTAACCCAAGAGCCTACCCTCACGACCGGTGATGTAACCCATCTTGCGGATAAGTTCGGGGTTCCAAGTGTGGCCCATACCGATTTGGCTGGGGAAGTTGGTGGCCTTGTAGGCCTCCACACCACGGATACCCTCATCCGTGAAGTCTACGGGAATACCAAGCCTGGTCTCCTCAACGAAGAACTGCTGCACTTTGTTGATGGCCCAAGCGTGGCGCGATGCGGGCCACACGTTCTCGTTGTCCGACACGGGTAAGTTCCAGTGGCGGAAGCCATTAAGGTGCTCGTCAATCGCACCCACACCATCCTTCCATAGTTTGTTTTTCCACTCGGGGTTGGGCAGGTCATCGGGCAACACACGCTTGTAGCCATAGAGGGTTACCATCTGGCAGGTTTTCTCCTCCACGGTCATCTGGCTCAACAGGTCCTCCACACGAGCATCAATGTCGGCATTGGGGTCCTCATAGACATCCATACGGCCGTTTTTGTTGAAGTCGATGTAATCTTTCTTGTACATCTTGTTCTTGCCGAGGGTGAATTTCTCCACCTTCTGGCCGGCTTTGGGGGTGTGGGGCCTTGCGGGTGCAGCACCCATTGCGCTCAATACCACGAGCAACGCTCCGAGTGTAAGTGCAAATTTCTTCATTTCTCTATCGCGGTTTTTGTTGTTTATCAATTCTTCTGGTTTTGTTAGTTGCGCCCATCCGACTATTTAGCTTCGAGCACCTCAAAGAGTTTGACCGCATACCTCTCGCCGAGCAAAATCTGGCCGGCGCGGTCGAAATGGACGTTGTCGCTATTGGCGGTGCAGCCCTCGGCCGACACCCAATAGCCACCCTCAACGTAGTCGCCAATCTGACGGATTACGGGGTTGAAATACTGTGCATTAACGTAGCCGTGATAAATCTCGCCGGCAATGAAGGGAACCTCTGTGCCAACGCCAAGTTCGGCCCTCAAGTCGCGAACGAAGTTCTTCAAAGCGGGCAGGTAACTACCCACTGTGCCGGGTTGTGAGTTACCGCATCCCTGGTGCCAGATGATACCCTTCAACTCGCCATACTTCATTGCCTCTTTGCAACGGCGCACAGCCTCGTTGAAGTGGTTGGGAATAGGCTGACCCCAAAGCCACTCGTCATCGCCCTCCTTCTGGGAGTAGGTACGCTCAGCAGCACCCTTGAGCCACATACCGAGGGTGGTGGCTCCACGGGCGTTGCACACAATCAGCACAGGGTTTTCGCTCTTTGCGGCCACCTCCTTGGCAAACGACCAAGCGGGGTTGATGCCCTGCATCTTTATGCCCTTGCGGATGGTGGAATGGCGGTTCATCGGTGCGGCAGCGGGCTCCGGCTTGTCTTGTGCGTTGAGCAACCAAGCACCCTCAATGGGGGCCTCATCGCCCTCCAACATAGCCCCCCTACCGGCCATATTACTCTGGCCGATGAGCAGATATACGTCATATTTTTGCTCCTGCTGTTCGACATTCTCCTTGTTTCCCTCTTCGCCCTTTTGCGTGCACGAGTGCGCGCACGAAGAGAAAGTCAAAATGGCGGCAAACATTGCCACCAGCAAACCACGCCTAGTCATAGTCGTCTTTTCTTTCAAAAAAGTTATTTTTTGTGTTACTTTTATCTTCTTCTCTGCCAACAAAGCAGTGTGGCACGGAGAGCACTCGGACTCTCCATACCACACCACGGTTTCACCTATTCTACCCCACCGACATATTCTTCTTTCTCCACATCAAGCAACTCAAGCACTTTTGCAGCATATCTGCCGCCGATGAGTATTTGGCCCGGACGGTCGAAGTGGATGTTATCGGCACAGATTGTAACCCCCTCGGCCGACACCCAGTGGCCTCCTTTAACCACATCGCCAATGGTACGAATGATGGGGTTGAATCGAGGAGCACCGGAACTCTTATACTGAAGTTCGCCGGCGATGAAGGGGACCTCCTCACCCACACCCAAATCGGTCCTCAAATCGGTCACAAAGACATTGAGTTTCTCCAAGTAACTTGCCATCACGGTGGGCGATTGCGAGTCGCCACAGCCTTGGTGCCAGCAGATGGCTTTCAAATTGCCATACTCCAAAGCCTGTTTGCAACGACGTACAGCCTCACCATAGAGTTGTGCTCGTGTGCCCCACAACCAAGGATCGTCATTATCATTCTGACTGAAACTAATGGGGCTTGCCGTCTTTTGCCATTGCGAAAGCGTGGTTGCTCCGCGAGCGTTGCAGACAATCAGCACGGGATTTTTGCTCTTCTCGCTCATCTCCTTTGCGAACTGAAAGGCAGGATTAACCTTTTGGTATGCAATCTTTTTGCGCACCGAGGAGTAGAAGTTCAGCGGAGCTCCTGCGGGACGAATCTCGCCATTGTTATCGAGCTGAAAAACATTGGGAATCGGGTCCTCATCTCCGGGGAGCATATCTCCACCAAAGCCCGACATATTACTCTGACCGAGGAAAAGATAGACATCGTAAACCACCTTTTCCGGAGTAGGCTCAGGTTCACCACCCTCGCCCTGCTGGCCGGTTTCGTTGCAAGCGGAAAAAACGAACATTGCAGCCGACAGAAATAAAGCAAAAAGGCCCTTTTTCATCAAGTTTTTTCTATTTAGTTCTACGTTAGTTGTTTCCACACCTTTGTGGACGTACACACAAAAGTACACCTTTATTTTGAATATGCAAATATTTTTCACAACTTTTTCAAAACACACATTTGACACACCACTCCACCACCCTGACTGTCAGCAAATAACAATTTTCAGACCAACCGAAAAATGCAAAAAATCAACACAATACACACTCAAATACACACTCATTTGCATCACAAAAGGAGCAGAAAAAACAACCCTAACGCAATGGCGCTACAATCAGACATTTTGCAGTTTTGAAAATAAATTATACCTTTGTGCAAAACACACACACTATGGCAAAGAACCCCCAAAAAATAAGAATTAAGGACATCGCCGAGATGGCCGGAGTGTCGGCCGGAACGGTGGACCGTGTGCTGCACGGGCGAGGCAAGGTGTCGCCCGCAGCCCTCAAGGCTGTGGAAGAGGTGCTCAACAGGGTGAACTACAACCCCAACATCTACCTCTCTTCCATCTCCATACGTAAGCGCATAAAGATTGTGTTCGTTACGCCCCACACCCAAGGCAGCCAATATTGGCAACAGATACACGAGGGTTTCAGCAAGGCTCTGAACGAGTACAGCGTTGTGGACCTCACAAGCGAGGTCTACACCTACGACCAATATGACCTCTACAACTGCCGCACCACCTACTCCAAAGTGTTGGAGGCCAAGCCCGATGCGGTGGTCATAGGCCCCACCTTCAAGGACGAGACCATACGTTTGACACAGACCCTCGACGAGGAGCACATCCCCTATGCCTACGTGGATTCAATGGTGGAGGGCACCAACCCTATGGCCTTCTACTCCGCCAAGCAGGACTCCTGCGGCTATCTGATTGCCAAGCTCATTCGCCAAACCACTCCTGCCGACAGCGAATATGCTCTGTTCCAGGCGATGAGGGTGGGCGACGAGAGTGCCAACAACACCATCCAGCGCAAGATTGGTTTTATGGAGTTTTTCCACCAGAACCGCCTCGGCGACAAGGTGCACCGCCTCAACTTTTCGCCTTTGGATAAGGCCTACAACGACAAGGCTCTGGCCGACTTTTTTGCTGCCCACCCCAACGTGAAGGGGGCAGCGGTGTTGTCCTCCAGGGGTAGCATCATCACCGACAGCCTCAAGCGCATCGGCATCAACCACATCAAGACCATCTGCCTCGACCCCACGAGCGACAACGTGGCCGCAATGATGGATGGACACCTGGACTTTCTTGTGGGCCAAAGGCCGGAGTTGCAGGGCTTCCTTGCCGTGGAGACCCTCCTGAAAAATATCATATGTGGCGGACACCCCGCCGTGGAAAACTATATGCCACTGGACATCATCACCCGTGAGAACATCGACTTCTACAAAGAGTACGTTGTTCAAAATTCCGCCGTGGGGGGGGGTGGAATGTGACATCCAAGCGGAAAAATAGAACATATAGAACAAAACTTAACAAAAACATTATCATACCTAAATTAGAATGAAACGACTTGTAGTATTTGTGGCATTGTGCCTTGTGGCGACAACCACCTTCGCAGCAAAACCAGACAAAAACATCGCCGCCATAGAGGCTCTGGCCGAGAGGGTTATACCCTCGGTGGCCGACTGCTTTGAGTGGCGAGTGTTGCCCGCCAAGGGGGGCGACCGCTGGGAACTCTCCAGCGAGAATGGAAAAATAGTCATCGCAGGTAACAATGCTGGTTCAATGGCCGTTGGTCTGAACCACTACCTCAAATACTACTGTCTTACGGAGGTGTCGTGGTATGCGGCCGACCCCGTGGTGTTGCCCGCCACCCTGCCCACTGTGGAGGTACCCGTGGCCGCCAAAGCACGTGTGAAGGACCGCTTCTTCCTCAACTACTGCACCTATGGTTATACAATGCCGTGGTGGGGTTGGAACGATTGGGAGAGGCTCATCGACTGGATGGCCCTCAATGGTGTGAACCTACCGCTGGCTATCACCGGCCAGGAGAGCATTTGGTACAAAGTGTGGAGCAGCCTCGGACTTACGGACGAGGAGATTAGAAACTACTTCACCGGCCCCGCCCACCTGCCTTGGCACCGTATGCAGAACATCGACTATTGGCAAGGTCCCCTGCCCAAGGGTTGGCTCGAGGGTCAGGAGGAGTTGCAGAAGCAGATTGTGGCTCGCGAGAGGGAACTCTGTATGCGTCCCGTGCTGCCCGCCTTTGCAGGCCACGTTCCGGCCGAGTTGGCGAGGGTTATGCCCGAAGCAAAAATCACCAAGCTCAAACACTGGAGCGACTTCCCCGATGACTATGCGTGCAGCTTCCTCGACCCGATGGACCCTGCCTACACCAAGATTCAAAAACTCTTCCTCCAAATTCAGGAGCAGACCTATGGCACCGACCACGTCTATGGCATCGACCTCTTCAACGAGCTCACTCCTCCCTCGTGGGAGCCTGACTATCTGGCAAGGGTGAGCCGCCAGGTCTATGAGAGCCTGCGCAAGGCCGACCGCAAGGCTGTGTGGTTGCAGATGGGTTGGCTGTTCTACTACCAGCGTCAGCACTGGACCCCGGAGCGTGTAGAGGCCTACCTGACTGCTCCCCCTGCAAAGGGACAACTTATGCTCGACTACTTCTGCGAGTTCTATGAGGTGTGGCCCACCGTGGAGAGTTTCTATGGCACTCCCTTCATCTGGTGCTACCTCGGCAACTTCGGTGGCAACTCGCCCCTGACGGGTAATATCAAAGAGATAGACCGCCGCTTTGAGAACACCTTGGCCAACGCCGGTCCCAACGTGAGTGGCATTGGCTCCACCCTTGAGGGCTTCGACTACAACCCCTTCGTGTATGAGTATGTGTTTGAGAAGGCTTGGACCCTGCCACAGCACAGCAACCCCACCGAATGGGTGAACACTATGGCCGACCAGAGGGTAGGTTTTGTGGATGAGAACGCCCGCAAGGCTTGGCAGATTTTGGCCGATGGCGTGTATAACAACGAGGACTACGGTAAGCACTCCCACGTGGGCAACCCCAAACACCGCCACCCCCTGCTTGTAACTCCCCCACAGGCCGACTACAAGTGGAACGAAACGATGGATGCCGACCAGCGCACCCTCATCAGCGCACTCGACTACCTGCTGAAGGTTGAGTCGGACCGCCCCAGCCACCGCTTCGACGTGGTGAACATCACCAGGGAGCTGCTGAGCAACACCTTTGTGCTCTCGCTGTGCCGCTTTAGCGAGGCCAAAAGGAAGGGCGACATTGAGGCAATGACTGTGGAGGAGGACTTTATGTGTGAACTCTTCGAGGATATGGACCGCCTGATGGCCACCAACCAGACCTTTATGCTCGACAAGTGGTTGCAGGATGCGCGCACCTTTGGTACCAACGAAGCCGAGAAGGACTACTACGAGAGCAACGCCCGTAGCCTTATCACCGCTTGGGGTGTGGAGGGCAGCCGCCTGAACGACTACGCAAGGCGTTGCCAAGCGGGCCTTATCACCTCCTACTACGGCGAGCGTTGGGAACTCTACTTCCACGAGGTTAAGAGCGCCGTGCTCACCAAGGGCAACTACACCGGCAAGGACCACCAGACCTTCAACACAATCAGCAACAAATTTGAGACCCGCTGGTGGACCGACCGCATCGACACCTTCGACCGCAAACCCGCAGGTGGCGAGTTGGAGATGGCACGCGAAATGTTTGCCAAATACCGCAATACCCCTATTAAGTAGGGTTGGGATTGACAAAATAAATTTTCCCTAACCTCACTAAATTCCCTAACTTCACGGGTATTAAAAAAGATACCCGAGAAAAAGAAAGGAACAATATTTACTAATTAAGAAAAAGACGGTCGACGGTTGACGGTCGACGGTCGACGGTTGACAAAACTATGAAAAAGAGTATCAGAGTACCCCGCGTGGAGGGGTTCGACCACTTGGAACAATTTGCCACCGACACCATCGAGTGTATCAACTGGGCAGAGTATCCCTACAGGCCTTCGGTGCGCTTCCACATTGGCCACAACGGCACCTCGCTGCTGGTACGCTATGAGGTGGAGGAGGCCCACACCAAGGCTGTGTGTACCACCGCCAACGGACCCGTGTGGGAGGATAGTTGCGTGGAGTTTTTCGTGAAGGAGCCCGAGAGCCCATTCTACTTCAACTTTGAGACCAACTGCATTGGCGTGGGACTCTCGGCCAAGAGGCTTTCGCGCACCGAGTGTACCCACTTCACCGAGGAACAGGCTGCACCCATTGTGCGCCGCTCGTCGTTGCCCGCCGAGCCCATCGACATCAAAGACGGCAAGTGGAGCCTGGAACTTGAGCTCCCCTTTGCGGTATTGGACATCAATGGCACACCCGAGAGGCTGCTGGCCAACCTCTACAAGTGTGGCGACGGCACCACCCCCGTACACTTTGTGAGCTGGAGCCCCATTGGGGTGGAGCAACCCGACTTCCACCGCCCCGAGTGGTTTGGTGAACTCGTTTTGGAGAAATAGTAACAACTAAAATATTATACACAACAGACTATGGGCCAACAACTTTACAACATCGCCGGTCGCTTTGACCTGCGTGGTACCATTGCCGAAATCAAACCCCTGGGCGATGGTTTCATCAACGACACTTTTGTTATCAAAACCTCCGAGGCGGAGGCCCCCGACTACATCCTGCAGCGCAAAAACCACGTCGTTTTCCCCGACGTGCCCGCGATGATGGAGAACATCCAAAAGGTTACCACCCACATCAAGACAAAAGTTGCCAACCCCGAGAGGGAGACGCTCACGGTGATACCCACCACCGATGGTGCTCTCTACCACAAGGATGCCGAGGGTAACTTCTGGGCCGTGTGTACATTCATCCCCAACACCATCACCTACGACCGTGCCGACTCCACCGCCCTCGCCTATCAGGGAGGCAAGGGCATTGGTCGCTTCCAGGCACAGTTGGCCGACTTCAACGAGCCCCTGGCCGAGGTCATCAAGGGTTTCCACAATATGCGCTTCCGCTTTGAGCAGTGGGATGCGGCCGTGAAGGCCGACAAGGCAGGCCGTGTGGCTTCGCTGACCGAGGAGATTGGCTGGATTGAGAGCCGTAGGGAGGAGATGTTGGGCTTCTGGGCCCTCGTGGAGAATGGCACCATCCCTATGCGAGTAACCCACAACGACACCAAAATCAGCAACATACTCTTTGACGCCGACACCAAGGATGTGCTCTGCGCCATCGACCTCGACACCGTTATGAGCAGCACCTCGCTCAACGACGTGGGCGACGCTCTGCGCTCCTACACCAACACCGGAGCCGAGGACGACCCCGAGTTGGAGAACGTGTCGATGAGCATCGATATGTTCCGTGCCTACATTGAGGGCTACCTCTCGGAGAGGGCTGCCACCTTGTCGGAGAGCGAGTGGGAGTGGTTGGCGTTCAGCGGCAGGTTCATCACCTTCGAGCAGGTGTTGCGCTTCCTGATGGACTACATCGATGGCGACACCTACTACAAAATCAAATATCCCGACCACAACCTTGTGCGCACACGTGCCCAATACCGCCTGCTGGAGAGTATGGAGGCACAGTATGACCAGATGAAAGCCATCGTGGCCGGCCTGAAGGAGAACATTTAGTCGGCAGACGCAAACCGTTTTGTGCGGTTGAAAGCCCTGCACCTCCCCAAAAAACAGCCCCTCCCTTTTTGCAAGGGAGGGGTGTTTTATTTAAGCGTAAAGGTGTGGCTGTGTGGCTTGACCTGAAGATTAGGGAGGTTAGGGAATTTAGGGAGTTTAGGGAAAAATATTTACTAATTACTCTTTACTAATTACTCTTTACTAATTACTCTTTACTAACTACTCTTTCTGCTTTAGCGGTTTTGCGCTGCTCTTTGGCCGCCTTGCGCTCGGCCTTGCGTTGGGCTTTCTCGGCCTTACGTTGGGCTTTCTCGGCCTTGCGTTGCATCTTCTGCTCCGCCACTGCTACCTTTCGTTGGGACTTGAGTTCACGTTTGGCAGCCTTTGCCTGCTCCTTTTGTTCGCGCTTGGAGGCCTTTGCCTGCTCCTTCTGCTCACGCTTGGAGGCCTTCTCGCGCTCCTCCTGCTCCTGCTTGGCAGCCTTCGCAGCCCTCACTCGCGCCTCCTTCTCCCTGCGCTCCTGCTCGGCACGCTCGGCCTGCTCCGCCTTCTCCAAGCGGTACCTCTCGGCCTTCTCGCGCACACTGTCGCCAATGAGGTAGAAGTTGGCCACATTGTTGAAAATCACCGTAAAGCAGCGATTAACGAGTGAGCCCACCTTGTCATCTCCCGTGGGGAAAGGAACCTCGTGGGAGTAGTCGTAGGGGAAGTCGATGACCTCAACCCTCGTGGGGATGTCGCCCTTCTTGCCCTTGAGCGTGCGCACAATCTTCTTGTAGGGCATCACCGAGTCCTTCTCCAGAGCCACTGCATAGATGTTGTGGGCACACTTGTTGAGCAGCTTCTCACGCTCCTTACGGCGTTCTTTGCTACTCATCATCACCCCAATGCCGTTCCACGTGCGCTTGAACTTCATACTCTTTGTGGCCCCCTCAAAATTGCGCCCCATACGTTTGAGTTTCTTGGGGTTATTGAGGCTCATAACACTCTCAAATGCCTTCTCATCCATAATGTACTTGGAGATGCCGTTCATCGAATCAAAGGTGGTGCCTCCGCAGAACATAAAGAGTCGGCAGTCGCGGAAAAGGTCGTTGAAGTTGTTGAGCAGCAATATCTCCGAGAGGAAAGCGCCGATGGAGTAGGAGAAGATGTCGATGTGGGTACCCTTCTCAAACAGAGGGTCGCCACCGGCCTTTATGTTACCCACGATGTCAATCACGTCGTAGTAGCTCTGCACGCCCGAAATCAGGAACCTCTCGGGGTTTTTCTCGAGCCTCACGCTCAATGCGGCATTGGCAAAGGTGGAGGAGAGCTCCCCATTGTTGCGGTCTTTGGCCACCTCCATCATATTGCGTGGGTTGCTCCAACTCTTTGGCGCACGCCCCATATGGTAGGCGATGGGGAACATAATCACCGGACGGCCACACCTCTCGGCCAGATACTTGGCCCACGGCAGGTATTTATTCCACGCTCTCTCGTTGAGTCCGTGGAAGAACAAGATGGCCTTGTCAAATTTGGCCCCCTCGCCACCCTCTCCTCTGGTGGGGACCATCACGGGGTAGACAAAGTGGTTGTTCTCATCTCGGCCCCCTTGTGTGAGTTCAAAGTAGTAGAGGTTACCCATCACCACCCCATTGTCGCTATACTCGGCAGGGAAGGTGGAGGAGTAGTGGCGGTTGTGGATTTCCACTCCGCTATCGGGAATGGGTATAACCTCGGTGGTCGTATTGTAGAGCCTACCCAGCAGGTCGTACTCTTTCTTGTAGTCAATCATCTCTTTTCTATTGGCAATTCCACATCTTATCAAAGGTACCTTTTTTGCCGAGTGGCATCCTCGGAGCAGAGGCGAAATTCTACATTTTTCAAAACCTCAACCTCTTGCCAACCGCCTATAAAACAAAAGTTTGGGCCCGAACTTTGTCCATTGCCCAAACTCTCCTATTTCTCTATCAATCGGCGTGCCAACTCCAACGCCGCATCCGACACATCTTCATTTCCGCCGAGCATCTTGGCTATCTCCACCACCCTCTCCTCGGCCGAGAGGAGTTCTATGTGTGTGCGCCCATCGGCTGCATCTTTGAACACCCTGAAGTGGGTGTCGCCCTTTGAGGCCACCTGCGGCAGGTGGGTGATATTGACCACCTGACGACCTACCGACAACTCGGCAATAATCTGGCCCGTAACGTCGGCAATGCGCCCCGAAATACCCGTGTCAATCTCGTCGAACACCACCGTTGGCATATTGGCCTTGTCGGCCACCAGAGCCTTCAGGCAGAGCATAACCCTCGAAATCTCACCTCCCGAAGCGACCTTCTCCAACGGCTGTGGTGAGAACTTGGGCGACGAACTGAAGAGGAAGTCCACAGTGTCGGCACCCGTGGGAGTGAGCCCCTCGGCCACACCCACTCTGCCCACAAAGGTGGAGTGTTCCATACCCAATCGGGCCAACATAGCCTCCGTTTGTGCTGCCAGGCTTTCGGCGGCCTTACGCCTTGAGGCAGTAAGCGTGGCGGCACACTTCTCTGCCACCTCCCTGCGCCTACCCACCTCGCTCTCCAAGCGAGCCAACTCCGCATCGGCATCCACAATGATACCCAACTTGGAGCCATACTCCTTCTCCAACGCAATGAGTTCCTCCACCGTCTGCACCCCGTGCTTGCGCATCAGCGTGTAGATGGCATCCAGCCTATCATTTACCTCCTCGGCCCTCTGTGGGTTATTCTCCACCGAGCCGGCCTCCTCGCCGAGTTGGGCTGCAATATCCTTGAGTTCCACCAGCGCGCCCTTCACCCTCTCGGCAACCTCGCCGGCAGGGGTATAGACATCGCTAATCTTCGCAAAGCCGCCCTCAATCTGGCGCAACCTTGCAAGCACTCCGTTCTCATCCTCATCCAGCAGAGCCACCGCACCACCAATGGTGTCGGCTATGCGCTCCACATTGTCCAACATTCGGCTCTCGGACTCCAACTCCGCCAACTCCCCCTCACGCAACTTGAGCGCAGCGAGTTGGCCATATTGGAACTCGATGTACTCCTTATCTCGCAGGTTTGCCTCCACCGTGCGGCGCAATGCCGCAAGTTCGCTCTCGGCCCTGCGCAAGGCGGCATAGGCCTCCTGGTAGGCACTCCTCTGTTCGCCATTCTCCGCCACAGCGTCCACAATCTGCATCCTGAAGCCCTCGCCTGCAATCATCAGCGAGTGGTGCTGGGAGTGGATGTCTATGAGCCTTGTGCCCAACTCCTTGAGCACGGCGAGTTGCACGGGCAGGTCGTTCACATAGGCCCTCGATTTGCCCGCAGGGGTAATCACACGGCGTATGGTTGTGGTGGCTGCCCACTCCAGGTCGTTCTCCTCAAAGAACTCCTCCAGAGCGTAGGCTCCCACCTCAAACTCGGCCTCCACCACACAGTTGCGCCCACTCTCCTTGAGGGTGGCGATGTCGGCCCTGTTGCCCAACACCAACCCCAAGGCACCCAGCAGAATACTCTTGCCCGCACCCGTCTCGCCCGTGATAATATTCAGACGGGGGCTCAATGTCATATCGAGCCTCTCGATGAGTGCATAGTTTTCAACTGTCAGATGTCGTAGCATTGTGCGTGCGTATAAGTTGATGGTATGAGGGAGTGATGTTGCCAAAAACCATTGAGGGCCTTAAAGGCATTAGCGCCCTTAACGCCCCCAACTTGTTCCTCTTCTCGTCTAATTATACCGACTGCCTTACTCCTTCTCCTTGAACACAACCTCGCCATCGAGGAACTCCTCGGTTGCGATGAGTACAGGTTTCGGAATACGCTCGTAGTACTTCGAGATTTCAATCTGCTCACGGTTCTCGAAGGTCTCCTCCAACGAGTCGGTGGTGGTAGAGAAGTCGGCCAACTTGCGGTTGAGCTCCTGTTTGAGCTCGGTCGAAATCTGGTTGGCACGTTTGGCGATGATGGTAACCGACTCGTAGACGTTGCCGGTGGGGCCGTCAATGTCGGTGAGTTTGCGGGTTACCGTGTTGTTTGGTACGTTCCTTTTAATCTCCATTGTGTTTAGACTTAAACTATTGCATATTTGTATTTGTATTCAACTTGCTCTCCCCCACCACATCGGTGCCGTCGCTCTCAATCTCGCCGGCATTGTGCTTGGCGAGGTAGTTTTTGCAAGCGCGGTGCATACGCTCGGCAGCCCTCTTGTGCTTGGTGTTGGGGAACTCCGACACAAGGTTGTAGTAGGCGTCCATAGCATCCAGGTAGCGGTCCACCTGCAAGGAGGATACCGAGTTGGAAGCCAACTCATAGCACGCAACGAGGGTCAGGTAGAGAATTTCCTCCCTGTGGGGCGTATTGGGGTAGTCGGACAAGGCGTTGCGCAGAGCAATGATTGCCGACTTGTATTTGCGAGTTTTGTAGTAGGTGCGGGCGTTGATGAACGACTTGTCGTAGAGTTTGTTCTGCAACTCCTCGAGCCTCATTTCGCACACACCCTTCTTGGGAGTGTCGGGATAACGCTCCAAATACTCGTTGATGGCCGAGATGGCCTGGAGGGTTGTGGTCTGGTCCCTTGAGGGGACAGGCGAGGCGAAGTAGTAGCCCATAGCGTGCATATACTCCACATCCTCCAACAGCGGGCTGCGACCATAGGTGCGCCTGTACTCGTCAAAAATCTGCGCACTTGTCATAAAGTCGCCCTGCTTGTAGAAGCAGCAACCGGTGTAGTACATAATGGTGTCGGCCCTCATTGTGGCGCTGTATCGGGGAGAAATCTCCTCGAAGAGTTGCAATGCACGGTCGAACTGTCCTTTGTTGTAATAGTCAATGGCAGCGTGGAACATCTGGTCGGAGTCGTTGGCTTTGAGGAGTTTGTTGTAGGAACTACACCCCACAGCGCCCACCATAAGCGCCACCACAACCATCTTTATCACAAAATTTCTCTTCATAAACATTTCCTCCATCTTTCGGCACTCGTTGCCAAAAGGGCATATTAGTGCGCAAAGTTATACATTTTTAACGACTCCCAAAAAAATTATATTACATTTTTCCATAAAAATTGTGGTGCAGAAAGGGTAACAAAGGGAGTGTAGAGAGGTTAGGGAAGTTAGAGAGAGTAGGGAGTATAGGGAGTGTAGGGAGCGTAGGGAATGTAGGGAATGTAGGGAATGTAGGGAGTGTAGGGAGTGTAGGGAGTGATAACCGTTCTTCCTATCCTTCCCATCTTCCCTAACCTCCTTAACCTCCCTAAATTCCCTTTCTGCCCTTCCTCGCCCTTTCTGCCCTTCCTGCTCTCGGGTATCTTTTTTAATACCCGTGCCGAAGGCACCAAAATTTTCAATTTTCCATTCTCAATTTTCAATTTTATTTCTTATTTTTGGGATATGAAGAACGCTTTGGAACAATTTGAGCACTACATCGCCTACGAAAGGAGGCTCGCCCCGGGCACCGTCCACAACTACATTCGTGATTGTGAGGAGTTTGTGACGTGGTGCCACTCCACGCCCCAAGAGTTCCGCCCCGCCCTTGTCAGCCGCGAGGACTTCAGCGGATGGATAAACCACCTCACCAAGGACAACAAGTGCAAGGCTGCCTCGGTCAACACCAAAAGTTCCTCGGTGAAGGCGTGGTTTCGCTGGATGGCCGACAAGGAGATTATCGACCACAACCCCCTCGCCGAAACCTACCGACTCAAAACTCCCGCCAAGCTGCCCACCTACATCCACACCGACAACATACAAAACATCGCGAGGACCCTCCTGGCGCGCCTGGAAGAGGCCGAAGAGTATGCCCCCAAGAGGGATGCACTCCTCGTGGTGCTCACCTACGCCACGGGGATGCGACTTGCCGAGATTACCACCCTCACAACCGACTCCCTCGCCCACAACCTCGCCGAGGTGAGAGTTCTCGGCAAAGGAAATAAGGAGCGCATCGTTCCCATTGTGAACCACTTGCGCCCACACCTTGCAGAGTACCTCAAAAGTAGGAGCGAATTTTGTAGGCAAAATGTTTGCAGTTCTCACAAAAAAGCACTATTTTTAACATCGAAACGCTCCCCCGATGGCCAAGTAGAGGTGTGCGGAATGAGCCGCTATCAGATTGAGCGCATCATACAGCGTGAGTTGGCTGCCGCAGGAGTGAAGGGCAAGCACAGCCCACACGTGTTGCGCCACACCTTCGCCACCCAGTTGTTGGGCCACGGAGCCGACATCAGGGAGATACAGGAACTGCTGGGCCACGCCTCGTTGCAGGCCACGCAGATTTACACCCACACCGACATCGCCCACCTGCGAGAAGCCTACAACCAGGCCCACCCCAGAGGACGAGGCAAGTAGGGAGCAAGGGGAGGTGGAAGTGCTTGAAGTCCCTCAGGTAGGAAGCAAGGGGAGGGCTGTTTGAAGGACCCTCATAGGGAAAAAGACAACAGGTTGCAGAGAGCTGACAACCGATAATTGATAACCAAATAACAAGGAGGATTAGGTATGAACGTAAAGATTCAATCCGTGAAATTCGATGCCGACAAGAAGTTGCTCGAATTTGTTGAGAACAAGGTGAATAAATTGGAGCGTTTTGTAGACCGAGTATCCGGTGCCGAGGTGATTCTGAAACTCGACAAGGACCCCGAACAAGGCAACAAAGTGGCTACCATCAAACTTGACGTTCCGACAGAAGTGATTGTGGCCGAGCACCAGAGCAAATCGTTCGAGGAGGCCGTGGATGGTGCCATTGACGCAATCAAGAAACAGCTTGAGAAACACAAAGATAAATTTGCCAAATAGAGAATTTTCTTCGGTCGGGCCAACCGGACACTTACAGCAGGAATGAACTGATGTTGGAGCCATAGTCCCGACCGCCATACGCCTTACACAAAGCCGCACTCCATCATTGGGAGTGCGGCTTTTTTTGGTTTTATGGCTTTTGAGGGCAGAAAGGGAATTCAAAAT
>JAFVSY010000111.1 GCA_017503465.1 Tidjanibacter sp. | reverse complement strand
CGGTGCTCCAACTCGCCCGTCAGACGGGGCGCGACTTGATGCAGGTGGACCTCGCCAACATTCGTAGCAAGTGGGTGGGCGAGAGCGAGAAGAATGTGAAAGCAATTTTCGACACCTACCGCCACCTTGTCAAGAACTGCGAGCGCACCCCCATCCTGTTCTTTAACGAGGCAGATGCTGTTATCTCCAAACGCAACGAAGGGGTGGAACGTGCGGTGGACAAGATGGAAAACTCCATTCAGAACATTATCCTGCAAGAGATGGAGAACTTGGAGGGTATCTTGATTGCCACCACCAACCTCACAAAGAATATGGACTCCGCCTTTGAGCGCAGATTCCTCTATAAGATTGAGTTCCAGAAACCCTCGGCAGAGGCGAAACGAGCCATTTGGCAGACTATGATACCTTCGCTCTCGGCAGAAGATGCGGCAATGCTGGCGGCAAAGTATGATTTCAGCGGTGGTCAGATTGAGAATGTGGCACGCAAACACGCCGTTGAGGAGGTGCTGTGGGGTGTGGACATAAGCCTCGACCGCCTTGTGGAGTTCTGCAACGAAGAACGCCTTGGCTCCTCTGCTCCTCAAAGAAGGATTGGTTTTATTCAGTAGAAAAATTTTCTCATATTTTCAACCTATGCCACAAGTTGGCACAGATGTGGGGTATACTTGCATTGCAATTCGGAAGTTTAACCCCTAAAACATATTTCTATTATGAGCAAAGCACAATTCATCACCACCCTTTTGTTTGAGAGCACCAACGACCAGACCACCATCAACAACGCCCTGACTGCCGCCTTCCCCAACACCGAGTGCCCTGCAAACCTTCCATTTGTTACCTTCGAGAGCGAGTCGCTCTGCGATGCCATCATCGACTGCTACTTTGCGAATGCCGACCAGCTCAAAGCAAGCGTTGCCCACGAGTTTGATATGCGCAATGAGTTTGAAGTGTGGTTCAGAATCGGCACCGATGTACAACCCATACTGCGCAGCAGCGACCTCGCCTCGCTTTTGCCTGCCGACTCCCAGTTCTCCGCCCCCTGTTTTGACCAGAGTCTTGAATAGAATCGACCAAGTATGACAAAACCCCTGAGATACTGCGAAGTAGAATATGTGGGGTGTGCGACCTGCACCACCCCACAAAAAAGAGTCGGAGGTGTTGTTGCTCCGACTCTTTTTCGTGTGAGGGTGATGGTTACAGAAAATCAGCGAGTGCCCTCTTCGAGGGAGATAGAATTGTAAAATTTAACACATATGCGTTGAGGAACTTTTAGCCTTACGGGGAAAAGCTGGGTGGTCAGAGGGTGTGAGTGGTTTGCCATATAGCTCTCGCTTCCATCAAGCGTGACGTAGGAGTCATCGGAGTAGTCAAGCCCGCAGAGGCGTTGCAAATGGGCTTCGGGGAGTTCTTGGGCATAGGCGTTGGCAGTCTTGTGTTGTATCTCTTCAACCCGCGCAGGGGAGGGCGGCAGGGCGTGGACTACCTCCAAAGTAACCATATCGCCCCTCAACACCTCCACCAAGTCGCCAACCCTAAATCGGCACTCACTCTCCTCGCGCCCCATAAATGGTTCCAACACGCCCTCCGTATCCTCAATGCTCGATGCCCTGCTCTCGTGCCAAAAGGAGCCGTCGTGCAGGTATGGGGTCGATGATAATGCGGTAGCCACACCTCTCCAACACCCTCTGCGCTTTCGTTGAAAGTTTTTGTTCCATAATCAACTATTTGTGGTAAATGGGGATTAAAAGAGATTTGGTGAGGGCTTCTCGAAGTAGTTGTAGCACAGTTCGACATCGCTGTCCGAGTTGTAGTCCTCAAACTCGCGCAGCATCTCTTCAATCGAGCCGACATTCACATCCATCAGTTCGTTCATTTTGGCAAACATCTCCTCCTGTGTGAAGAAGTACAACTCCACTCGCTCCCAATCAACATTGTAGTAACTTACCTTGTGTCGCTCAAAATATTTGCTTTCGAGGTCGTTGGTCTCAAAAATATCACATCCGGGCTCCTCAGTGCGGAAATAGATAGTCAGCGAAGGATATTGCTCACTTATGAAATCGCGCACCTCGTCAAGTTCGATCCATTTTGATTCGATATTATAGGTCAAGAGCCCCCTCTCTTCGTCCAGCTTGACCTCGTAGAAGCTACCCCTGCATTCGAGGTTTTCCCAATCTCCACCAAGTAAGTTTATCAGGTTTGCAACCCAAGTGTTGTCCTCTGCGGCATCAACAACGGGAGCAGTTCCCTCCTCCAAGGACTTCATTTTTTCGTAAAGGTCTTTCAGTTCGGACATTTCGCCCTCGACAACATACTGCGAGCAACAAATATTAGCCATAGTTTCAAGTTTTTTGAGTTAAAACATAAATACAAGTTCTGACAACAAAGATAACGGCCACCTGTGCCAACCTAAAGCATAGGCAAAAAAATGGCATAAAAAATTTTACTCCTCCAACCTCTGCCACAATTTGGCGTACGTCTATAGTACATTTGTTTTCGAAAAAGGGGAAGAAGAAATCATTTTATTTGAGGTGGCCCCTTCATTCTCATTTGTCGCCTTATCTCTCCGAACATACGAAATCACAACAATCATATAATAATTCAATAATGTATCGCTATGTGTAGAAGTCTAAATTTTAGGATAGGTGGAGAGAGCATAGACCTTGCACCTGTCAAGTTGGAGCGCAAAAAGCTCTATGGCTGGACCGAAGCCCGAGTAACGACACCCGAAGGGGTGCTATGTCGACAAGCGGGATTGGACCAGAGCGGTCAGATTATCATTCCAAAGGGGGCGACCAAAATCGGTATGCTCGGCGAAGATGGGCTGTGGCTCGAAAAGGCTGACCTCGTTGCCGTTCACGCCGATGGCTCCGAAGCCGTTGCAACCCCTTCATCGTTCGACAACCCCATCGAACTAACCCGCAAGGCGACGGTGGAGGAGTTGATGAATCTGCGAGTTTCGACAGTCTACCAACTCACCGGTGAACAGGGTGCCGCACTAAATTCTCTGCTGGGCGGCGACATCTACACCTTTGACTTTAGTTACAAGGGTGGCTTTGAGAGGTTCACAGCCTTCTTGCTCACCAACGGGACAACCCCATATCTCATTGCTGGCGAGCCTATGCAGTTCGACTTCATCGGCCTTGAAGATGAGGGTGTGCTGACCGAAGTGGAAGATATTGATATTGATGAAGATGAACTTGATTTTAGTATGATGTAGCCTATGAGAGCAATTAACCTATCAAACGACAAGAGCCGCAATGCCCAAGTGGGCTTTGAGCAGAAACGCGAAAAGAGCGACATTCGCACCGTGCTTCGTGGTGGTGGCGACTATACCAACGCCCGATTCCTTAAATCAACTCTCGCAACCGAACTGTCCACACTTGTTGGCGAGGCAGGGTCAGTCGAGAACTTCGCCACCAATCTTGTAACCTCCGACCCCGAGATTGACTTTGAGCGAGTGGGTATGTATCTGTCGGGGGTGCGCAAGATTTTCATTGCCGACGACAACTCCATCTCCTATCGTGTCAATCGCGAGGAGGTTGTGTTCACGCCCGAAGGCGAGGAGAAAGATGTGCACCCCTTCGAGGATGTGGAGTCGAACATCAACACCGACATTCCCCTGCGCTGGACCGGCAAACTGATACCCATCGAAAAGGCTGCAAGGATGTTTGTCTTCTCGCGCAAATACCAGATTAAGCACATCAACGGTCTGACCTATGACTTCCTCTACGATATGGCCAAGCAACTCGCCGACAAACGGAGTGTTATGCTTGTGGGTGCAGGCCCCAAAGGGGTTGGTCCAATCGTAATTAACCGTGGCGGCACTCCCTACCGAGCCTTCCTCGAGGGGCGCATCGAGGGCGAGAAGTACTGCCTTATTATTCACCTTACAAATCTTGAACTTAAAACCTTGTAGAACTATGAAGAACAACTTTTCCGAACTCGCAAAGAGTTACAAACGACAGATTTCCAGCTCTTTTATCCTGATTGACGGTAGTTGCATTAAAGACCTCGAAGGTGGCAACTATTGCGTAACACGCAAGATTGATGGAACGATGCAGATGCTTTTCTATCGCGATGGCGAGGTGGCTGCATTCTCCACTTCGGGTGCCGAGTTGCGCGACCTGCCCTGCCTCAAAGAGTTTGCTGCTCTGGTGGAGCGAGCAGGTCTGAGGAGTGCCACAGCTGTGGGCGAACTCTACGCAGTCTTGAGTTCTTCGGGGCGTGAGAGGGTATTTGATGTTTCGCGAGCGGTTGCCGATGAGTCGCTCCATGACCGCCTGAAATTGGCAATCTTCGACCTCGTTGACCTCGATGACCAGAAGGTGAGCCCCGACTATCGCGAGAAACTCGCTACCATCCAAAAAATCTTCTCTGGCGAGCGCGTGCACCCCGTTGAGGCGCGCGAGGCTGCCACAAATGTCGAGCTGGCGGAGATCTACAATCAGTGGGTTACCGAGGAGGGTGCCGAGGGTGTTGTGGTGCGCATCAACTCCTTTATGTCCTACAAGATTAAACCCCACCACACCATTGATGCCGCCATTGTGGGCTACACCGTAAGGGATGCACCCAACGATGATGCCGTGAGGGATATTATGGTTGCAGTGATGCGCCCCGACGGACTCTTGCAGCAGTTTGCCGTGACGGGCTCGGGCATCGGTACTCAGCAGCGAAAAGAGCTCTACAAGCTGCTCTCGCCACTTGCCACACAGAGCAACTACATCGAGACCGACTCGCGCAATGTGGCATTCCAGATGGTGCGTCCCGAGTATATCGTAGAGTTGATGGTGGGCGACTTTTTGGCCGAGGACTCGTATGGCAAGGCGAAGATGAACACCCTCTTGCGCTACACCGACGAGGAGGGCTACACCGTTGAGGCCTCCACCCCGGGAGTATCGGCCCACCACATCAGCATCCTCTACCTGAGGGATGACAAGGAGATGTGCGAGGAGTCTATCCGCCTGAGGCAAATTACCGACATCTGCCCCTTCTCCACCCAAGAGGCTGTGAGTTATAAGGAACTGCCCGAATCGCAGGTGATCTATCGCCGAGTATTCACCAAGGGTGAGGGCGAGAAGATGATGGTGCAGAAGTTTGTGGTCTGGAAAACAAACAAGGAGCAGACAGGTCGCTTCCCTGCCTATGTATTCCACCTCACTGATTTCAGTGCAGGAAGGAAAGAGCCCCTCAAACGCGACATCAGGGTATCGTCTAACAAAAAGCAGATAATGGCCCTCGCCGAGGAGTTTGTGGCTGCCGGTGTGAAGAAGGGTTGGAGTGAAGTTGTACAGTAATACCACGCGAAGATGAAGTCGATAAAGATTCAATTGCTCCCGTCAAAAAGGGAGCTCAATACATTGGTTAGCATCTGCACCAAAGCTGCTGCCTCGTCGCAGGGCACACCCTTCACGATGGAGGGGTATTGGTCGTGGTTGGAGAAGTCGGAGTACTATAAGTATGTCGATTTCAAACGATACGATAGTTGCGCCATAATAAATTTTGTCAGTTTTGAGTACCAAACCTCAATGGAGTACATACGCCTCGAAAATGGAGCTGTGAGAATAAGCCTCAATAGCACCCGACTCCCTTTCAAAACGCTTGAAGGGGCAATCGAGGCCACCAAATTGGCAATTGATACAATGGTTGGTAAGACAAGAGAAAGGGTGGACGTTCAACAGTTGAAACAGCACTACACAGATTTGTTTGCCGCAAAGGCTAAGGGTAGTGGACTGCGCTACGAAGTCTTCATAAATGCCACTTCATTGCCGTGGAGGGGGAATGTAGAGGTGAAGTTGGACAAGGGTATGTACCTCATCTTTGCCTTCTTTGCCAGCTCCCAAGAGAGTGCTTTCGAAAGTATGGCTCACTACGCAATCGAGTACAAACACCTGCTCGAAAAGTACAGTAAGTTTAATGCAGTAATAAAAATATGATAGCCGATGATAACCGTAAATTATATTCCCGTTAGAGAGAAATTGGAGTATGTATCTGACCAAGCAGATAGACGAAAATTCTCCTTGCCCGACGAAAATGCACTTTCGTTTATGCTCTACTTCCGCAAAGGTCCCTACCGCAAATGGCTCAATACGAATGGGGAGGGGGTGGAGTGGTTGCAATTTCAGACACTACAAGATGGCAGTGGACTTGAACTGCGCATCTCGTATGACGATTTGGAGTTGGTGGATTGTCGCAACAAACAAACTCTCTACCACCTGAAATTGGGGTGGTTGAATCAGGCAGACAAGCGTCGATGGATTGTCGAGCAGGTGTTGGAGATGGTCGATAACCCCTCGCTCTACCAAGAACACGTTGTCAAAGTTGCTTCGTGGCAGAAGTATCGAAAGATGAAGGAACAAACCTACTATGACCTGCTCAATGGGGTGCTCTCGAAGATGAACATTTCCAACGACTATATCGACTACCCCACATACAAAGAAGGGGATTATGGCGACTACAAAGAGGTGAGAATCTCATTTGTTTATGAGGGTATAAAGTTTGACTTCCACTTTGCCGAAAAAGAATTACCTCTCTTTGTCGAGATGCTTCCCACCATTGCTGCCGATGCGTTGGAGGTCAAGCAATTCAAGCGGGGACGGCTGACCACCCAAGCCAGCGCTCAATTAACCAATGTGGCATAAAAAAGGGATAACTATATGAATATCAAAATTACAGCAAAAGAACTCGTGAGTGTGGTGGAGAGCACTCCTGCCCACCAGAACATAATGCTTGCCGGCAAGCACGGCATAGGTAAGTCGCAAATACTCACCGACCACTTTGCCTCGCGTGGGCAGAGAGTCGTAACCCTCTTTTTGGGGCAGATGAGCGACCCGGGCGACCTGATTGGTCTGCCCCACAAGAACGAGGCTACGGGGCAGACCGAATTTATGCCCCCATATTGGTTCCCCATCGACGGCAAACCCATAGTATTGTTTCTCGATGAGCTCAACCGTGCACGCCCCGAGATTCTGCAAACAATTATGGACTTGGCCCTAAATCGTTGTTTGGCAGGGCGCCATCTGCCCGAAGGTAGCCGCATCATTGCAGCCGTAAACGATGGCGACGAGTATCAGCTGACCGACCTCGACCCCGCCCTCGTGTCGCGCTTTAACATCTACACCTTTGCCCCAACAGCCTCCGATTGGCTCTTCTGGGCAACCACAAAAGGGGTAGACCCTCGTGTCATAAAATTCATTCAGTCCGACAACAATATGCTCGACTCAACTCCCGTTGAGGAGGGTTCCTCGTCGCTCGAAAAGAGCCCCGACAGACGTGCGTGGGAGCGAGTGTCGGATGTAATCAAAGGGGTGGACAAGATTGAGGGCGTGGTCCGCAAGATAATTGCAGGTATTGTGGGGGCCAAAGCCACCGCTGCATTTGTGGCCAGCATCAGCAACGATCAAGTACTCTCGGCTGAAGAGCTCCTCGCCTCGTTTGATAAGGTGCAAAACATAGTTGCAAGCTATGAGGTACACCACCTTGCAATCCTCAACGAGCGCATATACTGCTATCTCGAAGCGGCTACAAAACTCACAAAAAAGATGGACGAAAGTCTGCAAAAATACCTGCAATGGCTTGCCATCGAGCGACGTGAGGCAATGGCGCACTTCAGTAGCCTCTATGAGAACAACAATTACACAAAGGCCAATATCTATATGATGACCAAAAACCCCAAGTGTTTTCAACTAATTACCGAATTTCTGAAATCCCTATAGCCTATGCCCCCAATACTTCAAAATATCGCAAACAAGTGGTTTCTCTTTGAGCCGGCACTGTTTGCCATCCTCTTCTCACATCGTTTGACGGCTAATGAGCAGATGCTGGTGCCATTCAGGGTGGGACAAATGCGGGTGGAGTACAACCCACTTCTGCTCGCCCAAATGGCCACCCGAGAGGAAGAGGTCGAGGAATTGTTGAGGTACGAGATGTTTCGCATTCTGCTTGGGCACCCCTATATGCGACAGCCCGAAGAAGCACAAAAAGAGGTGCTGACTCTGGCGAGTAATTGTGTGATAGGCGACAACTATGCGGTTGGCGACCGTCTGTTTTGCCCTATCAACCACCGCAACCTCTGCTTCGAGGAGTACTATGCGCTGCTGCGTGAAGAGTATTCGAAACCCGATGGCAAGGGTGATGATAAGAATGAAGAGCAGTCGCCACAAAATGGCCAACCAACCGAAGATGACGCCACCTCCAATGGCGAGGATACCGGTAAAGGCTCCGATGATGAAAGCGTAGGTGAGGACGGTCAGGATAAGAATGAGGGTACACGCGAGAATGAAAGTCAGGATGCAGATGGCGGGCAAAACTCACAGGCTCAACCATCGTCCGAACAACTCGCCTCGCAATCTGAATTGTGGGAGGAAGATGCGCTCAATCAGGAGATTATGCGAGAGGTGGTGGGCGAGATTGTCGAGTCGGATATGTGGGGTACAATGCCGGGCGGTATGGTTGAACTGATAAAGAGCGGCTTGGTGGTCAAGATTGACTATCGTCGCATTCTTTCGATGTTTCGTGCCTCGGTGCTGGGTAGCAAACGCCGACTGACGCGTATGCTGCCCTCGCGACGCTATGGGTTTGAGTGTATGGGCAGCAAGCGCGATATGACGTGCAACCTGCTGGTGGCGGTCGATGTCAGTGGCTCGGTCTCTACTCGGCAGGCGGAGTTGGCTCTGGCAGCCATAAATCGCACCTTCAAGTGTGGCATTGAGTCTATAGGTGTTGTTACTTTCGATACGGAGGTCTATGACAAGAGCCTTGTAACCTTGAAGAAAGCCACCAAACAGATTGAGGCTCACGGTAGAGGTGGCACCGATTTTCAACCCGTGGTGGACTACTTCCACAAAGCCCGAAAGTACGACGGACTACTGCTTATTACCGATGGCTACGCCTGCAAGCCCACACTGCCACAGTATTTCAGCAGGCACATCTTGTGGATGCTCTATAACGAGAGTGCTTATAAGAGCCCCAACCGCCATACGCTCAACTCGGACCTTAGTTGGATAGCCTCATTCCCTCGCTCCCGTTACCTGATAATGCCCCCAGCAAAACGGTAATCGTTGATTGACGTTGTGATTTTGCTCCACAATGCTGCCACATTGCATCGCTCGTTATAAAGGGTTGTTGGATTATATTGAATCAAACTTTTTGGCAGTATTGAGCGAAATAATAAACCTCCCCTACGAAAGGGGAGGTTTGGTGGGGTGGTCGAATACCGAGCACAAAAAAGGAGAGTTTTTGACTCTCCTTTTTTCGTGATCCCGTTGGGGAAGGTGTTTATTTCGGTTATATGCGAAGCATCAAAGCATTGCAGAATAATTCACATCGGCACTCACACGACACTCACTGATTTTTATACACGACCACATATTTTGACTCGACCAACAAATCGTCTACACACCAGAAGCCGACTAAACAAAAATAACACAGCCAAAGGGAATTCCTTCAGCTGTGTTTTCTACTATATCCAATAGTTATTGTGCAATCTTCACGCAGCGAACTGCCAGGCCGTCAGCCCTAGGGTAATCAATCATTGTTCGATAATCGGCTGCACGAATCTTCACAGCCCAAGTACGGAGCGCATCAGCGTGGCAATTAACAGACCAAACAACGGCCACATCGCCGCAGTTGCCCTGTACACCCTGACTTATGGCCTTACGATATCCCTGGAAGGGGAACCACACTGACTCTTTGTCTAACACATTAACAATCGAGCCATTAGCACCCTCGTCATAGGTGGAAGCACCTGTTGTGTATGTCAACGAGTTGTGTTTATCGGGGTCGTTGGTCCAGAAGTTGGTTGCCGACACCTGCCATCCTGCGGGGCAGGGGTCATAGACCGTCTTCTTCACACCACTCCACAAAGAAGCAGTAATAGCATCCGAATTGGCGTTGCTGGTAATCCAGTGTACGGGCTGTGCTGCCGTATTACTTTTGTTAATGGTATTATAGATAAATGTGTAGGGATTGGCAATCGAAAAGGCTAAATTGGAATCAGCCATACCCACATCCGCCTTGGGAATCTGCGAGTCAAGTTCGCTATTGGTATCAACTGCGGGCAGCAGTGTACCATTGGCATCATAGAGTTGAATGGGAGCATTCTCGCCCTTGGTGCCCTCGGTAGCAGTTGGTGGGAATGGGTCTTTGCGGCCCCACTGGTAGAGCCAACCTGCAGTGCGGGTCTCGCCCTTGCGATAGTTCAGAGCACCCAACGAGCGATTCATAAAGGTTGTGTTGTTGTACACAAAGTTCTCCTCCTCGGGATTATAGGCCGTAACCCAAATGTGCCAGCTCCACAAAATCTCACCTGCTGCATCCCTCACAGCCACCAAAGCGTTACCCTCGGCAGCAGCCTTAACGGTGATAATCTCGGCACCATTCTCGTCAACACTATACGCCACAGCATCGGCGCCACCGAGTGCCAACTCGTCGTTCTCTTTGGTCTGCCAAACGATTACTGCATCGGCAAAGGTCTTGCCCTCCAAGAGATCGTTATCCACATTGCCCACAACCTTACGGGCACCAATAATAACCTCCTCACCAGGAGCGACCATATAGCAGTTAGCAGGCTCCACCCAGGGGTCAATGATAATCACAGGAGGAGTCTCCACCTCTATCCTGCGGTCAATCTCGGTACCCTTGTCATCAATATTAACGGTGATATTGTAGGTGTTGCCACGATAGACGTTAAAGTCGCCACAGTTGTCCTCGCCAACATAGAGCGAGTAGTGGTAAATCTTGGTGCTATTGTTCACATTAGCCGAGAATTTGATGTGTGTACTGTGTTCGGGGGCCGAAGCGGGGTTTTTGAGCGACTGCTCGGTAAACTCCTCAACAGCGCCACGAATGTTGTCGGACACATACCACGTGAGCGTACCAGAAGTAGTACCTGCGCCCTCCACAGCCACAACATTGTCAGTAAAGTTGGTAGCTACAGCGCCCTCGGGGAAGAAACTCAACACGCCGTCAACCGCCGGCTCAACAAAAGGAGCCGAGGTGGGAACATCGGCCAGCACCACTTGGCTCAGCACAGCATCGGCAACGTCAAAATTGTAGGTGAGTACCACCTTCGAGAGAATCTTCTTGATGGCAATCTCAAATGGTTGTCCGCCGACCGACACCTTTCCAACGCCCTCGCCCAGAGGCTCAATATCAACGCCCTTCACACAGCCAACCAGTGGGATGTCGGCATCGGAAGCAATGTTATCCATAGGGAATGTTAGGCTCTCAAACGAGGCAAGGTCGGTAACCTTCGAGAAGTCATAGGCGCCTGCATTAGCCACGATGTAGATAATCTGGCCGAGGCCTGTGGTGAGCGTTGGTTCAACACTTTGTCCACCTGCAACGTCAATCTTTTCAGATGTAAACATCAAGCCCTGCGAACTGAATTGGAAAACGTGAAGGGTGGTGATGGCAACACTCTCTCCAGCACGACTCACTTCCGTTGAAGCCACTGCCTCTGGGTCCATAACCGAAGGTTTGGTGCCGATGGCAAAGTCGAGGCTCTTGGTGCCCATATTCTCATCCACCACAAAGTCCAACGCAACCTTCACTTGGCTACGTATGGGGGTGTTTTGGATGATGAGGTAGCCATCGTCCTCAGGGTTACACGCCACTGCAAGTGTCGCAAGGACCACAATAAGTGCAAAATAAAATCTTTTCATATCGTTGTGTGTTTTTATAGTTTCAACTATTGGGCACCGAAAATCTTATTCCACCTCAAGAGAGCCTCAAGGTAGTAGTAGTCGGCATAGCTCAATGGCACATCCACCTCACGTCCGATGGGGAAAGCCGTAACGGAGTGCATCAACAGCATACGCTTGTTTTCGCCCACCTTTGCGGTGTAGTTCTTCGAAGAGAGCGAGCATAACATCTTCTCGGCAGTAGCCACAAGCCTTGCAGCCTGCTCTTCGTTGCTGTAGGTTGCCAACTCCAGCATACCCGAAGCCATCACAGCCGCAGCCGAAGCATCCCTCGGCTTTTGGGCAATCTGTTCGGGGGTGTACTCTTTCACGGGCTCAAAGCCCTCCTCGCCCACGTTGTAGTCCCACACGGGAATTGCATCCTCGGGAAGGCGGGGGTTGTTAATCACGAAGTCGGCCAATCTGTTGGCTGTTTCGAGATATGCCTCATCTTTGGTGTAGCGGTAGCAGAGCGTGAAACCATAGATTGCCCACGCTTGTCCACGCGACCAGGTGGAGTTGTCGGCAAAGCCCTGTTGGGTACGTTGGTGCTCCACTGCGCCCGTTGTGGGGTTGTAGTTCACCACGTGATATGTCGAATAGTCCTCGTGGCGAATGTGGTTTTTCATTGTATTGTTGGCGTGGCTCACAGCCATTTTGTGGAAGGTGGAGTCGCCCGACAGACGAGTGGCCTCAAAGAGCAATTCGAGGTTCATCATATTGTCGATAATCACAGGGAAATCCCATTGGTCAACACCATTGCAACCCACACGAGGCTCCCACGATTTGATACATCCAACCACGGGGCTAAAACGAGTTGAAAGACTCTTGGCCGAAGTTACGACCACATCTTTGTACTCCTCCTTGCCCGTCAGACGGTAGGCATTGCCATAGCTGCAATACATCATAAAGCCGAGGTCGTGGGTTTTGGTTACGTGCTGAATCTTCTCCAGATAGTGTGTGAAGTGCTCGGCATAGGCTTTGAAAGCCTCATTGCCGGTGTACTCATAGATATACCACAGCGAGCCGGGGAAGAAGCCACTAACCCACGAAATTGGTGGGACATCCGCCAACGTACCATCGGGCTTGATGGAGTGTGGTAACCTACCGGGGCGGTTGGCCATCATACTATCTGCTAAAGGGGCATACTGTTCTATGGCATTCTCAAATGCCTTGTCGGACATACGTGCGAACTTGATGTGGGCATCGGCGCACGATACTGCCAAAGCCATAAGAACCACTATTGCACACAAGGGGAAAGCTTTTTTCATATCTATTGCTATTCTGATTTTGTGGTTATTTTACAAGGTTTGCAGTTGTTGTTGAAGTGCTTACGCCATCTGGCAGGAAATAGCACTTCATACGCTGTGAGGTGCCTTTGGGCACTTTGTATTTGATGCGCAGGAAATAGTGGTTGGCTGCTGCTGTTTCGAAACTCTGCAAGTGGTCCGACACGGGCGTACACTCAACAGTAATAGCCGTGGGGGTATCCACAACGACTTTCAGTTTGATGGTGTAGGTTTTGCTCGCACTATTCTTACCCTTCAAAGTGATGATACCCGTGGAGGCATCATAGCCACCGAAAGTTGCCTTGGTAGTCATATTCCACACCACATCCGCATCAACAGACGAAGTTGCCTCAATGTAGTCCTCAACGACAAGATACTTTTTCTCCATCAGGGCCACACCACGCTTAAAGGTTTTTACTTGGTCTTCATAGGACGGAGTGAGATTGGCAACAGCATACTGTTTCATCTCGCCGGAGGAGTTCTCAATGAAGTCCGACTTGGTTTCGAGTTTTTGGAACTTGTTGTTGATGGTGAGCGTATTGTGGCTCCTATTGTTGTAGCGCAAAAGACTGTGCCAACGTGCGCTATTCTCGGTCATATCAAAGAGCGAAGTGCTGATGTGGGAACTTACCTTGTTGTAGCTATCGCTACCCAAGTCCACAGCAAACCTTGCACCGCCATACTCAAACAAGAAACATCCTACGTCCATATGTCCGTGGGGGCAGCTGGGGTTACCTGCCTTAAATCCCACCCACCAATCGGTGGTATCCCAACCGCTGCGCATAACACATATGGGGTTTTTACCCTCGGCGATGTAGTAGAGCGACGAAGGCTGGGTGCCCAAATCCAAATTTGCCGTAACGGTGCCACTCGTACCTGCACCCCACACCATCATCAATGGCAAGTGGCGAGCATAGGAACCCGTAACGAGTTGTTTCGAATATGGTTTACCATTGTTATTGTAGTCGGTTGCGGGGTCGGTAAACTTATCCACCAACTTGGCCTGATAGTAGAGCAGAGTTGGGTCGGTGGTCTGTGCATAGAACCAGAAGATGCATTGCTCGGGCAGCAACAACGAGGTGCTATTGTCGGAAAAAGCAAAGGTGTTGAGCGTGTTGGTGATTAGTTGCGAGTAGTATTGGCCCGTCTGCATAAAGCCCTGTACGGCCCTGATTTCCGACATAGACGTCAGACCAAAGCAGTTCTCCATCACATTGATAAATATGGCATTGAGTGCCGTACCGTAGCCCCAATAGCCGATACCCTCGGGATAGGCACCCATAGGAGGGTACTCGCCCTGCATAGGAATCATAATCTTCTCTTTGGAGCGTTTGATGATTCGCTCGGCGATTTCAGGCTCCGACTCGTAGATGGCGGCAGCACCAATGGCAAGGCTACCGTGGCACACCTGATTCCAGTTGCTCTCCATATCCATCCAGCGGAGTTCGTAGTCCTTCTGCTCGGCACTTGCTCCGGGGGTACCCGTTTCCGAAATCAAGAGCGCTTTGTCCCTGATGCTGGTAATAATGGCTGCACGCTCATCGAGGGTGAGCGCATCGTAGAGCCAATCGTAGGCAAATGACATCGCAAAGGTCAGCTCGGCAATATCAAGGAAGTGGTTGGGGTTCCAGCTTGCAAGTCCGCAAACGTGTGCGATAATCTCCTTACACTTGGTCAGATACTTCTGCTCGCCTGTGGTGCGATAGCAGTAGGCCAAAAAGAGAACTCTGCGCACCTCCTCGCAAGCCTTCGAGTGGAATTCGCCACGGGCATTGGGAGTGAAATCCTGCATAGCCAACGTGAGTACATTCTCTGTTTCGCTCAGGATAGCCTCGTGCAGTCGTTTCCAACGCACATCGGAGTTGATGTTGCGCATCAACGCCTTCTCCTCACCCTTGTTCCAAATCAGACGTGGGTGGGCAGTAGTCAGGAGGGCTCCATTGGGATTGTCGGGAGTGGTGCCCACAATGTCCTCGTCGTCAATACCGGGAAGCGGCCCAGGTGTTGGCTCGGGGGCGCAAGCGCACATCGACACGCAGAAGGCTACAAGGCCAACCCAAAGCACCAATTTCAAAAGTTTCTTCAAAGTCATAGCTATTTATATTTTTATATTCCCTTTCCACACTATTTCTTGGGCCTTAAGGCCACCTTCAAGGTTTGCTTCTCTTGCGGAGCAAGGGCATATTTGATGCGCAGCCACGAGGCACCCTTATTGTCGTTCTCATAGTCGTTGCGATTGGTGGCAGGTGCAAACTCCACCTCATATTCGCACCTATTTTCAAACTGCACCTTCAATTCAAGAGTTCTCTTAATACCCAAAGTGTCAACGCCATAGAGAGTGATACGATTTCGACGATAGTTCACTTTGGCCTCGGTAGCCAACGTGGTCATATTCCACACCATACGCTGCTCCTTGTCGCCATTTACAACCCTATCCTCCACGCTAACACTCCTTCCACGCAGGCTTACCCTACGCACAAGCGAGTTCAAATGGCCCTCATATACGGGGGTAATATCCGTTTGTGCAAACATATCGCCCTGCTCGTCAGACCACTCCTCAAAGTAGCACTGACCGTCCACCTTCTGATAGACACCCTCAGGATAGGTTGTACTGTGGGCAAAGTTGTTGTACTTGGTCAACACGTTCCACCTTGGGCTATCCTGCGTCATTTTAAACATACTCACCTTTGCCTTTGCGATGTCGCCATAGTGGTCGCTGCCGAGGTCGGTTGACCACCTTATGCCGTCGGCTTCGAGGTAGAAACTACCAATGTCCATATGACCGTGGAAATTGTCGGGCCTACCCGACTTCACGCCCAGATAGATATCCTCCTTGGTCCAACCCGTGCGCATCACACACACCGAATTTTCGCCCTTGCCGAGATAGAAGTTCTTTGTGGGCTTCTCGGCATTGGCAAGGTGCACTGTTGGGCCCTCGCCAAAACCTGCGCCCCACACCAACATCAGTGGCATAAGACGATTTTTTATGGTCTTAACATAGGATTTGGTCTTATTGAACTCCTCAAAAAGACGTGCCTGCATATAGTAGAGTTGTGCATCGGGCCTCACCGAGTTGAACCACATAGTTGCGGGTTCGAGGTAGATGCGGGTGCTGTTGTCCGAGTAGCCAAAAGTTTTCAGCATCGGGGTAATGAGCTGCTGCGAGAATGTTCCCGACTCCACAAATCCGGGCATAGTCTTGTAGTCCTCAACCCTCTCCGAGCCGAAATAACTCTCCATTGCGGCAATAAAGAGAATGTTGTATTGGGTACCAAAAGCCCAATAGCCAAATCCCTCGGGATAGCAACCTTCGGGCGGGTAGGCTTTACCCATCGGTAGTTTTATGTATTCCTCACTACGGGCAATGATGCGCTCTGCAATCTCTGGCCTCTCGGTGTGTACGGCAATTGCACCAATGGCAAGTCCACCGTGGCACACTTGTCCCCAATTGGAGTGACGACTTTTCTTGTGGACAAATGCCTGATTGTATTTGTCGTTGAGCGAGGGCTCCAAACCTTTTGTAACAATGGCCTCCACAAGCTCGGCCTTGCTTCCTTCTGAGAGCCAATCGTAGAGCCAATCGTAGGCGATAGCCACCGCCACCGTCATCTCGGCTACATCGAGGAAATGGTTGGGATTCCAATCCACAAAGTTGCGACACACTTGTAGGGCCTCCTTTTCGGCTCTCTTTGCAAATCTCTCCTCTCCCGTAGTGCGCCAGCCATAGCTCAAAAAGAGCACCCTACGGAGCACCTCACACGACACACCGTGCAACCTCGGACCCTCCAAGACACGCTCCATCGGAGCAACATTACACAGAAAATCGCACTCTTCAATGAAGGCTTCGTGCATCTGCGTCCAAGCAGCATCGGCAACAATGTTCTCCACCAAGGCCTTCTGTTCACCTTTGCGCATAAAGATACGCGGGTGTGTAGAGTCGGCAGGCTCCTGCGCCATACCACTCCACACCCATATCATAAGAGCCGATATGAGAAACAATCGTTTCATCCTACTTCGCTAATAAGTATTTCGTTACACTCTCCTCTACTTCACCTCATAGCGTTTCATACCGAAGGTAATCTGGTCTGTGAGGTCCGAGCTGGGAGTATTAACCCACATCCAAGCCCTATACCTACCATCTTCGCTCTCTATCCAAATACAGTTGTACTCCGTAACAAAGTTGGTAACCAAGTTGGAATAGCCCATACCCACAGGACTTGGGCGGAAATCGAGTGCTGCAAAGTCCTCATCGGTGATGTAGAGGTGCCACTTGCTCTGCTCGATAACCTCATCCTTTGCGTGGGCCGACTCACGGAGTTTGGTGTTGCGCTCCACGGGAGGCAACTGAATGGTTTTGAGTTCTTCAAGACGATTGATTGCCTCGGTGGTGGGTGCCATAAAGCACTTGTTCAGACCACCAATAGAACTGCTACCAGAAGGAGAGGTGGGGGTTTTTACGGTTTTGTAGGTGTAGATGATGTCCACACTCTTATTGCCAGCCACAACCTCGTCGTAGGTATAAACGGCCATATCCTCAATGGAGATGTAGCAACGCTCGTTGTTGGCCTCCAAGCCTGTTCTACAGTCCTGACGAGAGCAGTGGATGGGGCCCATTTCGTAGCTTACCACCTCACCATTGTCGGCCGAAGCATAGAATGTGAAGGTTACATCCTTATCGCGAGCCTCTTCGGGAATTTCATAGTAGTAGCGCAGAGTGATAGCGCAGGTATCCACAATGAGGTCAACCTTGCTCGAACAAGGGTTTGTCTGCGGAATGTTGGTTGCCACGGTCGTGCCAACCTCCACACCTGCCTGAGAAGTCTTGTAGGCACGGGTGTCGAAGCGAGTAGAGGCGCCACCTGCGATAGAGGCCGTTACCTTCATCGACTCAATTTTGCCCGTACCATAGGGCATCGCTGCCGCATAGGCAAACACCAGCTCCTCGCCCACCATATGGATACCCCACGAGCGGTGCAAGCAGTCGTTTTTCAGCAGAGTCGTAGGACCCTCGGGCGAATTACAACCCAGCATCAGGCCCGCAAACAACGAACAAATCAACAAATAAATCGTCTTTTTCATAGTTCTCTTTGGTCTTATTTGATGGGTTCTTCTTCGTGGAAGTAAACGGTGTAGGTCTTCCTAACCTTGCGGTTGCCCGAAATCACGTCCCACTGGCGGGGTTGCATATCGGAGAAATCCATACGACCCGTAATCTTCGGTTCAAGTTTACAGTTCAGATACAGGCTGAATCGTGGATAGACATTGTCCAACACTGCACCATAGACAACATAGATGTCTATGGTACAGCTGGTGGTGTCAATCACGGGAGGATATACCGAAGACTTGACGGTCTTTTGGTCGGTATCAATCAAGTCAAAATTGAGCACATAGCAACCGCCGTCCTCGCTCACCAACAGACCATCCTCGTCAATGGCATAATCGAAGCAGCCCCACAGGAGCGAGCCAAAGAGCAGCGCAGTGAATATCATTAAAATCTTTTTCATATTCTCTTTCAACATTTTTGTTAGTTCCAGCAAGGAGTTTGGTCAATATTGGGGTTACGGTCCACCTCCGAAGTGGGGAATTGGAACACATAGCATTTTTGGTAACTCTTTGGGTCAGCAGCCTTCCACACATTGCCCTTATCGGAGCCTTTGGTGTCGAAGAAGTGAACACCCGAGCCATAGGCGGGACCAAATACATTGGCAATATCCCTCCAACGGCGAATGTCGAACTGGCGCTGTCCTTCGCCAATGAGTTCCACGATACGCTCCTGTTTGATAGCCTCAAAGAAGGCCTCCTTGGTGCTATACTTCTCGGGAGCTAACTCGGGGAGGTTACCACGGTGGCGCACCTTATTAACCAATGCGAGTGCTTGGTCGGTGTAGCCGCCATAGAATTCGTTGGCAGCCTCGGCATACATCAGATAAACATCGGCCAAACGAATCAGCGGGAAATCGTAGTCGCCCTCATTGTTGTAGGCTCCGGCGTGGTCGCGCACGAACTTACGGAAGATGAGTCCTGTTTCATCCTCACTCACAGTGAGCAGCTCCAACTCATCACCTCCTGCGCCAACTGCAGTTCCGGTGTATTGCTTATACATATAGCGTTTTACACCGGTGTCTTTCAACTCCATCATCGTGGGCATACTCTCGCCGTTCCACAGCATTGTAGCCTTCATACGATAGTCCCTATTGCGGTAGGTTTCCGGATTGCAAGCGCCATTTTTGAGTTTTGCGTTGGGGTCCCTAACCACTGGCTCGCAGAAGTCGCCGGTGATGGTTGATTGGTAGCGGTCAATAATCTCCGAACGTGGAGTGAGTCGTCCGGGAGCCTTCTCAGTACTATAATTACCAAACTCATACATCAACTGCTCACTCTGGTCGGTACCCTGACCACCATAGGAGAGTGTCATAATCATCTCCGAGCAACCATCAGCTTCGGGTTGGAAGAGGTAGAAGTAGTTGGGTAGCACATCGCACTTACCCATCTCACCCCAATCGCCCGGCTCGCCATCACGGAAGAGTGTGAGTCCGTAGTCGTTGATAACATCCTCAAAGTCGTCCATAGCGGCCTTGTAGGCACTCAAAGCCTCGGTTTTGCTTGCCTTGAAGGTGCCCATTTCTGCCACCTCGGGCCAACCGAAGTTGTTCCACGAGGCCCAATAGAGATTCACCTTACCCCTCATTGCGAGGGCTGCAACCTTCGACGAACGGCCTTTGATGGTGGCACCCGGTTCGGGCAGTTTTTCGAATGCATAGGTAAGGTCTTCCACCATAAACTTACGCAAAGCGGCAATCGAAGTACGGCCAATAGTGTCCACCTGCTGCATATCGGTAACGATGTGATCCAGCAGAGGCACATCGCCCCAGAATGCAACCAGCCTCAGGTAGACTGTTGCCCTCCACAACCTTGCCTCGCCAACAACCCTTTCGAGCATCTCCACGTCATCGGGGTCCGACACTCCCTTAAGGAATTCGTTGGTGTGGTCGATAGTGTAGTTGAGGTGGTTGATGGCTGTGTAGCAACTCTTGTACATTGCATCGAAGCGACTACCATAGCCAGAGGGTTTGAATTTGTTATTGTTCATCCTCACATACTCGCCGTGTCCATCGAGGAAAAACTCCTGATAGAATACGTTGCGGCAGTGAGCCAATGTGCCATAGAGCGATGTTTCGGCATCGTCCAGCGAATTCCAGAATTGGGTATCGCTCAGGCGGTCTGTGGGCGACTCAATGAGCAAATTGGGGTCGCAGCTCACACACAGAATAACACCTGCTACGGCTGTCAATATTCTCTTTATACTCTTATTCATAACTTCCTTGCACATTAGAGGGTGATGTTGATACCAAACGAATAGGTCTTGTTGAGAGGATAGAGGTCATTGAGATTGCTCTTCTCCGGGTCAAGGCCCCTGAACTTGGTGAAGGTCAAAAGGTTGGTACCTGACAAATAGACTTTCACGTTACTTATACCTATGTTTTTGAGCATCTTTTTAGGCAGATTGTAAGCCACTTCAAGGTTCTTCAAACGTAGGTAACTCAAATCGTCAAACCAATAGTTGGTAGTCTCCATATTGGCCGTAGCCTGACCACCACCTGCCCTTGGCCACTCGCCATAGCGGTTGTCGTAGGTCCACTGTTTATTCCAATGGTCCCAAGTAGGAGCATAGCCCGTAGTGTCGAAGTTGAAGTTATTATAGCTGGTGCGCCAGTTGGCCATACGTCCATAGGTGCCCTGCCACAGCATCGACAGCGAGAGGCCCTTCCAATGCAGTTGGGTGTTGAAACCATAGTTGGTTGTTGGACGGTCTTGGTTATATTGTGGGTATGCCACCATATCGTAGCGGTTTACCTGACCATCACCATTGACATCCGTCAGCAACAAGTCGCCGGGGAATTTGCTCTGTGGTACGCCCCTATAAGTATCCATCCAAGTCTGGTTGATAAAACCGGAATCGTGGTACATATAGGCAAAATTATAGGGCATACCAATCCAGATGGTACCCGTATCAAGATACTCATTCCACGAAAGCAGCAGCGATTGGTTGTGCGAAATATTGAAGTTAATCAAGTAGCGCAGATCTTTCACCTTGTCGGCCCAAGTGATGTTCAACTCGGCACCCCTGTTGAGGAGGCTACCCATATTTTTCTTGGGAGTAGAAAGACCACCAATCATCATCGAAGCGTTGGTACTCTGAATCATACCTTCGGTGAGGCGATTGTAGTAGTCGGCCTCGATAGAGAGCCTATTCTTGAAGAAACCCAAGTCAACACCAACGTTAAGCACCGTTGTTGTTTCCCAAGTAAGACTCTCGTTGATAATCTTGGTACTTGTCAGACCCGACACCACTTGGTCGTTGATGTAGTATTTAGTACTTGTGAGGGTGTTCAGCTGCTGGTAGTTCGACACACCTGTGTTGTTACCCAACGAGCCGTAGGATACCCTGAATTTACCATTGCTCCACGCCTCGGGCATATAGGTCTGGAAGAAATCCTCCTCCGAGAACCTCCAACCTGCCGACACCGAAGGGAAGAGTCCCCACTGGTGGCCACGGGTGAAGCGCGAGTAGCCGTCGTAACGAGCATTAACCTCCAAGAGGTAGCGGTCGTAGGCCGAGTAGTTCACACGTCCCACAAACGACCTAAGGCCCGAAGCGGCCGAAGTACCCGAAGTGGTCTGCACATTGGTCAGTGCAGCGTTAATCTCGCTCAACGAGGGGTCGATACGCTCCTCCCTGCTTGCGCCCAGCGAGCGTGAGAAGTTGGACTCCTCGTTGTAGAGTACCAACATGGCGATGTCGTGATTACGTGCAATGGTTGTATTGTAGTCGATACGGGTGGAGAATTGACTCTTCCAGCCGGTCGAGATATTATTTTCGATACCTGCGTTGTTGGGCACATAAATCAACTCGGTTGGCGAGTCGGTTTGGAAGTTCCACGCAGGGCCGGTGGGCATAGGAGCCGAGGCCGAGAAGGTGTTTTGGAAGTGGATGATGTAGTCCACGGTCATTTTCAGCCCTTTTAGGGGCGACCAATCGAGGTAGGCCGAAGCGTTGGCCTCCTGACGGCTGCGTTTGCTGATGGTGCTATTGAGCATAGCCAGAGGGTTGTTCACACCCGAAATGCTCTCGCCATAGGCCATCGTACCACCATAGTGTCCCGTTTCGGGGTCGTAGGGGTAGATACCGGGGATGGAGTTCCAGAGGTTACCCGTAGAGGCCGACTGGGTGTTTGTCCAGCTACCATCGAATCGAACACCAATGTTGATGTTGTTCTTAACCTTGTAGTCGTAGTTGAAACGTGCGTTATATCGCTGGTGGTCATTGTTGAGGAACTGTCCCACCTCGTTCTGGTAGCCACCCGATGCGTAGAAGTTGGACACGTCGGTACTACCCGTTGCGGAGATATTGTAGCGTTGCATAATACCCGTGCGAGTAATCTGGTCCCACCAATCGGTGTTGGGATAGTTCACGGGGTCAATCATCTGCATAGCCAACCACTCATCCACCGTAGCATCCTTGAAATAGAGGTCTTTGAGCAGTACGCTCACTCCGTGCCTACGCTGTTGGAGGTGCATCACACGTGCATAGTCGGTGAGGAAGTGGAATGTGTTGGTAGGCTTCGAGATTGCATACGAGGATGAAAACTTGACCTGTGTTTTCTGTGCGCTCTTACCGGTCTTGGTGGTGATGAGAATAACGCCGTTGGCACCACGAGCACCATACACGGCCGAGGCAGCGGCGTCCTTCAACACCGAGATACTCTCCACATCCTCCATATTCACACGGTCCAAAGTAAGACCAGGTAGACCATCAATAACAATCAGTGGCGAAGCATCATTGACGGTACCCATACCACGAATGAGCAACTCGGCACTGTTGTTACCAGCCTCACCCGAAGCCTGTGCAACGGCCAAACCGGGGACCAAACCTGCCAAACCCGACGAGATGTTGGTTACGGGGCGGTCTGCGAAGCCTTCGTCCACCCTCACCGTAGCAATAGAGCCTGTGAGGTTGACCTTCTTCTGCACGCCATAGCCCACAACCACCACATCTTCCAGCTGTGTGGCGTCCATTTTCATAGCAACCACCATCGATGGGTTGGAGGCATCCACCGCCCTACGCTGCGATGCATAGCCAAGATACTCGAACTCCACAATCTGCTCACCCGCAGGCGAGAGAGCGAGGGTCCACTGACCGAAAGCATCGGTGGAGGTACCATTGGTGGTGCCCACCTGTGTTACAGTGGCACCAATCACCGGTTCGCCCTTTTCATCCATCACCACACCTTTGGCAACGAGTTGAGATTTTTGCGGCCCTGATGTTTTGGGTGCTGACGAGGGTGCTTTGGCATCGTTTTTAGCCATTAGCGACACCTGCTTGTCGTCTTTGATTGTGAATGAGATGCGTGTGCCTTCAAACAATTTTGCGAGCACCGTCTCAATGGCTTCGTCTTTCACTGTGAGCGAGCACTTCTTGTCCAATCCGGGGAGGGAGTTGCTGTAAAAGAAGACGTAGTCGCTACCTCGCTCTATCTGTTTGATGACCGATTGGATTGTTTGGTCCTTAACGGATAGTGTGATTTGTGCCTGTACAACGGAGGGTAGTGCGACCATACACGCCACAATGAAAAGAACTCTTTTGACAAGTTTTTTCATCTATTACACACAATTTTTAAGTTAATAATTTTGTTTGGTTTTTTTCTATTCGTATAGTGCCCTTCGCTCGGGGTCTTCGCTGATGACAATCATATTGCCACTGAGCTTGCACTTTACCGGTGCCGTAAGACTCATAATTTCGACTACATTGAGGAGGCTGCTGTTGCGGATGATACCCGAGAAGGTGTACTGCTTGACCTCGTCGGAGAGGAAAGCGACCTCAACATTGTACAACCTCGACAACATCACAGCAATCTCCTCGAAGTTCTCACCTCGGAAGACGAGTTGGTTTTTGCTCCACAGAGCCACCTCTTCCACATCCTCGATACGGTTTTTGGAAAAGTTCTTGCTGTGTACGGAGTAGGTTAGTTCGTCTTGTGGGTTGAGAATGTACTCAGAACCATTGTCTGACAACACCTTCACACACCCTTCCACCACTGTTGTAACCACCGATTCGTCCTCATCGTAGGCCTTCACATCGAAACTTGTACCCATCACGGCAATATCCAAGTGGGATGTTTCAACCTTAAAGGGCCTGCCATTCTTTGCTACGTCGAAATAGGCCTCACCTTCGAGTTTCACATTGCGCTTCACCACACCAAAGTTGCGTGGGTAGGATAGTGTGGAGGCCGAGTTGAGTGCCACGTTTGTACCATCGGGGAGTGTAATGTTGGCCTTTTGTCCCCTTTCGACGGAGATGACATAAGGCTCCGAGTTGTGGAGCATCACGCCCAATATACAGCTGAGCACAATGGCCAAGCCTGCCACCAGACCACACACCTGCCCCACGACACTTGTGCGACGTTGGGTGGTGTCGTTAGCCTTGGCCAGACACTCCTCCGAGCAGATTCTCTCTGCCACGTCGTCCCACACTTCGCTGTTGATTTCATCGGCTATGATGGAGGATGCGTTGAGCCACTCCTCCTTGTAGAGGGGGTCGAGTTCGTCGTGCGCATCTCCACTCACAAACCACTCCACAAGTTGGTCTTTTTCCAACGGGGAGATGTTTCCGGCGAGGAGTTTATTGAGTAATTCGATGTTTTTCATTCCAAAAAGATATATCTATTCCGAGTGCAAAATACTTACACTACCTCTTAAATTTCTTCACAAAATTGTTGGCACGATAGAGTTGGGTTTCTACCGTTTTCTCTGCTATTCCGAGTTTCTGTGCAATCTCCTTGTTGGAGAGCCCCTGCAACTTGCTCATCACGAATATTTCACGGCGTGAGGCAGGCAGTTGAACGAGGATGTCGTTGATGTAGTCGGTCATAAAGCGAGCGTCCAACTCCTCGATACTCGAATTGTCCAGCAGGGTAAGTCGTGTTTGCGTTGCGGCGATGTATTTGCCGTGCAACACCATTTTTTCGGTTTGTTTGAATACGAAGTGCTTTGCGATGGTAAAGATGTAGGCTCCGAGTGAGCGTTCTTCGTTGAGATAGTCACGCTTCTCCCATAGTTTCATAAAGACATTTTGCGAGATATCGTCGGCAAGAGATTTGTCTTGCAGGAGAGTGTGAGTAAAGTTCCACACCTTGCCGATATATTTTTGGTAGAGCAGTTCAAACGCATCCATATCGCCTGCTTTGAGTCGCTTTACAAGCAACTTTTCGGCAGCAGATATGGTGTTTTCACTGCTAATAGGTGTCTGAATAGCCAACGGCGAAGTCTTCATAGGTCGTAGGTTGTTGGGAGTAAGATTGAAGAAATGCTCCCAAAGATACTTTTTATTGGAGGGGCAAACGTGTACCCCTCCAATAAAAAGTCATCAAAACAATCAGATTACAAAATATGTGTGGATTTCCTAAAAACACTTACTCCTGTACAAGGCGAACAGAGAAACCGGTTACGATACCCTGACTACTTGTAGTTGCAGCAGCACCACTCTTGAACAGCAGCATAGGTGCCTTACTGGATGCAGATGCGCCACCACCCCAAGTGTTGGTGTACGCAAGTGGAGAGAACTTAACTTTGCCACTGCTTGCAGCGGCCTTCAACAAACTTGTTGCTCCAAAGAGGGCATCGCCATTCAGTGTTTCGACCACGTTATTCACAAATGCACCCAAAGCAGTCCACTCGTCGGCAACGATAAGTTTCCAACCTGCGGGTGCAAAGTTGCTGTCATCGCAATCACCAGACGCTGCATAGCCGATTGCAAAGCCGTTGTAGAGATGTATATCACCATTGATAAATACTCGTGCGTCAGTGGTTGTCCAAGCATCACCTGCTACTGCCGAAGTGATATCGGTGCCATCAACATACTTGGTGGTGCAGAAATCCTCTGCAAGCCAAATCTTCGAGCCAATCTTCACGGTGGCGTGGCTCTTAATGTTACTAGTCAGAACATAGGGAGCAATGGTTGCGGTGCTTGCACCAGCCTGCTCGGTGAAGCTAATTTCCGAGCCATCGTCCTTGATGTAAACAACGGCTGCGTCTGTACCCTCACCTCCGTCGTAAACCACATTTGCAGGGTTCATATCGGGAATGGCAATGGTTGCACCATCAAGTGTCAAACCACTTGCGAGATTGGTTCCATTGTAAACCACAACAACCTGCTTATCCTCAGTTGCACCAAGATACTCTTTGGTGATGGTTGCGATAATGTCGCCACCAGCATTCTTAACGTGCTGAACATAGGAGGCTGTCCAATCGATGTCGTTTACTACAACAGAGTAGTAGTTTGCAGCAACAGCAACATACTCGGCCTGTGAGATAGTTACACTACCCTTTGCACCCTCGGCGTTGGTAAACTCAATAACGCCTGTGCGAGCAGCAGCAGTACTTGCCTCAACGGTAACAACAAAACCCTCTCCTGTGGCACCTTCATTGACCGATACGGTTGCCCATTCGGGTTTGGAGGTAATGGTCCAAGCCGATGAAGTGGCGGGAATGATGGTTGCGGTACCACCTGCGGCAGCAAACTCGGCAGGAGCCTCAGCGGTAACATAGGGAACAATGACAGGCTGGTATACGTGTTTATTCTTACCCTTCGCTGCATCATACATCGACACGGTCTTGCCTTCCCAAATAGTCTTATTAATGGTAGATCCATCGGCCAAAGTTACGGTAACAGTCATACCGTCTTTGCACTCAAAACGTCCCACAACAAATTTGAGGCGCAAGGGAGTGGTTGTATTCAGTGTGGCGCCACCCTCAATCGAGCCAATTACCCTGTGACCCGTAGAAGCGATATTGGTGGTGATGATTTCACCGGTTGCAAGGTTTACGATACCCTTTGCATTGAGGAACTTATTCTCAGCCTGTACGTTACCGTCGGCTTTAGTTACAGTTTGCAACTGAACCTTAGTCACCCTATCCATACCCAACAGACCAATCTCCAAAATGGGAAGTGCGTGGGTGAAAGTCATCTGCACCTTATTGCCCTCGACGGGAGCAACGCCACTGCCATAGAGGTAGTAGTCGTTGTTGGAGGTTGTCAGGCCACCATCTGTGGGAGTAAATATCTGTGTCGCATTGGAGACCCAAGGTGCGTATTTGTAGTCGGTGATGGGATCTCCTGCTGCTACAGCTACAAAGTCGCCCGAAGCATTCAGTTTGCTGGGGTAGCCTTTGCAATATGGATACATTGCATAGTATTTTGTACCAGCTACAACCACATCCTCGCCTGCTGGGGCAAAGGTTGCTTTTGCTCCTGCATCTTCGGTAGCATAGGAAATATTGGCACTCAAAATGGCATTCTCGGCATCAACACTAAATACACCGATTTGGTCGGCAGCCTCCCAAGCAGATACACCACTCGTAAGGCCAACCCTTGTAGCATCCTCATTATCGATACCTGCTACGAAGGTCAACTCACCCTCAGGTATTTCGGGTTTAATATTGTCGTTCACATCGGTTGCGCAACTTACCAAAACCAGCGCTGCGCTCAAAAAGAATAAAGATTTTTTCATCGTCGTAATGGTTTTAGCAGTTCTACTCGGGTTGATAATCTTCGTACAACAAATCTTCGATTACACTCTCTTGGCCTTGCGAAAAAGCAATGCCACTCTCCACCGTACACTCTATGGTGTCAAGCAGTGGAGCCTCATAAAGTTCACTCCTTTTCATCTTTGTCTCAAATATTAATATTTAGATTTAGTTAATAGTTTTCCACGTTGCACAAAACAACTCTATATATCTATATCCGTAACTCGAAAAAAACACTTACACACACTCTCTCTTTTTTGTAAGGGTTTTTTGCTCCTAAAAGATATATGATATATACGTGTGGGAAGCGTCCACACAAGCAATAACCCAAAACCAATTATTCAACCATATGAATTTCACAAAAGAGAACTCATTGCTACTCTCCGCAAGTCGTTTTGACAACCTCGGAGGGTGGACTCTCGACCAGCAATTTATGGAACAGATGGGCTCCTCCTATCTACTTGCCCACGGACTCGGTATTGGTGTTGAGGATGCCACAACCGAAGCACACTTCCCTTGTATGGGCAACTATCATATCTTTGTGAGGACCATCAACTGGTCAGCACAATTTGCACCCGAAGCATCACCCGCAGGACAGTTTACCATCACTCTTGACGGCACGCCTATCACTCTGCCACTCGGCAACAAAGCCCCCAAATGGGAGTGGCAAAAGGCCGGTATGGTAGAAATTTCGGAGGGCAGGCACACCGTTGGTCTGCACGACCTGACAGGTTTCGACGCTCGTTGTGATGCAATCCTTTTCACAACTCTTGATGAGGCTCCTGCCGAAGGAGTGGAGGCCATTGATGAATTGCGCCGCAATATGTTTGCCATTGGTGCTCCGGAGGATAAAGGACACTACGATTTTGTAGTCGTTGGTGGTGGCGTGGCAGGTATGTGTGCCGCCATTGCAGCAGCAAGGCTTGGTGTAAAGAGGGTGGCCCTCATTCAGGACCGCTTTGTGCTGGGAGGCAATAACTCCTCCGAAATTCGTGTAGGACTTGGTGGACGTATTAATGTGGGACTCTACCCCTCGCTCGGCTATCTGCTCAATGAAATTGGTCCCAAGACCAAAGGTAATGCACGCACCGCCGATGTCTATGAGGACGACAAAAAAATGGAGGTACTATGTGCCGAGGAGAACATCACTCTCTACAAGGGCTACAAGGTGAGTGGCGTGGAGAAGCAGGGCGATAGGCTTACTTGTGTGATTGCGACCAACGTACGCACCTATGAGCAGATTCGCATCAGTGGCGACCTCTTCTCCGATTGTACGGGAGATGCCACACTCGGTGTGTTGGCTGGCGCAGAGTGGCATATGGGACGTGAATCGAAGGATACCTTTGGCGAAGTGTCGGCTCCTGATGTGGAGGATGGTATGACTATGGGTGCCTCGTTGCAGTGGTACTGCTTGGAGGGCGACAACGAGAACGACTTCCCCGCAATAGATTGGGGCCTGAAAATCGACGAACAGACTGTACAAGTGGTACGTCGAGGCCAGTGGTATTGGGAGGTTGGTATGCGAGATGACCAAATCGCCGATGCCGAGCGCATCAGGGACTACGGTATGTATGTGGCCTACTCCAACTGGGCCTACCTCAAAAACGGATACGCCAAGCGTGAGGACTACGCCAAGAGTTATCTCGGCTGGGTGTCGTGTGTGGCAGGCAAGAGGGAGTCACGCAGGTTGAGGGGTGAGTTTGTGCTTCGTGAGCAAGACCTCAAAAACTACGTCATCTATCCCGACGGCTCGGCCTCCACTTCGTGGTACATTGACCAGCACTATCCCGACCCCGAGAATAGTAGGTTCTTCCCCAATCGTGAGTTCCTCTCCTGCGGACACCTCGACCCTATGGGCTTCTACCCTATCCCCTATCGTTGTTTCTACTCGAAGGACGTGAAGAATATGTTTATGGCCGGTCGTAACATCAGCGTTTCGCACGTGGCTCTCGGCACCGTGAGGGTGATGCGCACTACGGCAATGATGGGTGAGGTTGTGGGTATGGCTGCAAGCATCTGCAACAACCACAAGGCCCTGCCGAGGGATGTCTACTATACACATTTGGATGAACTCATCGCGCTGATGAAGAAGGGTGTGGGACGTACCGACATTCAGTACAACCAAATCTACACCCTCATCGACACCACCGCTGAAAGAAGCGAGGAGTGTTAGGAGGGGCGACTCTCGATAAACCTTGTAACCAACTAAAACCTACAATACTCTATGGCAATTATCGACTGGATTATTATTGCATTTTTCCTCGTTGCCCTCACAGGCATCGGTTTCTACTTCTCCAAAAAGAGCAAAAACCTCGAAGATTACTTCCTCGGCGGAAGGTCGATGCCTATGTGGCTGGTGGCCTTTGCTGCTGTGGGTACATCCATTTCGGCAGGCACCTTTGTAGGCTCGCCACAAATCGCCTTCGACGGCAACTACACCTACATTATGATGAGCGTGGGAGCTATCTTTGGAGGTATTCTGGCGGCGCTCGTCATTCTGCCCACACTCTACAAGGCCAACTCCATCACCATTTATGGCTATATAGGTAACCGTTTTGGCAATGGCTCCAAGACCGCCACAAGTATTATGTTTCTCATCGGTCAGTTATTGACTTCGGGGTCGAGGCTCTTCATTGCGGCTATCGCTGTGTCGGTAATGCTCTACGGACAGATTTCGTTCTCGTTCCTTGTGATTTCGATTATCCTGCTGGGTGTCATCAGCACCATCTACACAATGGCGGGTGGTATCAAAGGACTAATCTACATCGACACCTTCCAAATCTTGTTGGTTATCGGTACGGGTATCCTCTCCATCATTCTCATCTACAACGCCATTCCCGAGTCGTTTGGTGAGATAATTGGCACCCTGCGCCACGCTCCCGAGGGCAACAAACTCAAACTTATAGACCCAAGTTTCTCCTTCGCTGAGCCTTACAACCTGATGGGTGCACTCATTGCGTGTGCTATCTTCAAGTTTGCGCAGTTCAGCACCGACCACGAGTTCGTACAGCGTCAGCTCACCTGCCGTTCGGTGAAGAAGGCTAGCGTGTCGCTCATTTGGTCGCAACTCATTTCGTTGCCCGTAGTGGTAATCTTTATGATTATCGGCTCGCTGCTCTACATTGCCTATCCCCACATTATGCCGCAGGAGACGGTGGCCACCATTGCACAAGATTCGAGAGATGTATTTCCGCAGTATATTTGCAGTTCCAACGTACCTGCCGGCATCAGGGGTCTGATGATTGTTGGCCTGTTGGCAGCGGCACTTTCGTCATTCAATTCGGCTATCAACTCGATGACAAGTAGTTTTGTGGATGACATCTACAAACCCCTGCGTGAGAGGTTCAACCGCCCCGAGCAGACCAATAAACAGAAGGTGCGCACTTCGCGTATTATGGTACTTGGTATGGGTGCTGTGCTGACCTCCTTTGCCATTGTGGCTTGTGTGATGCAGGAGGCCGGAGGCCAGAACCTTGTGGACTTTGCACTCGGTATTATGAGTTTTTCCTATGCCGGTATGCTGGGCGTGTTCCTCTGTGCAGTGTGGACCAAGAGGGGTAATACGGTGAGCGTTATCTCGGCCCTTGTGGTTGGAGCTCTTGTTGTACTTGCACTCCAACCCAACATCCTTGCAGGGTGGAGTGAGCCTCTGTTTGGTACTGCACTAAATATCGCTTGGCCTTGGTGGTGCCCCATTGGTGCAGTGATTAGCTTTGGTGTCTGCTGCCTTGGCAAGAGTAAACAAGAGCCAACCATTTGCAATAAGTAGGAACACAAATGTTTAATCACAACTAAATAACATAAAGCTATGCTTGTTCCTTTGCGCGATATATTAGCTGATGCCCATCGTCGAGGTTATGCCGTTGGCGCATTCAATTGTCTGAGTGTAGAACACATTATGGGAGCTATTCAAGCTGCCGAACAATTGCGTTCACCTATTATCCTACAAGTGGCAGAGGTTCAGTTCCCCTATGCTCCATTAGAGTTGATGGTGCCTGCATTTATTGAAGCAGCACGACGAGCCACGGTGCCCGTTGCCGTACATCTCGACCACGGCTTGAGTTTTGAAACCTGCATCAAAGCCCTACGCTTGGGTTGCAACTCTGTAATGTTCGACGGTGCATCCCTCCCCTTTGAGGAGAATGTTGCCCGGACGTCGCTTGTGGTTCGTGCTGCCAAAGCTGTGGGCGCCGACATTGAGGCCGAGCTTGGCCATGTTGGCGATGCACAGTGCTCGGCCGACATCGAAAACGACATCTTTACTGTGGCCGACGAGGCCAAAACCTTCATCGAACGCACCGGTGTGGATGCACTTGCCATTGCCATAGGCAATCTCCACGGCAAATATATCGCCACACCACAACTAAACATTACACGACTCAAAGAAATCAACTCCTTGTGCAATACACCGCTGGTACTTCACGGTGGTAGTGGCACTAGCGAGGAGGATTTCAAAGCGTGCGCCCACAACGGTGTGGCCAAAATCAACGTCGCCACTGCACTCCAAATTGCTGCCACAAAAGCTGTGGAAAACTATTTGGCCACGAGCGCCACACCCAATTACATTGATATGAAAAACATCATTGTGGAGGCAACAAAAGAGTCGGTGTCTTGGCACATACGCCTTTTTGAGAGCGACGGGAAAGCATAAACCTAACATTTGGCAATTCTATGAATCGTAGTGGTATTATCAGTGTTGGTAACTGGATTTGCGATATCATTAAGTTTGTGGACAAGTACCCCGAAAAGGGTACCCTCACCACTATACGACACACTCAAACAGGTTTTGGTGGGTGTTCCCACAACGTGTTACTCGACTTGGCCGCTCTACAAACGGAACTTCCTCTCTATGCAGGAGGTTGTGTTGGCTTGGATTCACTTGGCGATGACATACTCAAAGAATTGGCAGATGCTGGCATAGACAGCAGTGCAATGCGAAGAGTGGAGGCCCCGACATCCTACACCGATGTTATGTCGGAAATTGGCGGTAGCACCACTCGCACCTTCTTCCACCACCGAGGAGCCAATGCCCATCTCTCCCCACAACTCATTGACGCAATAGAGTGCAATGCGAAGATTTTTCACCTTGGCTATCTTCTGCTCCTTGACCAACTTGACGCTGCTGACGAGGAATATGGAGTAGTTGCTGCTAGGGTGCTCCACTCATTACAGCAGCGTGGCTACAAAACAAGTGTGGATATGGTATCGGAAGTTAGTGAGCGAGTACGCAAAGTGGTACTTCCCGCATTGAAATATACCGACTACCTCATCATCAACGAAGTAGAGGCTGGTGTGTGCTGCGAAAGAACACTCCGTAGTGCAGAAGGCGAGATTTTACTCGACCAAGTGACCGAGGCGGCTCGTGAGCTTATGAATTACGGAGTGGGAGAAGTGTGTTTAATTCACTTCCCCGAGGGAGGCTATATCCTCACCCACAAGGGTCATAGTCTTTACTGCCCAACAATCCCCGTAGCACACGAAGATATTGTATCAACAGTTGGCGCCGGAGATGCCTTCTGCGCCGGAGCTCTTTATGCCCTACACGAGGGCTATTCCCCTCGTGAAGTCCTCACGTTTGCCAACGCTTCTGCCCGATTCAACCTTTACGGAGCAACCTCCACGTCGGCAGCTCCTTCTCTTAAACAGATTACAAATTACTTAAAATCCCTATAAACTATGAGACAAGCCATATTAGTAAAACCCCACCACATCGAACTTCACGATGTAGCACCTCTCAGTACAGCCGACCTGAAAGAGAACGAAATCCTGCTCGCCATCAAACGTATTGGCGTGTGTGGCTCCGACATACACTCCTTCCACGGACAACACCCCTCGTGTATCTATCCCATCGTGCAGGGACACGAATATTCGGGTGAGGTCGTGGCTGTTGGTAAAGATGTTACCGTCGTGAAAGTGGGCGACAAGGCTACCGCACGCCCACAGCAGGTGTGTGGAGAGTGTGCCCCCTGTCGAAGGGGACAGTATAATGTGTGTCAAAACCTCAAAGTAGAGGGCTTCCACGCTCCGGGTTGCGCACAGGACCTCTTCATTGTGCCCGAAGATAGAGTGGTGTTTGTTCCAGAAAGTGTTAGTTTCGACTATGCTGCAATGATTGAGCCGGTGGCAGTGGCTGCCCACGCCTCCAATCGTCCCCGCGACATCAAGGGTAAGAATGTGGTGGTGTCGGGTGCCGGCACTATCGGCAACCTCATTGCCCAATTCGCCAAAGCACGAGGCGCAAAGAAGGTGGTGATTACCGACGTGAGCGACTTGCGTCTAGACATCGCACTACAATGTGGTATCGACGGAGTTCTTAACGTTGCAAAACGTTCGCTGGCAGATGCCGTAGATGAGCTCTTCGACGGCGAAGGTTTTCAAGTGGGCTTCGAGTGTGCAGGTGTAGAGTCGTCTATTCGCTCGCTGATGAGTGCCATTGAGAAAGGTAGCGATGTTATCATCGTCGGTGTACACGCCAAAGACCCCGCAATCGATATGGAGGTGCTCGGAGAACACGAACTCTACCTTATCGGCTCACTAATGTATCTCCACGAAGACTACATTGAGGCTGTGGAAAATGTGGCTACAGGTAAAATTTGCCTCACCCCGCTCATCACAAACCACTTCCCTCTGGAACAATATATGGAAGCCTACGAGTTTATTGATGCCAACAGGGAGGGTTGTATGAAGGTAATCATTGACCTCTAAACCACCACACTCGCAACTATGAACAACAATAGACCAACTATCGTAGCACTCGGCGAGGTGCTGTGGGATATGCTTCCAGGAGGTAAGAAAATCGGAGGAGCGCCGCTGAACTTTGCCTGCCACGCCACACAACTCGGCTGCAAGGGTGTTATGGTGAGTAGCATTGGCAAAGATGCGCTTGGCGACGAACTCTTGGAAGGAATTGCCCCCATTGGCGTAGAACTCTCGTTTATACAGCGTAGCAATATGCCTACAAGTAGGGTGGATGTTGTGGTGGATAGTTTGGGTACCCCTCAATACATAATCAACGAAGGGGTCGCTTGGGACCACATCCTTTTCACCTCGGAGATGGGTGTACTCGCACAAAAGGCCGATGCTGTGTGTTGGGGCTCGCTTGCTGCACGCAACAGAACGTCCCGAGCAACCATCATTCGTTTTGTGGAGTCCACAAAAGAGGAGTGCCTCAAAGTGTTCGACATCAACATCAGACAGCACTACTACGATAGGGAGTTTATCGAATGGTCGCTACACCGAGCCGATGTGCTAAAACTCAATGATGACGAGCTACCTCTGCTGCAAGAATACTATTCCCTTGTGGGCCAACCCATTGAACAATGCAAAGAGTTGTTGGAGCTGTTCGGATTGAGGTATGTGGTGTACACCTGCGGTAGTAAAGAGAGTGTTGTTGTTGGGGCGGAGAAGATTTCTCGCATCGACACTCCGAAGGTTGAGGTAGTGGATACAGTTGGTGCAGGCGACTCGTTTACGGCAGCCTTTGTGAGTGGCCTTGTGAATGGGCGTACCATAGCAGATTCCCATCGCCACGCAGTGGAGCTAGCAGCGTATGTCTGCTCGCAGCGTGGCGCCACACCCCAAATTCCCGAATTCTTGCGAGAACGATAGGAATCCGCCCTCATAGAATGCCATATACAATCTCCGATAAGGGACTTGCTTGGGTTTGACAACTAATAGCATACGAAAGTGACAGAGGCAGGTTATTCCTGCCTCTGTCACTTTAAGTGATCCCGGCGGGATGGCCGGTTTCTGCACCAGACGCGCACAGAGGGCACTTTTTCAGGCTCACTCTGCACTCACTGATCCGGTTTTCTACACTAAAATTTAGGACTAAAATTTACCTAATTTTCAGTAGCTCGACTGCTGATTTAGTTCGCTATTCTTTAGGAAAATCTATTTGTAATTCTAACCGAGGCATTAGGGATTCTAACTCAACAACTTTAAAGTTTGTTATCTTGTGTGAGCCAATAAAGAATTTTATCTTATTTTCACAACCACCTTGATAATCGCTTATTTCCCATTCTGCCTTTCTCGTACTTTTTGCTACTCTATCAAGGTATGGTGCATCAACTTCTGAAAATGACATGCCATAAACATGTACATGAGTAACATCATAAAGTCCATCAAAAAAGTCTTTGTACCTCATTAGTAAACTTGCAACAGGTTTTTCTTGGGAGGCGACGCCATTAACTGCGGCCTCTTCTGCTAGTTGTTGGTGCAACTGATGTTGCGACTCATATTCCATTCTCCATTGCTCGTATTCCTCAGGATCATCGCTACTAGGTGGCTCTGGATCATTTTTAGCTAACATTGCTTGCAATTCATCTCTTCCTACACCATGTCCCAATATAAACTCCTCATTATCGTCTATACAACCATGTATATGAAGTATTTGATCCGATGGAATTTTATAGAGATTTTCAAGCGTTTTAGAATAGTTAAAAGTTAAAAAAAGAGAGTTCTTTTTTACCAATGTAATCATCTTCTCTCTTTTTGGAGCAGACAATTGTAATATCCAGCGACTAAAACAACCCCTTAAATTACTATATAAACCGTCTAAATTCTGCTCTACTTCTATTTGCGCATCATTCCATGTCCTGTCACAGTGGTCAGACATCAAATCTGGCAAGTTCTCGCTTGCTATATCCCTAGCATATTCTAATACATCTAATGTTCCAAGCTGATTCTCAAAATCAGCCCACCACTCATCATCACAACAGCCATATGTTTCTTCTACATCGTTAATTATAGTCGGCTCGTTTTCATACATCCAATCTCGAAAGTTTCGATATGAACTATTTATTCCGTGATGTATATCAAAACCATTACCTATAATGTATAAATGTTTCTCCATAATAAATTAGTTAGATGGTTAATATCAAAAGCTTGCTACAAATACTAT
>JAFVSY010000110.1 GCA_017503465.1 Tidjanibacter sp. | reverse complement strand
CCCGAGCCAGAGCCCACCAAGGAGGAGATTCTGCTCACCGAGATTCGCGACCTGCTGAAGAACAAATAGGCGGGACACACGGGGGGCGTGGGTGACTTCTGCTTTGCGAAGCCATTTTTGCGGGGCCTTACATTCTATGATTGATGTTAGGACCGAAGGGTTGGTGTTAGGACCGACACCCACACACGCCTGATGCTCAACGACACAAGCACCTTTCCACTGCGGAGGGTGCTTGTTTTTTGTGTTTTTTTGACAAAAATTTTGGAGGTTAAAAAAATATGTGTACTTTTGTACGCTTTTCCGCAAAATAGAGCGTCAAAAGCGGTGTTCTTGAAAATACCCGATGTTAAATAATTATTAAACTTTTTTAAAAAGTTTGGTAATTCCGAACTACTGCCTTACCTTTGCAGTGAAGTTTTAAGGTTCATTTAGGTTAGTAGTTTTAGGTTAGTGAAGGGAAGAAGGGTAAGCGGCGAAAAGCCGCACCCCTAATTTCCTTTTTTTATCGGCCCAGGTGGTGGAATTGGTAGACACGCTACTTTGAGGGGGTAGTGGCCGTTTTGGCCGTGCAAGTTCGACTCTTGTCCTGGGCACTTTAGAGAGCTGTTTCGAAAGAAACAGCTCTCTTTTTTTGTGCCTCTCCGAGAGGGACCTACCATTTGCGTCGAGCTATTATTTTGCGTTGAGCTATTTATTATACACCAATGTATATCTTTAGGAGCTATTTCCTAAATCTTATTTGCTACCTACTGTGATTATATCTAAAAAAAACCTGCCTAACAAAAACTTGTTAGGCAGGCAATAATTTTCGTAATCTTCTGCGGGGTGAACCACACAACTATTGTGCGTTCATCTGCTTGAAGAGCTCGTTGTATTTGTCGAACTTGGCCTGAATCTCGGGGCTCTCGTTGCGCAGACGGAAGGTAACGACCTTCAGGTACTCAACGAATGCAATCTCCTGAGGCATCAGCTCGTGAGCCTTCTCAAAGGGAGCGATGGACTGACCATAGAGGTCGAGCACCCTCTGCATATCCTCCTTGTAGGTCTCGCTACCCCAACTGTTGCTAACCTGGTCGTTGAGTGCGTCGCCCTTCAGAACGTAGAGGTTACCAATGTAGTAGTAGGCGAGAGCGTTGGTGGGGTTGAGTGCAACCACCTTGTTGAAAGCCTCCATAGCCTCGTCATACTTCTTGAGCTCTTTGTAGATAGCACCCAGACCATACCACAACATTGCGTTCTCGGGCTCCTTGGCGATAGCCTCCTGCACCATAGGAACAACAGCCTCGGGGTTCTCGCCCAGAGCGAGGTAGAGGTCGGTAAGGCAGGTAATCACGTTGGCATTGCCGGGGAAGAGCTTAAGACCACGGAGCAGGAACTCTTTAGCCTCGGCCAACTTAACCTTGTCCTCGCCACAAAGGCTACGGTAGGAGTTGTAGAGTACGTTGTAGAGGTCGCCATCCTGATAGTAGCCATACTCCTCGGCAATCAGAAGGTCCTTCACACTCCTCTCATACTGACCTGCAAAGTAGGCGGTGAAACCTGCGTTGAAGATGCTCAGAGTATCAATCACGGTGGCTGCTGCGGGCATCAACGACACCTCGTAGGCTTTCTCAAAGTAGTCTGCTGCACTTGCAAAGTCGCGCAGGAAGTAGCTGTTACTTGCATTTTTGCCAAGTGTGTTGCTCACAATCTGAAGACCCTGTTTGGTCTTTTTGAGCATCTTGGCATCGAGCTCGTAGGCTTTGCCATAGGCCTCAATAGCCTTGTTGAGTGCGCCCTCGTGTACGGGCTTAACAACCTCCCAGCCCTTAACCTTCTGGTCGGCGCTGATGTAGAGGTTCAGTGCACCATAGAGCAGTTTTGCATAGGGGGCGTTGTCGATGACGGCGTCCTCCATACCTTTGGGCTTACCGAGCATCAACTGCACCATATTAGCCTCCATATTGTCGAAAATCTGGTTGGTGTAGGCGTTCTCGGCGGCCATCATAGCATCGCCACGCTTAACCCAAGTGGAAGCCTTGGCTGCTTTCTTCTCGTTGGCAATGTCTGCATCCGACTTCTCAATCTTCTTTTGCAAGGCTGCAACATCAACCTTCTGCTGCTGTGCGAAGGTCGGCAAGCACATCAACAGTGCTGCTGCAATCGTAAGAAATGTCTTTTTCATTGTTCTTCGTTTGTTTATTGGTTTGAATTTATTCCTGTTCGTTTGTGTTGTTGTCTACGTTGTCGCTTACCACTGCGGTGCTCTCCTCTGTGGCCACAGCCTCGGCGGTTGCGCCCTCAACTACTGTACCCTCGGCCTCTTCAGCCACGCCTTCAACCTCCTCGGTCTTGGGCACGGCAGTTACCGATGCAATGGAGTCGCCCTCGCGCAGGTTGATGACCTTCACGCCCTGGGTGGCCCTACCTGCAACGCGGATGTCGCTCACGGAGGTGCGGATGGTGATACCACTGCGGTTGATAATCATCAGGTCGTCGCTGTCGTCCACTGCCTGGATGGATACCATCTTGCCGGTCTTTTCGGTAATCTTCATTGTGGTCATACCCTTACCGCCACGGTGGTGGGGAGTGTACTCGTTCAGGTCGGTACGCTTACCAAAGCCGTTCTCGCTCAATACCAGGATGTCTTTGGTGTCGTCAGGCTCGAAGCAAACCATACCAACAACCCTGTTGCCGCTCTCGGTGTCGATAGAGATACCCCTCACACCCGTACCGGTACGGCCGATGGCCCTGGCCTCCTCCTCGTTGAAGCGGATGGCCTTACCATCGTAGGTTGCCAACACAATCTCGGCATTACCGCTGGTGAGTGCTACGTCAATCAGCTGGTCGTCCTCCCTGATGTTGATAGCGTTCACGCCACCCTTGCGCACGTTGGTGTACTCGTTAAGAAGGGTTTTCTTCACCGTACCCTGTGCGGTACACATCACAATGTAGTGGTTCATTGCGAAGTCGCCACCACGCTCCAGACGGCGCACATTGATGTAGGTCCTCACCTTGTCGTCGGGCTCAATCTGAATAACATTCTGAATGGCCCTGCCTTTCGAGGCCCTTGTGCCTTCGGGAATTTCGTACACCTTCAGCCAGTAGCAACGGCCCTTCTCGGTGAAGAACAACATTGTGTTGTGCATCGAGGTAACGTAGATGTGCTCAATGAAGTCCTCATCCCTGGTTGCGCTACCCTTCACGCCAATGCCACCCCTGTGCTGGCTCTTGTACTCGGTCAGCGGAGTGCGTTTGATGTAGCCCATATGGCTGATGGTGATTACAACGTCCTCGTCGGCATAGAAGTCCTCGGGGTTGAACTCACCTGCGCTCATCACAATCTCGGTCCTGCGCTCATCGCCATATTTCTCTTTGATTTCGTTGGTCTCGTCTTTGACAATCTGCAACTGCAACTTTTCGTCGGCCAACACGCTCTTGAAGTAGGCAATCTTCTCTAGCAGTTCTGCAAGTTCGGCCTCCAATTTGCCCCTCTCCAAGCCGGTCAGAGCACGGAGCCTCATCTCCACGATGGCGGCTGCCTGCAACTCGCTCAAACCGAACCTCTCAATCATCTTGGCCTTGGCCTCATCGGGGGTCTGCGAGCCACGAATCATCGAGATAATCTCGTCGATGTTGTCCTGTGCAATCAGCAAGCCCTGCACGATGTGTGCCCTTGCCTCGGCTGCTGCAAGGTCGTGTTTGGTGCGCCTTACAACCACCTCGTGGCGGTGCTCCACAAAGGCCTTGACCATATCCTTGAAGTTCAACAGCACGGGCCTGCCACCCACCAGAGCGATGTTGTTCACCGAGAACGAACTCTGCAAGGGGGTGTTCTTGTAGAGAGTGTTGAGCACCACGCTGCTTACGGCGTCCTGCTTGAGGATAATCACAACCCTCACACCCTCTTTGTTACTCTCATCGTTGATGTAGGAGATGCCCTCAATCTTCTTCTCATTGACCATCTGGGCAATCTTCTGCACCATATCGCTCTTATTGACCATATAGGGCACCTCGGTGATGACGATGCACTCCCTGCCGCTCTTGGTGTACTCAATCTCGGTCTTGGCCCTCATTACCACGCGGCCCCTACCGGTCTCAATAGCCTCCTTGACACCCTCGTAGCCGTAGATGATACCGCCGGTGGGGAAGTCGGGACCCTTCACATATTGGCACATCTCGCCGGGCTCCATATCGGGGTTGTCAATGTAGGCACAAATGGCATCGCAGCACTCCGAGAGGTTGTGGGGAGCCATATTGGTTGCCATACCCACAGCGATACCGTTGGCACCATTGACCATCAGCAGCGGAATTCGGGTGGGCAACACGGTGGGCTCCAACTCGGTGTCGTCGAAGTTGTAGACGAAGTCCACGGTGTCTTTGTCGATGTCGGCCATCACCTCGTCGGTAATCTTGCGCATCCTTGCCTCGGTGTAACGCATTGCTGCGGGCGAGTCGCCATCCATCGAGCCGAAGTTACCCTGACCGTCCACCAGCGGGTAACGCAGGCTCCAGGGCTGTGCCATACGACACATTGCGTCGTAGACCGAGCTGTCGCCGTGGGGGTGGAACTTACCGAGCACATCACCCACGATACGGGCGCTCTTACGAGTGGGCTTGTTGGAATAGAGGCCCAGCTCGTGGCTCATATCGTAGAGAATACGGCGGTGTACGGGCTTCATACCGTCCCTGGCATCGGGCAGCGCACGCGATACAATTACCGACATCGAGTAGTCGATGTAGGCTGTCTTCATCTCATCTTCGATGTTAATCTTGATGATTCTCTCCTCTTGTGGGAGCTCTTCCGTAAGGGTTACGTTGTCGTTAATTTCGGACATATCTTTTTGTAAAAATTCAGTTGCTACAAATAACGTGTAAAGATACGGCAAAAAATTGAAAATTG
>JAFVSY010000109.1 GCA_017503465.1 Tidjanibacter sp. | reverse complement strand
GTTTGAAGGCGATGTGTGGTTTGGGCTTTCAACTCATCCGTAAGGATGCACAACTCTCTGGGAAAAAGGAGCCCATCCCAACGATACAAAGCACCGTGAGGATGGAATTACACTAAAAGTTTTTCGGGCGCCTTTTTACAACGGCCTAAGGCCGATTTGTGTAGAGGAAAGGCAGGAACCCATCCCAAGGTCAGGAAGCCCAATGAGGATGGGACTACACTAAAAGTTTTTGGTTCCGCTTTTTACAACGGCCTAAGGCCGATTTGTGTAGAGGAAAGGCAGGAATCCATCCCAAGGTCAGGAAGCCCAATGAGGATGGGACTACACTAAAAGTTTTTCGGGCGCCTTTTTACAAAAAGGTGCAGAAAAAAAGTTGTTAATGAAAAAATAACCAACAAATAAAAGAAAAAGAGTATGACAACTAACTTTATGCTGATTATCATCATTGGTGTTGTGGGAATGATTGTGCAGGCTCGCCTGCAATCGGTGTTCCGCAAGTATTCGCGTGTGAGGTTTGCCGGTGGGCTCACGGGTCGTGAGGTTGCGGAGCAGATGTTGCGCGACCACGGCATCAACGATGTGAAGGTGGTTTCCACCCGAGGCCACCTCACCGACCACTACAACCCTGCTACACGCACCGTAAACCTCTCGGAGAGTGTCTATTCGAGTGCTTCAGTGGCGGCTGCGGCGGTGGCTGCCCACGAGTGTGGCCACGCTGTGCAACACGCCTATGGCTATGGCCCCCTGCGCTTGCGCTCGGCTTTGGTGCCCGTCATTCAGTTCACCTCGAGCATATCGACTTGGGTGGTGATTGTGGGCCTTGTGCTTATCAATACCTCGCCTGCGGTTTTCTGGGTGGGCATTGCTATGATTGCCGCTTCGGCACTCTTCTCGGTGGTTACCCTGCCGGTGGAGTACAACGCCTCCAATCGTGCTTTGGAGTGGCTTGAGAGCCGTGCGGTGCTCTCGCCACAGGAGATGGAGGGTGCCACGATTTCGCTGCGCTGGGCTGCCCGCACCTACCTTGTGGCCGCCTTGAGTGCCATTGCCACGCTGCTCTACTACATTGGCTTGGCGCGTAACGATGATTAGGAACCTCCGATAGAAAAAGCGCCACTCACACATATTGTAAACAAACCCAAACAAGATGATTTTTAACCAATTAGACCGTAGCCTCTTCCTTGCCCTCAATTTTGATGGAGGGGTGGCGATGGACCGCCTGATGTGGTTCTTCTCTGCCAAGGCGGTGTGGGTACCGCTCTACCTACTGCTGCTGTGGATGATAGTGCGCAAGTGGGGCTGGCGCTATGCGCTTGTGGTGCTGGTGTCGGTGGTTGTGGGGGTGGTTGTGGGCGACCAGATTTGTAACTTCTTCAAGGATACTTTCCAGATGCCTCGCCCCAATAGGGTGGTGGAGTTGAGGGAGAGTATGCACCTTGTGTGGGACCCCATCAAGGAGCGACTCTACCTCGGTGGGCACTACGGCACCGTGTCGGCCCACGCTGCCACCACGATGTTGATTTACCTCATCATTGGCCACGCCTTGCGAGAGCGCAAGGGCTATTGGTGGCTTATGGGTGCGTGGGTTGTGATGGTGGGCTGGTCGCGAATCTATATGGCCGCGCACTTTCCCTCGCAGGTGCTCTTCGGATGGGTACTGGGAGCACTGCTGAGCGGGGCGATTTTGTGGCTGTCGGAGAGGTTTTTCGGCCGCTTGGCAGAGGAGCGAAAGTAGACGCTGTGGAGAATGAAAATAAGGTTAATTTTAAGGTAAAACTATTACCTTAAAATTAACCTTATTTTTTGCTGTTTTGTGGCCGTAATAACCACATTATCACTATGGTACGGGGTCGTAGCCGCTGCCACCCCACGGATGGCACCTCGACAACCTTTTCAGAGTGAGCCAACCACCCTTCAGAGGGCCATATTTTCGGAGTGCTTCGATGGCATATTGGGAGCACGTTGGGGTGAACCTGCACGAGGGCGGTTTGAGGGGCGAAATGCAGAGTTGGTAGAACCTCACCAGCGCAATGAATGGTGCGCTCAAGACTCGCCTACAGCCCACGCGAAATTTTTGCCAAAACAGTTTCGACTCCACGGCTTACAATCCTATAATCAACCACCTCCTTGGTGCTGTAAATCAATCCCACATCCACGTGCAACCCCTTCTGTCGAGCCGCCTCAATGAGAGGGTGTTTGCCAAGTCGGTAGGCCTCTCTTGTGCGGCGTTTGAGCAGGTTGCGCCCAACGGCCCTCTTGATGTTCCTCTTGGGTACTGCCACCAGCACACTCACCTCCGCCTCGTCATTTTCGGTCATCGGGCGACTCTTCCACACAAAGCGATAGGGGAAGGCAAAACCGCTCTTGCTATCCCTGAAAAGGGCATCGGCGGCTCCTCCTCTCAGCCTCTCGGCCTTGCGAAATCCATATTTGGGTGTGGTGCTCACTTTTGATGATTGGACTTGGGGTTAGAATTATGTGTGGGCGTTTGTTTGAAATCGGGTGGTAAAAACAAGGGGCAACTCCCATCTCGGCAGCCACCCCTCTATCTCTGTTGGACCTACTTTGCGGCCGAAACGCTCTTGCGCACGGCAGCAGTGCGGGTGGTTGTCGTGGCGGCTATCCCCTCGGCAGGCTTACGTTTTGCGCGGGTTTTCTTAATCGGCTTGGCCTCCTGTGCCTTGATGAACTCCTCGGCTTCGCGATTTTCGCTTACGGTGATGGGCTCCAGAGTCTTACCACTTTTTGCCTCTGCTACAAGCAGTTCCACAGCCTTGGTCATACTCGGCACACCCGGGGCGGGTGCCTTCGCATAGATGGGCAGACCGGCCTCGGCTGCGGCTGCGGCGGTCTTGTCGCCAAAGACGGCAATCATCGGAATATCCTCCTTCTTGAAGTTGGCCACGAGGGTTGCAATCTCGTTGGGGCTGTAGAAGGCGAGCAGGTCGTAGTCGGAAATTTTCACATCGCTCAGGTCGGCACTCACGCTGCGGGCAAACACAACGCTCTTAAAATTAACCTTCAAGCGCTCCAGTGTCTCGGGCACTTGGGGGTTGTGTGGCTCGGCCAGTGCGAGGATGAATTTCTCGTCTTTGTGCTTGAGAATCATCTCCATAAAGTGGTCAAAGTGGCCGTCTGCGAAGAATATTTTACGCTTGCGGTAGATGATGTACTTTTGCAGGTAGAGTGCTATTGCCTCGGTGATGCAAAAGTATTTCATTGTTTCGGGCACAGTGATACGAGCCTCTTCACAAATGCGGAAGAAGTTGTTTACGGTTGTGCGGCTTGTGAAAATGATTGCGGTATGTTCGAGAATTTCGGTGCGTTGCGAGCGAAATTCTTTGAGCGAAACGCCTTCGATTTTGATGAAGGGTTTGTAGGTTACCGTCAGTTTGTTCTTCTTTGCTACCTCGTAGTAGGGGGCTTTCTCGAGCACAGCCGGTTGGGGCTGCGAAACCAGTATTTTCTTAATTTCCAATGTTTTACTAATTTTTGGTTCTACTTAAATGGAGCTGTTGCGCACGATTGTCGTAACAACAACACCCAAGGGAATCAAAATGACGGTGCAAAGGTACAAAAACCAAAGTAAAATTGAAATTTTTTGCTCAACAAAGAAAATAAAACTTTTTACCACATAGGTTAGTGCGCCCAGCACCACCACCACAGCGGCCACTCCGCCGATAATCACGGCAGAGGTTCCGTTGTTGATAGCAAAGAGCAGTACACACGGAGTGATAATCGTGGCGACCAACCCCATCAGCGCACAGGAGATAATGCCCACGCCTTGTGCGATTTCGGGCCGTCCGACCAGCCCGCACATTGCGTTTGTGAGTAGCCACGCAACTCCCCCTGCGCCCACCACAGCGAGCATCACAACGGGGACCGACCACTCTGCGCCCACGCTCCCGATTTGCTCCACACCGGCCATTCCGAGGGCCCTGACTGCGGCCAGAGCAAAGGCGGCAACTCCCACGACGGAGAGGGTTAGCATTGCCCTGACGAACAGATAACTGATTTCGTCTGCAACCTTTATGCCAATGTTGCGCCCCACCACAATTTTCCACATTCCGCCGATGTGCCCACCGTAGACCAACATTGCCACCACGTAGCCCACAAAGAGCACCAACATCACTGCCCTCACCACGGGGTTCTCCGTGAGTGGACCGGCCAAGGTGTTCTCCACCACCTCCGCAGGGGCAAAGTGGGCCTCGGCACCAAACACCCCACGCAGAGCCTCGGCCTGCTCACGCAGGAGAGCAAGGCTATCGGCCACATTCGCCTGCACACCACCCTGCACACCACTCTGCACACCACTCTGCACACCGAGCCCTACAACCTCCTCGGTCGGTATGGGTTGGCCTGCTGCAATGGCGGTGGGTATGTGGTTATGTTGAAGCATTGTGTGCGTTGATTGTAAGGCGGTTAGGTGTCGCTCTTGTGGATGGCGATGCGTATGGTGGTACCCTTGCCGAGTTCGCTCTCCACCACGCTAATCTTGCCCTGGTGGTACTCCTCGATGATGCGCTTGCTCAACGACAAGCCCAAACCCCAACCCCTCGTTTTGGTGGTGTAACCGGGCTCAAAGATACTCTTCCAATTGCTCTTGGCGATACCCTTGCCGGTGTCGCACACATCCACGTAGGCATTGTCCCCATCCTCGCTCAAGCGCACCTCAATGTTGCCAAAGCCCTGCAAGGCGTCAAGTGCGTTTTTGAGCAGGTTTTCCACCACCCACTCGAAGAGTGCCCCATTGAGTCGGGCCGTTATGGGGGCCATTGCGAGGCCGTTGTAGGTGAGGGTTACCTTGCGGGGTATGCGGGTCTTGAAGTAGTGGACACAGTTGCCAACCACCTCGTTGAGGTTACTATCGGTGAGGGTGGTCTCGGAGCCGATTTTACCAAACCTGTCGGCCACCTTCACGAGCCTTGCAAGGTCGTTGCTCATCTCATCCACAGCACTCTGGTCGATGGGCTGACTGCGCAGGTACTCTATCCACCCCATAAGCGAAGATATGGGGGTGCCGAGCTGGTGGGCCGTCTCCTTGGCCAAACCTATCCACACGCGGTTCTGCTCGTCCTGCTTGCCGGTGCGGAAGGTGATGAAGGTGAAGAGGGCAAACACCGCCACCACAGCCAACTGCGCATAGGGGAAGAGTATCAACCAATTGAGCAACTGTGAGTTGCCATAGAAGAGGATGAACTTGCCGTTGCGCGGGGTGTTGATTTCGATGGGCTGGTTTTGGCGAGCCAGACGCATTATGGTCTTCATCCTGATGTCGGGGTGGGTGAGAACCTTCTCGGGTATGAGGTGCGACTTCTCGATGCGCCCACTCTCGTCCGTGAGGATGTAGGGTATCTTCTGATTGTGGATGACCTGGTAGACTATGGGGTCGTTGTGGGCCGATTCGCCAATGCGTTCCATTGCAAACGACCAGAGGGCCATCTCGTTCATCTCCTTGTGTTGCAGCAGGCGCGACATATGGAAACTGAAGAGCAACGACACTCCGGCGATGACAAAGGCCAGCGAGAAGGCAACCACCTTTTTGCGGTAGGGCACCTGTTGGAGTCGTTTTTTGAGCGATAGTTTCATTTTTTTTGGTCTGCTGTGTGTGTTGTCTGCGTGCCGGCTTGGGGTGGTCTACCTTCGCCACCCTCTCGGCACCTACTTGCGTGCGGTGTCTTGCGAGGTGATGATGGCGCGGTAGCGGTCGGGTTGCTGGAGCAGTTCGATGGCGGCCTTGAGTTCTGTGTCCTCCTGGAGCGAGTGTCGGATGCCACCCTCGCTGTAGCAATAGCGACTCACGATGTTGTCCTCAATGATGTCGGACAGCTCCGCGCGATAGAGCAGCAGGTTTTCCTCGGTGTCGTTGGTGATGTTCTGCTCAATGGCCTCAATCTGGGCGGCCATATCCTTGTTCCAACGCTCCTTTTCGGCTGCGGCCTTAAACTGCTTCCAATGCCTTTGGGCCTCGCTCTCCCAAGCCACCTCTTTGTCTTTCATATAGTCGAGGAACTCCCCGTAGGCCTCCTCACTGAATTCATACTCGCCGGGCACCACCGAGAGCTCATCGTAGTGCTTGCGGCAATACTCGTTCACAAAGTCGTCCACGTGGCCCATACCATAGACCACATAGGCAAAGGTGCTCACATACTGCGGCTCCAACACCACATCGGGCATCACACCGCCACCATCGTAGACCTTCCTGCCGGCCACGGTCTTGAACTCCGAGATGAGCGAGTCGGGCACCGAGGCCACGCTGCCATCCTCGTTGCGGTGGGCGTAGTCGATGGCCTGCACACAGCGACCGCTGGGCAGGTAGTATTTTGCGGTGGTAACCTTTGCGTAGGCGTTGTGTCCGAGGGGGAAGGTGCGCTGTACGAGGCCCTTGCCGAAGGTGCGCTGGCCCACAAGTGCGGCCCTATCGGTGTCCTGCAGCGCTCCGGCCACAATCTCGGCTGCCGAGGCGGTGCCGCTATTGGTCAGCACCACAATGGGCACGTCGAGCGACAAGGGGGCGTTTTCGGTGCGGAACGACTCATTGATGCGAGGGTTCTTGGGCGAGCGAGTGCTCACCACCTCTGTGCCTTTGGGCAGGAATATGGAGAGGATTTTGACCGCCTCCTGAAGGATGCCGCCCGAGTTGCCACGGTAGTCCAAGATGAGAGCCTTCATACCGAGCGAGTCCAACTCCTTGTAGGCAGCCAGCAGGTCGGCACTGCACCCTTCGGTGAAGTCGGTGTGGGAGATGTAGCCAATGCTGTCGGCCACCATTCCGTGGTAGGGAACGCCGGGGATGGCGATTCTCTCTCGCTTGATTTTCAATTGTTTGACCTCGCCCGTGGGGAATTTTTCCACCGAAAGTTTTACCACGCTGCCCGGGTCGCCTTTGAGCAGACTGCTCACTTCGGCACTCTTCATACCCTTGGCACTGCGGCCCTCAATCTCCACGATGCGGTCGCCGGGGCGTATGCCTGCGCGGTCGGCAGGCGAGTCCTTGTAGGGGGCGGTGAACTCCACCCACTCGCCCTTTTGCCTGATGAGCGAGCCCACGCCACCATACTTGCCGGTGGTCATCGTGGCGAAGTCGTCCATACTCTCGGAGGGGAGGTAGGTGGTGTATGGGTCCAGCAGGCGGCTCATACCCTGCGCTGCGGCTTCGGTGAGTTTGTCGGCATCCACCTCGTCCACGTAGAAGAGGCTCACGTTGCGGAGCATATTGACAAGTATCTCCACGTTTTTGCCGAGTTTGTAGGTGGAGTCGCTTGCGGCCGAGGTGAGCAAGAGGGCTCCCACGGCCACCACACCAAAGGTGATTATATGTTTGAACGTCTTTTTCATCTGCTTGTGTGCGTTGCTGTTACAACTATTCTTTGCGCTACCGTTGAGGTCCTATCGTTGCCACTATTGTTGTTCACCCCTTTTGCCAATGAGGTAACTTGTCAGGCGGAACTCGCTCTGCACCACCTCCTTGCGCACTCCTCGGAGTTCGATGTGGTCGCTGTCTATGGCCCTCACACAAATCTTCTCATCGCCCAGGTGCCAAAGCCTCTTGAGGGGTGCCGAGGCACGAAAGAGCATTGTGCCCTCGCCCTCGCTGTGGAGCGAGTAGCCATTTTGGCGCATAGCACCGAGAATCTCCTCCCTGTCATCCGTGAGCGAGGCCTTCACTGTGCGGCTCACAAACCCATAGGCGGGGTAGGCGGCTGCAAGGGCCACCACTGCCACGGCCAGCACCACACCTTTGGTGCCCAACAACTCCTCGGTGGTGATGCCGAGGGTGCCTGTGGCGTACATTGCTCCGTAGATTGCCGCCAGCAGGATGGCGAGCTTGAGAAGATATTTCAGCGAACTGACAATGTGGTTTTTCATCGTTTGGTATTGTTGTTTTTTGTGTTCAATTTCACTCTCTATTCCCTACAACGCAGAAGTGAGCTCCAAGATTGTCCTTTCGACCTCTTTCATCAACCAATGGGGTGTGGATGTGGCACCGCAAATGCCCACACTCTCCACCCCCTCGAACATCTCGGCCGAGAGTTCGTCGGGGCCCTCCACCTTAATGCTACGCGGGTTGGCGGTGTGGCACGCCTCAAAGAGCACCTTACCATTGGAACTCTTCGCTCCACACACAAAGACAATCACGTCAAACTCCCTCGCAAAGGCCTTCAGGTGCTCCTCGCGCCCTGCCACTTGTCGGCAGATGGTATCTTTTATGACCACCTGGTCGGGCACCTCGCTGCGTCGGAGGACCTCCTCCTTAACCTCCGCAAAGAGTCGTAGGCTCTGGGTGGTCTGCGAGAGTAGGAATATGGGCTTGGAGAAATCGACCTGTTCGAGGTCGGCCACCTTCTCCACCACGATACCCCTATCCTCAATCTGACCATTGAGCCCCACCACTTCGGCGTGGCCCTTCTTGCCGAGAATTACCACCGTGCCACCCACTGCGCTCATTTGTCGGTCGGCCTCAATGGTGAGCCTCTGCAACTTGGCCACCACGGGGCAGGTCGCATCGGCATATTTCAGTCCACATTGCTCCAACAAGGCGTAGGTGCTCTTGGGCTCGCCGTGGGCACGGATGAGGATGCGTGTGTCGGGGGTGGGCTCTATGGTTGCAAGGTCGGCGGGGCCGATGGTGGCGACACCCGCACGCTGGAGTCGGGCAACCTCAAGGTCGTTGTGGACAATGTCGCCCAACGAAAAGACTCTCCTGCCTTTGGCCACAAGTTCGTCTGCCTTGGAGATGGCTCCGACCACTCCGTAGCAAAAGCCCGATTTCTCGTCTATCTCAACTCTCATTGCTCTCTCTTTACGACTAAAATATGCGTTTCTTTTTTTGTGTGGGGCATAACTAAAATACCCCTACACGGCGGCAAAAACCTTGTCGAACCACTCCATCTCCTCTTCCAAGGTCATACCTCCGTTGTCCAGCACCACAGCGTCATCGGCCTTACGCAGGGGGCTGATGGCTCGGTTTTGGTCGAGGTGGTCGCGCTGGCGGATGTTCTCCACAATCTCCTCACGGCTCACCTCCTCGCCCTTGGCGGAGAGTTCGAGGTAGCGCCTCTCGGCCCTCACCTCAGGGTCGGCGGTCATAAAAATCTTCAGCTCCGCATCGGGGAACACAACGGTGCCGATGTCCCTGCCGTCCATCACCACACCCTTGTCGCGCCCCATCCTTTGCTGCATAGCCACAAGCCTCTTGCGCACCTCGCCCACGGCACTCACTGCGCTCACAAGGTTGCTCACCTCAATGGTGCGAATCTTGCCCTCTACCCACTCGCCGCCAACATAGATGTCGCTGGCTCCACGCTCGGGGTTGAAGCGGAAGTCGATGTGTATGTCGTCGAGCATCCCCACGAGCATCTCCTCGTTGAGAATTCCGTTGGTGAAGGCGCCGTGCTCGAGGGCGTAGAGCGTTACGGCACGGTACATTGCGCCCGTGTCGATGAAGATGTAGCCGAGCCTTGCGGCCACCATCTTCGCAAAGGTGCTCTTGCCACAGGAGGAGAAGCCGTCTACGGCGATGACGATTTTTTTGTTGTTCGGGTTTTTGTTCATTTCCTTATAGTTGTTTTCTTATTTTTCTCTCTCTATGCAACCTGAAGGGTGGTTACCACACTGAATATGAGGCTTATGCCCAGTAGCACAATGGCCGAGCCCGCAATGCGGTTGAGCCAAAGGATGTGCACGGGGCGGAACTTGTGGCGCACAAGGCGCACGATGAGCGCAAGGGTTGTCCACCACGCCATACACCCGAGGAACACCCCCGCCACCATCCACAAGTTGCTCACAAAGGAGCCCTCGGTGGGGCCGAGTCCGAGCGAGCCCACGGTGGCGATGAAGGTGATGTGGGCGAGAATGAAGGTGGGGTTGGCCAACACCATCAGGAAGGTGGTGGCTGTGTCTTTCCACCTCTTGGAGTTATCGCCCCCACGGCTTTGGCGGAGTCTCATTTCGGGCTTCTTGAGCAGGATGTTCACCCCGAAGAACGACACCACAAGCCCTGCGATGACCTTCACAATGGTGATGTGGCCGGAGATGAAGGCGGTGATAATCGAGAGCGAGAAGAGGGCCACAATGGAGAAGAGCGTGTCGCACAAGGCCGAGCCGAGGCCCGAATAGAGCCCCGAGCGGAAACCCTTGTTGAGATTGCGCTGAAAGCACAATATCCACGTTGGTCCCGGAGGTATGGAGGCCATAACCCCCACAATAATTCCACCCATCAGTGCCTCAATTACCATATTCTCTCATTTTGCGTGTAGTTCAAGATTACAAAGATAAGCAATAAATTTGGAAAAATACCCGCTATATGTGTGGCAACTTTGCGGCCAAAGATTTATATTTGTGCTACGAAAGTTGCTTTATGCACCTGTGTCGCCAAACAGAAGAACTATGAGAATTACGCTGAAAACCTACCAAAGGGCACTGCTGGCCCTTGTGAGCATTGTTTTGTTGAGCCTCGGATGGCTGAGGGTCAGTGGCCTCACACTCCTTGTGGGTTTGGTACCGCTGATGTTGATTTCGGCCTCCTACGATGGTTCTCGCTCGGCCTTTTGGCGTATGTTCGGCTGGGCTGCACTCGTTATGGGCGGATGGACAGTTGCCACCTGCTGGTGGATTTACTACGCCGCCGCCATCGGAATTGTGGCCGCAACAATCATCGCAATGCTCCTCTTTGGCGGTGTCTTTATGGTCTACCACCACTTCTCGCACCACGCCAAACCTGCCCTCGCCTACACCGCACTCGTGTGTGGTTGGCTCTGGGCCGAACACTTCTACCTCAATGGGGAGATTTCCTTCCCGTGGTTGGTGCTCGGCAATGGCTTTGCCGGCGATGTGTGGGCAGTGCAGTGGTACGAATTCACGGGCGCACTCGGAGGCTCGCTCTGGGTATTGCTCACCAACATCCTCGCCTTTGAGTGGTTGCTCAAGAAGGGCAAGGCGAGGGGTGTGGTGGCGATTGCTGTGGCCGTGGTGCCGATGGTGGTGTCGCTCCTGGTGGGTGCTACCTTCAAGGAGCAGCCAAGCGGCCCTGCCGCCACCGTAACGGTGGTGCAACCCAACATCGACCCCTATACCGAAAAATATACCCTCTCGCCCACCGAGCAGACCCGCACAATGCTCTCCCTTATGGCCCAAGCACCCGCCGAGGCCGACTACATTGTGCTGCCCGAAACGGTCATTGGCGATGCGGGCGACAACATTTGGGAGGAGAACATCTACGCATCTCGCTCGGTGTCGGCCTTTGAGCAGTTCCGAGCACAACACCACCCCGAGGCGCAAATCATCACGGGAGCGATGACCTTCCGCCGCTATGCCGGTGCGCAGGATGCAAGCCCCACGGCACGTCGCTCGGGCTCCATTTGGTACGACCGTTACAATGCCGCCCTCGCTCTCGACCAAGACTCCACCCTCAAGGTGAGCCACAAGTCGCGCCTTGTTGTGGGTGTGGAGAAAATGCCCTATATGAAGTTGCTCAAACCGCTGGAAAAACTCATCGTGGACCTTGGTGGCACCACAGGGCAACTCGGTGTGGACAAGTACCGCCGCGGCTTCCTGCTGCGCAACAGCCGCCACCCCTACGGGGTGCAGGCCGCAGCCCCAATCTGCTACGAGTCGGTCTATGGAGAACACTTTGCAGGCTTTGCCGCTGACGGGGCGCAGGTGATGATGGTCATCACCAACGACGGCTGGTGGCACGACACCGAGGGCTACCGTCAGCACTTCTCCTACTCACGCCTGCGTGCCATCGAAACGCGCCGTTGGGTGTGCCGTGCGGCCAACACGGGCATTAGTGGCTTCATTACTCCCAAAGGCGAGGTGGTGCAGAGCCTCGGTTGGGACCAGCGAGGTGTGCTCACTCAGCAGGTGGTGCCCACCCGCCGCGTAACCTTCTATGCCACCTGGGGCGACTACCTCGGCCGCCTTGGTGGCTACGTGTTCCTGCTCTGCCTGCTCTACTACGTGAGCTACCGAGTGAGGAAGAAAAACCACCTTATAAAGTAACCACGCTCTATTCGGACCAATACACACAACACCATACCAATCACAACACTCACACCCACCACTTACGGCTATGAACTACGCACAAGCCACCGACTTCCTCTTCAACTCCTTCCCCTCCTACCAAAACATCGGCTCACAGGCCTACAAGGAGGGCCTTCAGGGCATCACCGAGATGTGCCGACTGCTGGGTAACCCACAGCGCAACTACTTCACCATACACGTGGCGGGCACCAATGGCAAGGGCTCCGTGTCCCATATGCTGGCCTCGGTGCTCCAACAGGCGGGCTACTGCGTGGGGCTCTTCACTTCGCCCCACCTGCTCGATTTCCGTGAGCGCATACGCATCAATGGCGAGTGCATCAGCGAGAAGGTGGTTGTGAGGTTTACCAAAGAGCACAAGCAGGAGATGGTTGATTTGGGGCTGTCGTTCTTTGAGATGACCACCGCAATGGCCTTCGACCACTTTGCTGCGGGCGATGTGGAGGTGGCTGTGATTGAAACGGGGTTGGGCGGTAGGCTCGACTCCACCAACATCATCACCCCCATACTCTCCGTTATCACCAACATCGGCCTCGACCACACCTCAATGCTCGGCAACACCATAGCCGAAATCGCCTTTGAGAAGGCGGGCATAATCAAACCGGAGGTGCCTGTGGTGGTGGGCGAGAGTGCGGCGGAGAGCGACGAGGTTTTTTGTCGCACGGCCGAGATGTGTGGCTCCAAGTTGGTCTTTGCCGACCGAGAGTGGGCGGTGGTGGAGAGTGAGCCCTCGGCCGAGTGTGTGCGCTACACCCTGCAACGTGAGCGCGATGGGCGCACCCAAATCCTTGACCTCGACCTGCTGGGCGACTACCAGCGCAAGAATATCCTCACCGTGCGCACTGCAGTGAGCCTGCTGCGCAACGAAACACACCTGAACATATCCACCCGTGCCCTTGTTGAGGGCCTGCGTGGTGTGGCGGAGTCCACGGGGCTGACGGGCCGCTGGCACAAACTGCACGATGCACCCCTGGCGGTGTGCGACACCGGACACAATGCCCACGGCTTGGCCGAGGTGGTGGCCCAAATTGCCCGCCAGAGTTACGAAAAGCTGTTTGTGGTCTTTGGGGTTGTGAGCGACAAGGACGTGGAGGCCATTGTCCCATTGATGCCCACCGATGCCTACTACATCTTCACCCAATCGAGCGTGCGCCGTGCTATGGCTGCGGAGGAGTTGGCGGAGGTGTTTGTGCGCGAGGGGTTCCGTGGCGAGGTTGTGCCGGGGGTGGTGGAGGCCTACAAGCGAGCCCTATCCCTTGCTTCGGCCGATGATATGATTTTCGTGGGCGGCAGCACCTTTGTGGTGGCCGACCTGCTGGCCCAAGAATAACGCAATGGGCACACAAAGAGTAAATAGTAAATAGTAAAGAGTAAATAGTAATTGCAAGGAGGAGAGCACGGGTATTAAAAAAGATACCCAAGAATAGGGGGGAAGCCTCTTGTGTTATACAGAAAATAAGGGGGTGTGTCTAAAACTTGTTAGACACACCCCCTTCCTTGTGCGTGTGGGCAAACCTATTTGGCCTTGGCATTAGCCTTGGCTTTTTTCTGCTCCTTGCGCTGTTTTTGTTGGGCCTTCATCTTCTCGCTCTGGCGTTTCTCGAGTTCATACACGCGCTGTATCTGGCGAGGGTTGAGGCACTTGCGGAACTCTCCGTAGTATTTCTCACGGATGTTGATAACCTTGTGGCTGTGGGCAAACTGTGCCTTGATTTGCTCCTCCACCTGCTGCTCGGTCATATCCTTGCGGGGCACACCCTTAACGATAGCCTTCTTCTCCTGATTGGCCTGACGAATCTCCATACGATAGGCGCAGAAAGTCTTGGTGAACTTCTCGGTGGTGGTGTCATCAAGCCCCAACGAGTGGGCGATGTCTTTGGCCTGAATGGTGGCAACCTGCTCGGGAGTCATCTTCTCTTTTTTGGGCTTGGGCTTGGCCTCTTGTGCTACGGCCGAGGTGCAAAATGCCAGCGCAAGGGCGGCAAGTGCGAGGGTTTTCACGATGTTTTTCATAGTGTTGTGTAGGTTTTAATTTATGGGTTTGTGTTAAGTGAGTGCTTGCTTACTCCTCTATGCTCCAGAGGAACACGTCGTTGCTGTAACTTGCCACAAGGGCGTTGCACTGCTCATCGGTCAGTTGGGCCAACATCTGGTCGAAGGCCTCTGCGGCGGTGGGTTTTGGGGTGCCCACGACAAGGGCCAATGCTATGGCCGCTGCTGCTACCGCCACGGCTCCGCTACCCCATAGGGCCACCTTGCGTCCGCGAGTACGAGTGGTAGAGTGGGCGGTGCGCTGACCGATGGTGGCGGCGAGTATGCGCTGCTGCAACTCCTTGTGGCTACCCTCGGGGGTGGTGTAGGGCAACTGCTTGCCAATTCGTTCCAATATCTCCGTCTGTTTCATATCTCTCTGGTGTGTAGTGGTTTACAAGTTGAGGTTTGCGGTCAAAAACTCCTTCACGCTCTTTTTGGCCAAGTGGTAGTTTGCTTTCGCAGCCGAGGGCTTGCAACCCACGATGGCTGCCACCTGCTCGTAGTCCAACTCATCGTAGTAGCAGAGGCTAAAGACCAACCGCTGCTTGGGTGGCAGGGAGGCTATGGCTCGCTGAAGGGCGATGGCCTCAAGGTTGCCATAGTCGATGTAGGGCTCCTGTGCTGTGGCTTGTTGGCCGGCATCCACAAACAAAAAATCTCTAATCTTGCGCCTCTTGAGCCAACGCAGGGCCTCGTTGGTGGCGATGCGGTAGACCCAGGTGGAGAGCGAAGAGCCCTGCCTAAAGCGTGGCAACCCTCGGTAGACCCTCACAAAGGCCTCCTGCACAACATCTTCGGTGTCGTGGTGCCCCACCACCAAACGGCGCACGTGCCAATAGATGGGCTCTTGGAAGCGTTCCAACAGCATCGCAAAGGCGGCATCGGTGTCGCTGCGCAGTGTGTCCAATATTTCGTTTTCCGTGTGGGGCATTACCTTGTTGCTCGGGTTGCTTGTTCGACTGTATAGACCTCGGTTGGTTACAAAAGTAAAAACTATTTTTGTGTTTTTTTCTCCGCGCACTCTTCCGATGGTGGTGTGTGTGGAGTTTATGTGGCGCGTGTGTGTGGTGTGGGGGAGTGTCGGGCAACAAAAAAACCACATCGCGTCCGATGTGGTTTTTCTTGTGGAGTCCGGAGCGGGTGGCCTTGCCACCATCAGACTCTCTCGAATCAACTGTTAGTCCTCTCGACTATTTGTTGCGCAACTCGTCCGAAACGGTGAGTTTCTTGCGGCCTTTTGCACGGCGTGCTGCCAAGACCTTGCGGCCGTTTACGGTAGCCATACGTGCACGGAAACCGTGCTTGTTGATTCTTTTCCTCTTTGAAGGTTGATAAGTCCTTTTCATAGCGCTATTTAATGTTTATCGGTTTTTCTACAATCGGTCTTTCCCAATTTTCGGACTGCAAAGATACGCAATAAATTCAAAATTCAAAATTCCAACTCCAAAATTCGCTCATTTCCTTGCTTTTTGCCCTCCGAGGCCACCTCTATGGGGCCTACTCTTCGCCCGCAAGGATGCGGTTTTGGTGGTCGATACTCTCGGCGTGGATGGAGTAGAGCACCGAGCGCACAAACTCCTCGCTCAGCCCCAATTCGCCACTGCGACCAACGATGCGCTCCACAATGGAACTCCACCTGCCACCCTGCAAAATCACCACTCCATTCTCCTTCTTGATGTGGCCAATGCGCTCGGCCACCTGCATACGCCTGCCCAGCAGGTCGAAGAGTTCGTTGTCAATCTGGTCAATCTCCTCACGACACAGTGCAAGTTCCCTCTTGTACTCCTCATCGCTGCTCTGCTCCGCCCTCCACGAAACACTCTCAAGTAGCACCTTGAGGTCGTCGGGGGTGAGTTGCTGGGCCGCATCGCTGAGTGCCTGCGAGGGGCAGATGTGGCTCTCTATGATGAGGCCATCGTAGTTCATATTGGCTGCCGTCTGCGACACCTCTTGCAGGTACTCCCTGCATCCGCACATATGCGAGGGGTCGCACAGCAGGACCATATCGGGGAACTTACGCTGCATATCCAACACCAAGTGCCACATCGGCTCGTTGCGGTATTTCCACGCAGAGGAGGTGGCAAAACCCCTGTGGATGAGGCCGATGCGCTCGCGGGCCACGCCACACCTCTCCATTCTCGCCACGGCTCCTGCCCAGAGTTCGATGTCGGGGTTCATCGGGTTTTTGATGAGCACATTGAGGTCGGTGCCTGCCACAGCCTCGGCAATCTCCTGCACAAGGAAGGGGTTGGTGGTTGTGCGTGCTCCGAGCCACACCACCTCCACGCCGTTCCTCAAGGCTGCCTCCACGTGTTTGGCCGAGGCAACCTCCGTGGCGGTTGGTAGCGAAGCCCTCTTGCCCGCTTCGGCAAGCCACTCAAGGCCCACCTCGCCCACACCCTCAAAGGTACCGGGGCGGGTGCGTGGCTTCCAGATGCCTGCACGCAGTAGGTGTACGCCTCCGTTGCGCACGATGGCATCACACGTTACGAGCAGTTGTTCGCGACTTTCGGCACTGCACGGGCCGGCTATGACGATGGGCTTTTGGCCTTTGAGAGTATTGATGGGTTGCATATTCGGGAATGTTCAAATGTGGTGATAGTATATACATAAGGTGGGGGCTACAGCCCCACGGTCAAGTCCAACGTCTACTTTCGGACATATTTGGCCTTCACCCTTGCGGTGGCCTCGCGGAGAGTCTCCTCGGGGGTACAGAGGGTGATGCGGATATATTTGCGACCGGCCTCGCCGAAGATTGCTCCGGGGGTAACAAAGAGGTCGCACAGTTCCACAAGGTAGTCGCTGAAGGCGTAGCTGTCGCCCTCAAACCACTCCGGCATCTTGGCCCACAAGAAGAGGCCTGCCTGCTTGGGCTCATACTCGCAGCCGAGTGCATCGAGCAACTCCTTGCCCACAGCCTCACGTCCACGATAGAGCGCATTGAGGTCGGCATACCACTCCTCGCCCAACTCCAGCGCAGTCACAGCGGCCACCTGCATCGGCAAGAATTGGCCCGAGTCCATATTGCTCTTGAAGCGCATCACAGCCTCCACCCACTCCTTGCGGCCGCAGAGCACACCGATACGCCAGCCGGCCATATTGTGGCTCTTGCTGAGCGAGTTCATCTCCATTGCGCACTCCCTTGCTCCGGGGATGGAGAGGAGGCTCACGGGTTTGTCGTTGCGCACGAAACTGTAGGGGTTGTCGTGGATGAGCAGAATGTTGTGCTTGGTGGCGAACTCCACAGCCCTGTGGAACATCTCCTCGGTGGGCAGAGCACCCGTGGGCATCTGGGGGTAGTTCATAATCATCATCTTCACACGGCTCAGGTCCCAACTCTCCATCTCCTCAAAGTCGGGCAACCAGCCCTTTTCGGGCGAGAGGGTGTAGGCCAGAGGCTCACCGCCGGAGAGGGTTACGGCCGAGCGATAGGTGGGGTAGCCGGGGTTGGGGATGAGCACCTGCTCGCCCTTGCGCACAAAGGTCATACAGAGGTGCATAAGTCCCTCCTTGGAGCCGATGAGTGGCAACACCTCGGTGTTCACGTTGAGCTCCACGCCATAGTACTTCTTGTACCACGCCGCAAACGCTTCGCGCAGACACTCGGCACCCTTGTAGGGTTGGTAGACGTGCACATCGGGCCTCTGGGCACACTCATAGAGGGCCTCTACCACCGAGGGGTGAGGGGGCTGGTCGGGCGAGCCGATGCCAAGGCTGATGATGGGCCTGCCTGCTTTGCGCAGTTCGGCAATCTCGCGCAGCTTTTTGGAAAAATAATACTCTTCCACACCTTCCAGACGCTCCGAAAGGGTGATGTTGATGGGGGTGTTGTTGCTATTGCTCATCGTTGTATATGTATTGATTGATTGCTTTCTTGTAGACTCCGTAGACGTGCATTTCGGTGGTTTCGCCCTGCAAGCGGTTGAGGGCCGAGATGTAGTCGTCCATACACTCAAACTCCATATCCACGTGGAACGAGTAGTGCCACGGCTGGCTCGGCACAGGGTAGGACTGCAACTTCGAGAGGTTCACTCCCTCCAAGGTCATCAGTGCCTTCAGCAGTGCCCCTTGGCGGTGGGCGGTGCGGAAGTAGAGCGAGGCCTTGTCGGCATCAGAGGGGAAGGAGTGGTCGTAGCGTTTGAGAATCATAAAACGGGTGTAGTTGTTCTTCACGGTGTTGATTGCGGGTGCCACAATCTCCAGCCCGAAGAGTTCGGCTGCGCGGCGCGAGGCTATGGCTGCGGTGTGTCGCAACTGCTTCTCGGCAATGTGCCTTGCGCTCAGTGCAGTGTCGTCGCTCTCGATGGCCTTCCAGGGGTGTTCATCGAGGTAGTCGGCACACTGCAACAGAGCCATCGGGTGCGACTCCACCTCCCTGATGTCTTCCAACTTCACCCCCGGCAACACCATCAGATTTTGTTCAATGGGCAGGTAGTACTCGCCTGCCACCTGGAGGTTTTCGTCCTGGAGTATCTGGTAGTTGGCTATGATACTCCCCGCAATGGAGTTCTCAATGGCCATCACCCCATAGTCGGCTTCGGCGTGTTTTACAGCCTCGGCCACCTTGCGGAAGGTGTCGCACGGCACAATCTCCACCTTGCGACCGAAATACTCCTCGGCCACAATCTGGTGGAAACACCCCTCGTATCCCTGAATTGCTATCCTCATTGCAAACCTATTGCTCTCTTGTTCAACTCTTTCGTCTTGTCCCGAAAAAGCCCCCTAACCTTACACCTGTGTTGTCCCACTTGCCCCACTTGCCGCACAAAATAAAAAAACCGGCGCTTGCAAGTGGTGGTGCGGCCGGCTTTTTGGAGTGTTTTGCTTTTGTTCCTATTTTGTTGAGTACATCCCTCTACTTGCCACAAGCCACGCTACCGCCTCCAAAACCGAAGCAGTAAAAACCGAATGCGTAATAAAATGGCGAATAGAGAGCCCTCATAGTTTCTATCATTATTTTTTTTCACAAACCAAGCACAAAGGTAGAAAAAAGTTCCATAATTTACACACTCCGACTCTATTTTTTTCAAACCCACCCTCGTTTGTACGTTTCGTCTATCTTTGCGAACGATTGTTGCCTGCCTTTTCGGCCCCCGATTTGTATCTTTGTAGCACAACCACAACCACAACCCACAAACCAACCCCTACAATGGCACCTCTCAAACAGACCTCGCCGCTACTCACTCTCCCACTGCTCACCCTTTCGGGAGTGGCAGCAGCGCAAACCAACCCCTCGCAACCAAACGTAATCCTCATCTTGGCCGATGATATGGGCTATGGTGGAGTGCATTGCTATGGTGGCGACGGAATTCCCTCGCCGGCCATCGACCGCCTTGCCGAGGAGGGCATTGTGTGCACCAACTTCCACACCAACGCTCCCGTGAGTTCCCCAACGAGGGTCTCCATAATGACCGGCTGCTACCAACAGCGTGCAGGACTCAACCACATCTACTCCGAGACCGACCCGATGGACGGGCTGGACCCCGACCAATTCCCCGCCTTTGCCACACAACTCCAAGCGGCAGGCTACCGCACAGGCATTATGGGCAAATGGCACCTTGGCCAGGACCTGCGCTACAACCCCCTGAACCACGGCTTCGACGAGTGGCACGGATATGTGATGGGCAATATCGACTTCCACTCCCACTACAACACCCAGCACCGCATAGATTGGTGGGATGGACGGGAGGTTAAGGACGAGCCGGGCTATGTTACGCACCTCATAAACCGCTACTCGGTGGAGTTCATTCGCGAGTCGGTGGAGCAGCAAAAGCCCTTCTTCCTCTTTGTGTCGCACAACGCGGTGCACGTGCCGATGCAGGGCCCAAACGACCCTCCGTTGCGCACAGCCGAAAAGTGCCCCTACCGCCACGATAAACATATGGACCCCGCCGAATACCAACGCATCTACCGTGATATGGTGCAGGCTATGGACGAGGGCGTGGGGCAGATTGTGGAGGCTCTGCGTGAGGCGGGGGTTGAGGAGAACACCCTGATAATCTTCACATCCGACAATGGTGGTGCATCCACGGCGGCCGAAAAGTATCCCTCCACGGGTGGCTACTTGCGTGGTGCCAAGGGCACCCTTTTTGAGGGTGGCTTGCGTGTGCCGGCCATATTCCACTATCCCGCAGGGTGGGGACACCGCATCTCGCCGGAGCCGATGATGACAATGGACCTTATGCCCACCATTCTGGAGTTCTGCGGAGTGGAGAACAATCGCCCCATCGACGGAGTGTCGGCACTCTCGATGCTCACGGATGGCAGGCCCCTGCCGCAGCGCAAGGTGTTCTATGGCTACACGGGGTGGATGGCAATGACCGAGGGCTATTGGAAGATGGTGGGGCGCAAGGATGGCACCTACTATCTCTTCAACCTCTTCAACGACCCACAGGAGGAACACGACCTCTCGGCTCTCTATCCCGAGCGGGTGGAGCGTATGAGGGCCGAGTTTGAGGAGTGGTGGGCCCAGACCACCAAAGGTACAAGGCTGGAGGGCAAAAACGCCTTCAACGCTTCGTGGAGATAAGCCTCAGCCACAAGCCCTCACATATCGAGGGGGTGCGAGATTGGAATAAACAAAAAAACGAGTGGCAATGTGTCCACTCGCTTTTTTGTTTGTGCCTAAAACCCCATTCTTGCCCTGGCCCACGGCATCACAAAGGCGGGCGATTGGCCTCTCTCCAAGAGGGCTTTCATCTGCTCCATATAGGGCTTGGTGTGGCGGAAGTAGAGTTTCAGTCCCTCGCAAAGGGTGTTCTTGGGCTCCCCGTCGGACCCCTTGTCGAAGCGGTGCTTGGGGCACTCGCCACGGCAGGCAAAGTAGAACTCACACCCGAGGCACTCCCTCGGCAGGGTGTTGCGCTTGTCGAGTCCAAAGCGAAATCTCTTCGACGAGGCGTAAATCTCCGCCAACGACTGCTCCTTGATGTTGCCCAGCAGGTAGTCGGGGTAGACAAAGTGGTCGCAGTTGTAGACATCGCCGTTGTGCTCCACCACAAGGCAGTCGCCACAGGTCTCGCCCATTGAGCACACTCCCGGTTGCACACCGCAGTATTGGGCCAGCGTGGCATCAAACATCTGCACAAAGTAACGTCCCACGTCGGCCAGCACCCACTCGTCGAAAATATCGTTGAGGAATTCTCCGTAGGCCCTTGCGCCCACGTTCCACTCCGCAGGTCGGGCTCCCTCGGTGGTGGGCGACACAATCAGCGGGCGGTGCAGACCAGCCCTGTCCACCACGTGCTCCACGGCGGGCAGGAACTGCATATAGCGACTACCGATGGACTTGAAGAAGCGGTAAATCTCCGCCCCTCGTCCCTCGCAGCGACTATTGACCACGCTCAGTGTGTTGAACTCCACCCCGTAGCGGCGCAACATCTCCACCGACTTCATCACCCTCTCCCACGTGGGCCTGCCGCCCTTGTCGAGGCGGAAGGCATCGTGCACGTCCTGTGGGCCGTCGAGCGACACACCCACCAAAAATCCACTCTCCTTGAAGAACTCGCACCACTCCTCGTTGATGAGTGTGGCGTTGGTCTGAAGGGTGTTGTCTATGCGCTTACCGGCCGCATATTTCTGTTGCAACGCCACAGCCTTGCGGTAAAAATCCACCCCCAATAGGAGCGGCTCGCCTCCGTGCCAGCAGAAGGTTACCACATCCACCGCGTTGGCGGTGATGTACTGTCGGATGTACTCCTCCAGCAACTCGTCGCTCATTGTGGCCTGGTGCCCCCCATACTGCACCGCCTTGTCGAGGTAGTAACAGTAGGAGCAGTCGAGGTTGCAGGTGGAACCGGCGGGCTTGAGCATAGTGCTGAATGCCACGGGGCGCATCTCCTTCCGGGCATCGGCAAAGGTGGCTGTGCGGCGTTTGTTCATTGTGCAAAACGGCTATCGGTACAAGAAGCGCCTGATGGACTTCTTGGGGGTTTTCTCAAACTCGGTGGGGCGCAACTCGATGGCGGAAATCCTCTCGTAGCTTCCAACCAGCGTGTTGAGCTCCTTGAGCGTTTCGTTCATAATCTCCTGCAACTGCGAGTTGGGAATACCCGCAGCGTCGAGCTGCTCGTAGTCGGGCACCACAATGGCTACGAGTTTGCCCTCGCGCTCCACAACAAGGCTCTCCAACACGTAGGCAAGGTTGTTGAGTTTGGCCTCAATCTCTTCGGGGTAGATGTTCTGACCACCGGCCATCAGAATCATTGTCTTGCTGCGACCACGCAGGAAGATGTTCTGCTCGGCATCAATGGTACCCATATCGCCCGTGTGCAACCAACCCTCCTCGTCGATGGCCTCGGCTGTAGCCTCGGGGTTTTTGTAGTATCCCTTCATCACCTGCTCGCCACGGATGAGAATTTCGCCGGGGATGTTGGCCGGGTCGGGTGAGAGAATCTTGCACTCGCAGAAGTCGGACAGCAGTTGGCCGGCCGAACCGGGAACGTAGCCATCGGTGTAGAGTCGGTGGCTGACAAGGGGGCCGCACTCGGTCATACCATAGCCCACGGTGATGGGGAATTTGATGCGGTGGAGGAACTCCTCAACATCGGGGTTGAGGGCAGCACCACCCACAATAAACTCGTAGAACTCGCCACCGAGGGTGGTCATCAGTTTCTTGCGAATCTGGGTATAAATCACGTTGTCGATGAGCGGAATCTGAAGCGCCGTTTTCATCAGACCGCTACCAATGATGGGAAAAATCTGCTTCTTCACCACCTTCTCAATAATCATAGGCACCGAGCAGATGACGTGGGGCCTCACCTCACCCATAGCCTCAATGAGAATCTTGGGCGAAGGAATCCTACCCAGCAGGGTTACGTGGGTGCCGGCTCCGAGCGAGCAGAGCATATCGATGGCGCAACCATAGGCGTGGGCAAGTGGCAGGAAGCACAAAACCCTCGAGCCACGGAAGTGGTACTTTTTGGGCAGCACATACATCAGCTGGGTGGTGAGGTTGTTCACCGTGAGCATCACACCCTTGCTGAAGCCGGTGGAGCCACTGGTGTAGCTCAGCAAGCACACCTCGTCGTTGCCCACCTCGGGGTAGACAATGTCGCTGGCCGAAAAGCCCTGCGGGTAGCGCACGCGGTAGTGCTTGATGATGTTGCGCTGGAAGGTGCCAATCTCCTCGCCGTCGCGCTCGTAGATACAGCGGTAGTCGGTGAGCGAGAATGCTGCCTTGATGCCCAGCACCCTATCCTCCTCAATCACATCCCAGAAGTTGTCGCCCAGGAAGAGAAGTTTCGACTCGGAGTGGTTGATGATGTGGTTGATGTCGTTGGGGTTGAAGTCCTGCAAGATGGGCACGATGACGGCACCATAGGTGATGGTAGCAACGTAGGTAATCACCCAGCGGGGGTTATTACGGCCAATGAGAGCGATTTTGTCGCCCTTCTCTATGCCGCAGTGCTCAAAGAGGAGGTGCAGTTTTGCAATCTCCTTGGCCATCTCGTAGTACGAAAAGGTCTCTTTCTTGAAATAGTCGGTCAGGGCAGGCAGTTCGCGGTTGTTGCGGAAGCTCTCCTGATAAATTCTGATTAAGTTCTCTTGTAGCATAAATTGTTGGTTTATGTTAAAAAGTTTTGTGGCAAATCGGGGGCAAAGATACGAAAACTCCCCAATAGCCAATGTTTTTAGGGAAAAAGGGAACACTAAAAGCAAGCGAGTGGAGGTTTTGTTTGGGCCCCCACTCGCTGCTATTTTTGTTCAACCCTTCGTTTTGTGTCGGTTAACGGTCTTTTGCGCCTACTCCGATTTACGATGCCCAAAAAGATATGTTTTGTTTTCGGTGCCTTGCAGCAAACGCGCGATGTTGGAGCGGTGGGTGTAGAAGAGCAGCAAGGCAACCACCGCATAGAAGAGCATCAGCCTCCAATCGCTCTGCCCACACAGGGCCGCATAGAAGGGTAACAGGGTGCCACCCGTGAGGCTGCCCACCGACACATATTTTGTGTAGGCCACAACCACAAGGAAGGTCGCAAAGGCCAGCAGGATACCTCCCACCGAGAAGCCGAACATCGCACCCACCAGCGTGGCAACGCCCTTGCCTCCCTTGAAGCCCGCAAACACGGGGAACATATGCCCCACCACTGCCAACAGGCAGAGAGCAATTTTCACATAGAGATAGCCACCACTCTCCGCGGGCACCGAACTCCACGCAGCCAACGACACTGCCGCATAGCCCTTCAAGGCGTCAATTACAAAGACCGGCAGGGCGGCCTTCTTGCCCAACACCCTCATCACATTTGTGGTGCCGGCATTACCGCTACCGTGTTCCCTCACATCCACACCATAAAAGGCCTTGCCAATCCACACCGCACTTGGTATGGAGCCCAGCAAGTAGGCACCAACGAGGGTAAGCACAAGCGAAAGAGCGTTTATTTCCATAGTATTTCCTTGTTGTTAGCAATGAGTGGTTTGAGAGCCTCGGCCACCTTGGGGGAGATTGTGCCCTCCTTGATTGCTTGGGTGTAGGTGCGCGAGTGGGTGTCGCTACCGAGGAAGGTGTACCTGCCCTTGAGCAGCAACTCCTCGGCAATGCTCTTTACCTTCGGACCGTGCTTGCCGAGTAGCGAGAGCATATTGAGTTGGAGCGCATAGCCCTTGGAGGTCAGCTTCTCAATCTCGTACATATTGCGCCCATCAAAGGCAAAGGCGTAACGCTCGGGGTGGGCAACGATGATTTTCAGCCCCGCCAGCGAAGCCTCAAAGAGCATATCCAAGTGCTCCGCACGGGTGGCCTGCAAGCCATACTCCACCAAGATGTGGTTGCCTGCCAGGGTGAGCATTTTGTCGGGCTCGGTCAGGTGTTGGCTGAACTTTTCGTCCAAAAAGTACTCCGCAGCAAGCCTATACTCCAAACCCTCGTAGGGCACAAGTTCGGCAAAGCGGGCTTTGAGCGTTTCGGAGGTCTGATTGTCATAGCAACCATAGATGATGTGGGGAGTGAGGTAGACGTGGGAGAAGCCCAAGTTTACCAACTCTGCGGCAATGCGGTCGGTGGAGTCCTGCTTGTGGGCACCATCATCCACGCCCCACAGCAGGTGGCTGTGGACATCGTGGAAATCCTCCAAGAGGTCGCAGAGGTAGACCTTCTTTTTGAAAAAACTGAACATTGTGCGGCTTGCTGATTATCTTCTGTTTGTAGCAAAGGTACGACTTTTTTCCGAATATCAAAAAAGGTCGCCTTGGTGTAGGTTCACACACTTTCGGCCGAGGCGTTGCCCTCGACGCAGAGTGTAGCGTGTGCCGCCCTCGGTACCCTCATAGTAGGCCACGAGGGTGTCGGCCCTCTCGGCGAGTAGGTCGTTGCGCATAGCATAGCACCCTTTGTGGTAGTGGGGGCTCACAAAGAGCACCTCGTCGGCGCACTCCACAAGGTGGTTGTAGAGAGGGTGGTGTTGGCTGTCGAAGGAGCGCTCGAAACGGGGGTAGGGTATGGCGAGGGTGAGTTTTGTGGTGGGGCTGATAACTCCCTCGCTGCGCAGGCGCACCACCTCGTCGGCTGCCCATAGGTCAAAGCCGGGGGCCATACCACTGATGAACTCCTCGGCTCCCAGTCCGCTTTGGCGCACAATCTCCTCGGCCACAGCCCTGCGGATGGTCTGCTCAACCACCTCGGGCGAATGTGCCCACCCGGAAATCTTCTCCGGCCTATGCCCTGTGAAACAAACGGTCATAGTTAGCCGTTAGCTGTTTTTCTTCCTCTTCTCACACTATCGCTTCAATCTCTTCGATGGTGGCTTTCTTCTCGAGGTCGCCACCCGAGGGACGCTGGAATATCTTGATGTCAAACAGAGGCGCAATGGCCATAATGTGCTCAAAGAGAGCCGCCTGTATGCGCTCATACTCCACCCACACCGTGGTGCTCGTGAAGGCGTAAATCTGGAGTGGCACACCCGTGTCTGACGATTGCAGGTGGCGCACCATATGTATCATATCCTTGTTGAGCCACGGTTGTTGCTCGATGTAACGCTCAATGTAGAGGCGGAAGAGTTCAAGGTTGGAGTTTTGGTTGCGGGGCAGGGGCAGGTTGGCCACCACCTCGGCCATAAGTTCCACCTTGGCAATGCGCTCCAGCAGTTCCTCGGTGCAGAACTTCACCGTGTTGATGTCTATCTCCACATAGCGGGCAATGCGCCTGCCGCCCGATGCGAACATACCCTGCCAATTCTTGAAGGTGCCCGAAGTGAGCGTATAGGGGCTCACGTTGGAGATGGTGTTGTCCCATCCGCGCACCTTGATGGTGTTGAGGGTCATATCAATCACCACACCGTCGATACCCGCCGAGGGCATCTCTATCCAATCGCCCACTTTTATCATCTTGTCGCTCGAGAGCAAAATGCCCGACACAAGGTTGAGGATGGTGTCTTTGAACACAAAACTCAACACCGCCAAACTTGCACCCAAGCCGGTAAACAGTTTGGTGGGCGACTTGTTAATCAGAATGGAGATAATGATGATGATAGCCACACACCAGAGGACAATCTGGATGACCTGCATAAAGCCCTTGAGTGGCTGGCCGGTGGATTGTCGCTTCTTGTAGATAATCTCAAAGATGGTGCGCACAGCCGAGTTCAAAACACTTGTGAACATCCACACCAACACAATGTCGAGCCCCTTCTTCACAATCCTACCAAGGTCGGTGGCAGGGTCAAAGGCGAGTGGCAGGAGGATGTAGAATAGCAGCACCGACACGGTGAGTGCTATCTTTTTGAGGTTCTTGGCATCAAAGATAAGGTGGATGTAGGGGGCGGAAATTTTCTCCTTCAGGCGCACGGTGCGCAGCAGAACAAAGCGCACCAGCCACCACACCAGCCCACAGCACACAATCACCACCAGCGCAGCCGCCAACGACTTGAAGCCGCCATCGGCCGAATTCAGCCCCAACCAATTCAGCAGGTCGGTCATCCAGCGCAGAAAAAAACCCTTATCCATAGTTGTCAGTTGTCAGTTTTCGGCAATCAGCGTTTAGCTCTTAATAAAATCCTTGATGTGTCGCCAGAGGGCAAACTTGCCCTTTCGCTGAATTTCGGTGGAGTGCTCCTGGGCGTCCTCCGAGATGAGCAGCAGCAGGTCGCCCTTTTTGAGAACGGTGCTACCATTGGGAATGATATAACGCCCCTCGCGGCGAATCATCATAATGAGTGTCTTTTCGGGCAGGGTTATCTCCTTGAGGGTCTTACCCTCGTTGTTATCCTCCGTAACCTCCACCTCGGTGAGGTCGGCTTTGATTTCGTCCGGCAGGTCGATGTCAAAACCCTGCTCCGGACTCCGAGCCGACACCCCCAACACCTCGGCCATACTGCTCACCGTGGTACCCTGCACCAAGAGCGAGATGATGGTGATGAAAAAGACAATGTTGAAGATGGTGTTGTCGGGGTCAAGTCCGGCCAACTTCGGGTAGGTGGCAAACAAAATGGGTGCCGCACCGCGCAAACCAACCCACGAAATGTAGGCCTTGGCCTTGCGGGTAAACTTCTTGCCCGAGGGCAGCAGCGAGATGATGACCGCCAGAGGCCTTGCCACGGCAATCATAAAGACGCCAATGAGCAAGCCCACGGGGGCGATGTCAATCAGCTCGTGGGGGTTCACAAGCAGGCCCAACATCAAGAACATCACAATCTGGAACAGCCACGTAACACCATCAAAAAAGGTCGAAAGGGTGCGCTTGTAGCTGAGCTTTTTGTTGCCCATAACGATACCCGCAATGTAGACTGCAAGGTAGCCGTTGCCGCCAATAAGGTCCGTGAAGGAGTAGGTGAAAAAGACGAGCGAGAGCAGCAGGGTGGAGTAGAGCGACTTGTTGCCGATGTTGATGCGGTTGATAATCCTCGCTGCCAACTCCGCCAGCAGATAGCCGGAGAGGGCACCAATGCCCATCTGCTTGAGGAAGGTCAGCACCACCTGCCAAGCAGAGCCCTCCTCGGTGCCGGTGGCCACTTGTATGAGCATTACGGTGAGGATGTAGGCCATAGGGTCGTTACTTCCGCTCTCCAGCTCCAGCAGGGGGCGAATGTTTTGCGACAGTCCCTGCTTCTTGCTACGCAGGATGGCAAACACAGAGGCCGAGTCGGTTGAGGACATCACCGCCGCAATGAGCAGGGCCACGGGGAAAGGAACATTGAGGCCAAACCATCCGCCCACAAGGTAGATGAAGCAGCCCGTAAGCAGGGCCGTGAGCAACACGCCGAGGGTGGCCAGAATGACACCCTCCTTGATGACGGGGCGAATGTCGCCCAGCGAGGTGTCCATACCACCCGAAAAGAGGATGACGCTCAGGGCAACCATACCCACAAATTGCGTAACCTCAAAACTGTCGAACTCAATACCCACACCATCGGTGCCGAAGAGCATACCCACCACAAGGAACAGAAGCAGCATCGGGGTGCCGAAGCGGCCACTGACCTTGCCGGCCACAATGCCCACAAAGAGGAGTATTGAACCAACCAAAAGAATGTTTCCGGTGCTTAGTATCATAATCGAGTAAGTTGAGTGTGTTGTTGGTTTTTCTGGGGGTGCGGATTGCCCCAACGCCTATTGCGAGATGAACAGGTAGGTGATTGTGCCCCGCTGTCGTGCCGGTGCCGAGGTGTCGGCATTAAAGAACGAGTCTGCCGCCTTGGCGAGCGCAGCCTCGCGCAAGCAACTGTTTGGCTCCGAGAGCGAGTCGTCTATCTTGGCCTCAAGCACCTCTCCGTTGCGATTGACCACGATGTTTACCACCACCTCGCCTCCGCCCTGACACATATAGGCCGGTACGGGCATCCTCAAGGCGTGGCGCACGGGGTTGTTGAGCGAGTAGGAGACGGTTACTTTGCCCTTCACCTTCTTGTTCTCAATCTCGCCCTCGCCCTCGTAGTGTCGGTTGAGGAGTTTTTGCTCGGCCTCAAGTCCTGCGGCATAGGCCTTGGCATTTTGGCGCACTCGTTCCTGCACTCGCTCGGCCTCGCCATAGAGTTTGGAAGCATCGGTGCGATGGTCCTCAAGGCTCTCATCGAGGGCGTTTTCGTTGGAGATTTGGTTTGTGGCCTCGCTCTCCTCATACTGCTCGTTGAGCAGTCGGTTGAGTTCCTGTGCCCTTTCGAGTTCCTCCTGCAACTTCTCCAAGTCGGTGAGGTCAATCATAATCTCTCCCTCGCCACTCTCTCGGCTGACCACAATGTCGGCCGCAACGAAGGCAATGCCAAAGAGCACATAGGCAACCACCGTGCTGACGATGGCCACCCTGTGGTCGTAGACCCAGATGATGGGGTCGAACCTCCTTTTTCGGAAGGGGAGGTCGAGCCGTGGGCGCCTGATTTTCTTTTCGTTGTCCGACATTTTTGCTGAAAAAAGCGTTTTGAGGAAGAAAACAAGCAAAGATACTGCTTTATTTGAAAAAATGTGTACCTTTGTGGACTAATTTTTGACCTAATAGGTCAGTAGCAGAAAGAGAGTAGAAGAGAGAAAGAGAGAGATGTCTTGTAAACAAACCACAATAGGTGCTCCGATTAGGTTCAGTGGCAAGGGCTTGCACACAGGTGCCATCGTTACGATGGAGGTCTTGCCTGCCGAGGCCGATAGGGGCATAGTTTTCAGGCGCGTAGATATAAAGGGGCAACCCGAAGTCCCCGCCTTGGCACAGTTCGTTACCGACACCGCCAGAGGTACCACCATCAAGCAGGGCAAAGCAAAGGTTTCGACCATCGAGCACCTTATGGCTTCGCTGTGGACTATGGGTGTGGACAATGCTGTGGTGGAGATTGACGCCCCCGAGGTGCCCATTATGGATGGCTCCGCAAAGGCCTATGTGGCCGAAATTGCGAGGGTTGGCATAGTGGAACTCGAGGCCGAGAGGCGATACTTTGAGGTGCCCGAGAAGGTAACCTTTGCGATTGAGAAGAGGGGTGTGGAGATTGTGGTGGAGCCCGCCGAGGAGTACTCCGTGGACCTCACCGCCGACTACAGTTCGCAGGTGGTTGGCAGGCAGTTTGCACACTACGACAAGAGTGTGGACTTTGCCGCCGAGATAGCCCCCTGCCGCACCTTTGTCTTCCTCCACGAGATTGAACTCCTGCTGCGCCTCGGTCTGATTAAGGGCGGCAGTGTGGAGAGCGCCATCGTGGTGGTGGAGAAACCCATCTCCGAGAGGTCGAAGAGGCACATTTGCAAGGTGTTCAAGAAGGAGAACATCGAGGTTGAGAATGGCTACCTCAACCACCTCGAACTCCGCTTCCCCAACGAGATTGCACGCCACAAGTTGCTCGACATACTGGGCGACCTCGCGCTGCTCGGCGTGCGCATCAAGGGTAAGGTTACGGCCCTCCGCCCCGGACACCTGGCCAACACCCAGATGGCTGCCCGCCTGGCCAAACTGATGGCCTCGCAGCAGGGGCAATAAATGTTTGAAAATAACGTTATTAAAGAAAAAATAGAAGAGATTATGGTAAGTAATTTGGCATACGTGGCCCCAACCGCCAAGTTGGGAGAGAATGTAATCGTTGAGCCCTTCGCCTACATCGACGACGATGTGGTAATCGGCGATGGCTGCTGGATTGGTCCCCACGCAAATGTGATGGCAGGTACCCGTATGGGTAAGAACTGCAAGGTGCACAGCGGTGCTGTTATCGGTGGCGTACCTCAGGATTTGAAATTCCACGGTGAGTACACCACTTGTGAGATTGGCGACAACAATATGTTCCGCGAGTGCTGCACCGTAAACCGCGGTACCGATGCAAAGGGTAAGACCGTGATTGGCAACAACAACCTCGTGATGGCCTATGCACACATCGCACACGACTGCGTGATTGGCAACAACTGCGTGATTGTGAACAACGTGTCGCTGGCAGGCGAGGTGGTGCTCGGTAACTATGTGGTCTTTGGTGGCCACTCCGGCGCACACCAGTTCAGCCGCATTGGTGACCACGCAATGATTGCCGCCAACACCTATGTGAACAAAGATGTTCCCCCCTATGTTAAGGCTGCCCACAGCCCCATCACCTACGTTGGTGCCAACTTCCTTGGCCTCCGCCGTAGGGGTTTCTCCAACGAGGAGATTAAGCAGATTCAGGACATCTTCCGCGTGCTCTTCCAGGACGGTCACTCCTACTCGACTGCTTGCGAGATTGTGATGGCGCAGTTCCCCGAGAGCGAGATTCGCGACCAAGTGGTTAATTTCATCCGCGAGTCGAAGAGGGGTATCCTCAAACCCTACAACACCTCGGCTGTGGCCGACTCGGAGTAGGGCCGACAACCCTCCGCTCGGTGGAGATGCACAAATAGTCCGCCCCACCTCCTCGCTTGGGTGTAGGGGGCAAAACAAAAACAGAGGGCCTTCGGCAATCAGCTGCCGAAGGCCCTCTTCACACATATAAACTAAACCTATTTTATTGTATCTGCCACGAAGGCAGTGTGGCTCCGCAGCACCCTCGCTGTTTTGATTTTTGAAAATCGAGGCCTATCTTTGTGGAACAATTCGGAGAAAAACACGAAAACGACAAAAAGATAGAAATACAGAATGAAGCGACCGGTAATATTCATCAGCAACGACGACGGCTATCGTGCCAAGGGTTTCAACGCCATTGTGGAGTGTGCAGCAGAGTTTGGCGACGTGATTGCCATTGCCCCCGACGACACACAGTCGGGCAAGGCACACGCCATCACTATGTATGACCCACTCTACCTCACCCTGCGCCGCGACGAGGAGCACATCAAGGTCTACTCCTGCAACGGCACCCCCGTGGATTGTGTGAAGATGGCCTACGATTGGTTGTTGCCCAAGTTGGGGCTGGAGCCCTCGCTCAACATCAGCGGCATCAACCACGGTAGCAATGCGGCAATCAATGTGCTCTACTCGGGCACTATGGGTGCCGCCATTGAGGCGAGTTTCTATGGGGCCCCCTCGGTGGGACTCTCGCTCGACGACCACAGCCACGATGCCGACTTCGATGCCACCATCGCCTTTGCACGCAAACTAATACCCGCAATGCTGGGGCTCATCATCACCGAGCCCCTGTGTCTGAACATCAACGTGCCGGTGGCTCGCCCCGAGGAGATTTTGGGGCACCGCATTTGTCGCCAAACGAGAGGTTTTTGGAAGGAGGAGTTTTTCTGCCACCAAGACCCTCGCGGGCGCGACTACTTCTGGCTCACGGGTAGTTTCTGCAACCACGAGCCCGAGGCGGAGGATACCGACGAGTGGGCTCTCAAACACAACTATATTGCCGTTGTGCCAATCAAAGTGGACCTCACCGACTACTCGCGAATGAAACAACTCGAAGGGTTGTTTTAGCCCTTGGTAGGGAGTAGTTAGAAAGATTTAGGGAGATTAGAGAAGGGGTTTGCCAAATTCTCTAATCTCCCTAAAATCTTTTGCGGTCAGCCAACAGGCCCTATTGCCCTTGTCCGCCCTTGGGGGTGCTCCCCCCCTTTTTTTTTAATTAACCGAGGTATCAACCATCTTGCCCTCGGCCTTCTGCTCCATCTCAATCTGCATCTCCACCATTGTTACGGCAGCGTGTGCAAGCGAGGCCCCATCGGGGTAGGAGATGGTGGTAACGATGGGCATATTCCAGTCGAGAACAATATCCGTGAGCCCCTCCAGGGTGGCGGTCAGCACCGAAGGCTCCACCGTCGATGATGTGGGCAGAAACACCAGCACTGCATCCACGCTCGTCAGTTCGGCAAAGCACTTGGCCGCCAACACCGTCTCGGCAGTGCCGGGCACTCGGTGGCACTCGATTTCGCCCTCCACCTCGGTGAGGTGGTGGAGTGTTTGTTCGGCTGCAAGGCTCTCTTCGCCGCAGCCCTCCACAATCACAAAGCCAAATTTCATCGCTGTCATAGCAGGGTGGTGTTTGTTATTTATATTATATAAGGTAGGCGTTTCCTCTATCAACCACAAAGATAACAAAAAGGGTTGGAAAACCCAACCCTTTTGTGGTGTGCGTCGCACCTTTGCGTCTTTGTCAGCCTATTGCAGACGACCGATGTAGGTGTCGATATCGCGAGCCTCCAACGAGTTGTAGTACTCGTCGGCGATGCGCTGGTATGCCTCGAGTGCAGCGGCGGTGTTGCCCAACTGCTCCTCTACCATACCGAGTTTCTTCAGGTAGACGGGTGCGGTGAGCGAGTTGTCGCTGGCCTTAACTGCCTTCTGGTAGAGGGCTGCAGCCTTCTTGAGGTTGCCACCATCGGCGTAGATGTCGCCCTGCAAACCTGCGTTCTGTGCGTTCACAATCTCTGCGGGTGCGCCCGAAGCCTTGCGGTACTTGCCGAGGTACTTGAGAGCGTTCTCTTTGTCGCCGAGTTTGAGGTAAGCCACGCCTGCGTAGTGTGCTGCGAGCGAGCCCTGGGGAGTGGTAGCATAGTTCTCCACAACCTCAATGAAGCCGGCGTTGTTGCCATCGCCATCGAGAGCCACCTGCCACTGCTCAGCATTGAACTGCTGAACGGCTGCAAACATCTCGGCCGAAGCCTTCTCAGCGCGGGGCTGTGCGATGAGATATTTGTTGGCGAAGTAGCCGCCAATGATTACAATGATTGCAACGAGCACCCAGGTGATGAGTTTCTCGTTCTTCTGAAAAAACTGTTCGGTTTTGCTCACGGCCTCGGTTACAACCTCCTCGTGAGTGATTTCCTGATTCTTTTTAGTTGCCATAATTTATTGTTTTTACGTTTGTTCACACTTTGGTTCGAACCACAAAAGTAAACCTTTTTGTGGAAAAACGGTAGTGGGAGCGAAATTTTTTTCTCTATTCGGGCAAAATTAGTATCTTTGAGAGGTCAAAACCTGCAAAAAATGCGTTTGAAAAAACTTTCCATACTCAACTTTAAGAACATCACCGAGGGTGAGGTTGTCCCCTGCGAGGGTATCAACTGCATCGTGGGCAGCAACGGAGCCGGCAAGACCAACGTGGTCGATGCCATCCACTACCTCTCGATGAGCAAGAGTTCGCTTGCGATGACCGACGGGCAGAGTGTCAGGCACGGCGAGGAGTTTTTTATGCTCTCCGGCGACTACTCCACCGACACCGACCGTGCGGTGGCCGTGACTTGTGCCTTTGGCAAAGGCAAGGGCAAAACACTCAAATTCTGCGGAAAGGAGTATGAACGCCTTGCGGACCACATTGGCGCGGTGCCTGTGGTGATGGAGTCGCCTGCCGATGGGGCCCTTGTGAGCGACTCGGCCGATGAACGCCGCCGCTGGCTCAATGCCTTCATCTCCCAACTTGACCACCCCTATCTCGACAACACTATGCGCTACAATCGTGTGTTGGCCGAGCGCAACACCCTCCTCAAGCAGGGCGAATATATGGTGCCCGAACTGCTGGACGTGTTGGACGAGAGGTTGGCGGACCTGGGCGAGAAGGTGTCGGCCACCCGCAAGGAGGTGGTGGGCCGCTTGGCTCCGCTGGTGGAAAGGTTCTATGCCACCATTGCGGACGACCACGAACCCGTGGAGTTGCTCTACCGTTCCGACCTGTGCGATAGGCCTTTTGTGGAGGTGCTGCGTGGTGCACGCCAGAAGGACCTCGTGTGTGGGTTTACCAACGTGGGTGTCCACAGGGACGATGTGGTGATGAAGATTGGCGGCTACCCACTGCGCAAGTATGGCTCGCAGGGACAGCAGAAATCGTTTCTCTTGGCCCTCAAGTTGGCCCAATACACCCTGCTGGCCGAGCGACTTGGCGAGAAGCCCTTGCTGCTGCTCGACGACCTCTTCGACAAACTCGACGAGCAACGCCTTTCGCGCCTTATGGAACTCACGGCGGGTGGCGACTTTGGGCAGATTTTCATCACCGACTGCAACCGCGAGAGGCTCATCTCGGTGTTGAAAAACAACAACTTACCCTTCCGCCTGTGGGATGTTGCCGAGGGCGAGATTACCCCCGCCGAGCAAGAGTAAACACACTGCCTATTTTCAGAACATAACCACATTGTATAAAACCCACCCCTGCAATGAGAAGATGTAAGCCAATGTTGTTCGGCGAGATTTGGAGCAACTTCAAGAGTGAACACCCCGAGATTGAGCGCAAGATTACCGAGGGCTCCATTCCGGACGTGTGGCGCCGAGTTGCAGGCGAGCAGATTGCCGATGCCACGCAGGTCAATTTTGTGCGTGGGGTGCTCTACGTGAAGGTTGGGCCGAGTGTGCTGCGCCACGAGATTTTCATCAACAGGGAGAACTTTCGCTACGAGATGAACTCAATCCTCGGGAGCGACCTCATAGGTACCATCATTGTGAAATAGCCCCCCGTTTTCGGGCTTGTTGGCCACAACAAAGCCGCCCGCAACGATTAGTGCGGGCGGCTTTTGTGTGATGATATCAGGTGTTTACTAAAAATTCTTGCGAATGGATATGGCGTTGAGCACGGGTGCGCCCTTCTTGGGAGTGAACTCCACAATGAGGCTCTCGCCCTGCTTCACATCCACTTCGAAACGCTCCACCAGCGGAGTGTAGACACCCACGCAGGCTGCGATGTCGAAGTCGGTGAGCACCTTCACGCCATTGATTGACACGTCAAACACCCTCTCTTCGCCCTCGCTGCCAATGGCCTCGTTACCGAGGTTGTAGACCGAGGCCTTGACCTTGCCGGCCAACTCTGCGAAGTGGAGGTAGACGGAGTAGTTACCCGGGGCAACGTCGGCACGGAAGGCCTCGATACCACTCCTCTGGGTCTGATACATCGGGTCGCACTCGGTGCTGTTGATGGCGGCTGCGGAGGCGGGTTGCGAGCCGTGGCGTGAACGCTGACGCGCCTGCTCACCTCCGATGTAACCCCACGAACCGATGGTGTAGGCCTGCTCCGGAATCCACGTTACGCCGGTGATGGGCTCCTCAAAGTAGCGGTTGCTACCGAGCAACACGTTGAGTTCTTCGGGGTTGCGCTGCTCCACAAGGTCGAAGTTGCAGACGTAGAAATCCTTGCCGCCTGCGGTGCGGGCCTCAAGGGCGTTGTCGCCATCGACGAAGGGGACCTCAAAGATGGCGTGGTAGTTTTCCACCTTGCGAGTGCCGAGCGACTGACCATTGAGTAGGAGTTCCACGGAGGGTTGGTTGGTGTAGACCTTGACGCGCTGTGTGGAGGTGCCCTTTGCGGTCTCGGCACCTGCACGATTAGCCCAAGCGTGGTTGCAGATGTGCACCACGGGCTCTTTGGTGAGGGCGGCCTTGTAGTAGTAGAAGACGTCTTTGTGCTTGCGGTCGAAGGTGTTGAGGCCTTTGAGGTTGGTGTGTGGAACGGCATCGCCACGACTCTCGGAGCCGAAGTCGTTGAGGTTCCACACGTTGCCCGAGGCGATAAAATTGCGTTTGAGTATTTCGGGCAGATAGTGCTCGTGGTAGAGCTCGGAGTAGTCGAGGGTGTAGTCGAACCTTTCGGGGGCCTGACTGTGGAGCCTGCTGTCGGCATCGGCGCCATACTCGCTCACGGTGAGAATCTGATTGGGGAAGAGTGCGTGGAGATTGTCAAGGGCCTTTTCGAAGTCCTTGAACTTACCGCTGTACCAACCGGAGTAGATGTTCCAACCGAGCATTTGGGGCACTGCGGCGATACCACTCTCAATGTAACGCTTGGGTGCGTGATGACAAGGCAGCAGGGTGTAGCGGGTGGGGTCGAGCGTGCGCAGACGGTCGTCCACCTGCTTTGCGAGCCCGGTGAGATAGGGGAAATATTCGTTTTTGAGCCACTCTTTGTCGGTGGAGGGGTGTCGGAGTTGAATCTCGTTCATATAGGCCCAGATGAACACCGAGGGGGAGTTGAAGTTCTGATAGAGCATCTCCTCGGTCATCACGAGGGTGTTGTGGGTGAAGGCTTCGGAGATGGTCACGGCATTCACAAGGGGGATTTCCACCGAGGTAACAATGCCGAGCCTGTCGCAGGCCTCCATAATGCGCTCGTGCTGGGGATAGTGTGCCACGCGGAGCGAGTTGCCCCCCATCTCTTTGAGGAGTTCCACATCGGCTGTGTGCCTTGCATCGGGCAGGGCGTTGGCGAGTTCGGGATAGTCTTGGTGACGGTTTGTGCCGATGAGCTTCACGTGTCGGCCGTTGAGGATGAGGCCCTCATTGGGGGAGAAGGTGAAGTATCGCACGCCGAAGCGGTCGCTCACACAGTCGATGACCTCCTTGTCCACTACCACCGATGCACGTGCGGTGTAGAGATTGGGCTCCTCCACATCCCAGAGTTTGGGCTCTTTGAGTGTGAGGGCTATGCGCTCGGAGTGGTTGATGACACCCTTTGCGAGGCGCACCTTTTGACTCTTGGAGGCAACCACACTGCCATCGGCACCAATGATTTCCACCACCACTTCGGCCTTCTGCTTGGCCACACTCGAAAGCAGCACCTCCACCTCCACGGTGGCCTCCTCGGCACTCACCTCGGGGGTGCGCACAAGAATACCCTTTGTGGCGTGATAGGTGGTCGAGATGTTGGTTTGGGGTGTTTCGATGAGTTCCACACTACGGTAGATACCGCCGTAGAAGGTGAAGTCGGCCGAGAGGGGCCCGATGTCGGGGTTGTGTGAGTTGTCCACCCTGATGGCGATTGTGTTGTCGCCGGCGTGGAGCAGGGGTGTGATGTCGTGGCTGAAGGCGAGATAACCACCCGTGTGGGTGCCTGCGAGTGTGCCATTCACGTAGACCTCGGCATATTGGTTAGCGGCACCGATGCGGAGGGTGTAACGAGAGTCGGCGAGGGCGGGCAGATGGAGCGTGCGCCTGTACCAACCGATGGTGCGGGTGTAGCCCTCTGTGTCATCGAAGGAGTCGTGTGCGTTCCACGAGTGGGGGAGTCGGATGGCTTCCCAGCCGGAGTCGTTGTAGTCTACGGCTGCGGCGTGGTCGGTTGTGAGTGCGAACTTCCATCCGGAGTCGATGGTGCGCACGATGCGTGCTGCGCTTGCGCTGTGTGCGAGTGTGAGCACGGCACAGAGCGCGATGAGTAGTTTTGTGTAGTGCTTCATAGTATGGTAGTTTTGCGTTTGTTTGCGTTGTTTCGGAAAAACAAAGTGCTAATGCAAAGATAATGAATTATCACGACATAGGAGCACTTGGTTTAAGTTAAACCGAGGGTTTTTAGGCCCTCGGTTCGAGTTTTTATTGGTTTTTGGCAGTGGGCGACCACACACATCTTTACTACCCACCTGCCCAATAGGTTTGTCACTACTCGGTCAAAGAAACAACCTTGATGCAACGAGCATAGCGAGAAGTACTAGTCTTTGCACCAGAAGGATCACTTGTTTGCTTTTTGTTTACGTTGAAATAATGTGCATTTGCTGCATCTTTTTCATTAGAAGTGAATACGCTATCGCCACCTCCCGACTTGGAATCAAGAGCCACACCACCAGCTAAGCTTTTGAGTTGGTTGTTGAAGTAATAACAGGGGGTGTCTGGTGTTGCGGGGTCTACACCATCAGCAGATACTTCATCATAGGTTGCTACTCCGTGATATCCAGCAATAAGCGCTTTAACCTCTCTGCGGGCAGGCAAATACCAACCCTCGCCCATATCAGCGCAATATTTGAATGCAGGGTGTTTGCTGTAACCTGGATCCACTGCTGCAACAAGAGCCATATTCCTGGTGCCGTCATTGAGGTTTTCTGCATTGTTTGCGGAAGTTGTGTTTGTTACGGTAGTTTTGTCTGTGCAATACGCTTTCTTCGCGCTTGGACCTGCTACGATTTTCGCCTGAGTCTTGTCTGCCGATATCCAGAATATTACGCCTTCGTTATTGAACACATCGCCAACCTTGTAGGCGCTTGTGGGAGCAGCCTCAATGGTAATCGACTTCGATGCGCGAGCACCATAGCCGATGTTACCACCTTTGAACGTAACCGCGGGGTGAGCACCCTTGTCGCTGGTTACGACAACGGAGAAATCAACGGCCGAGTAGTCTTTTGCACTTACCAAGAAGCGAACATCAATAGACTCGCCTGCGGCTACCTCACCATTGGTAATTTCCAAAGGAATAGATTTCTTCTGATTTTGAGTGTACACAATGGGAGCATTGGGAGTTGTCAGGTCAATGGAGTGGGTACCAACCATAAACTCGGTCTCGTTGGCGAGATTTACCTCAGAAATGGTGATGTCCTCACCGGTGCTGTTGGTGATGTTCAGACGCAACATTCCAAAGTAGGGGTTAATGGCATCAAAGACAACATTCCCGCCATAGGTATAACTTGTGGCTTTGCCATAAGCAAAAATATAGTTGCCGAAGTTCTCCCAAGCGGAGTGTTTTGTGTTGTATTTTTGTGCCGATGTGAGAGTTTTCAGCAAAGCGGTGGGGGTTGCATCTGCGTTGTTCCTGCGGGAGTAGTAGATGTAGAACTCGTGTTCATCGCTCTCGGTGCCGCTCCAAGTTGCATCGCCAGTGATTTTGGCAGTCTTGCCATCTTCAGACACCTCGGTAACGGTGTAGGTCGAGTTGTTACCGGTGGGCGACACTGCGCCATTGATTACGTGGAAAAGGCCGAGAACATCGCCCTCTTTCCAAGTGATGGTTTTGCCATCTTCGCCAAGCATCACACGGCTCAAGTCGCCAATGGTGATTTCGATGGGTTTGCCGGTTGCATCGGGGGTTACGTTGCCCTCGGGGGCGTTCTCACAAGCCACCATTGTTGCGGCGGCTACAAACATTGCAAGGTAGGTATAAATCTTTTTCATAGTCTTTCTCTTTTTTTGTCGTTCAACATTTATACACACTACCAAGCGGTTTCTTCGTCGCTAAAGTCGGAAATAGTCAGTTCGAAGCCATTCGAAATGGCGATACCCTGCTCAATGGCAATGGGTTGTTCCTCCACGCAGGGAGGCAAATAAGGCATTTTCATACGGTTTGTTTGGTTTTTGTTTGGTTGTTGGTTTTTGTTTGGTTTTCTGTTGTTTCTTGCCCTTGGGTATCTTTTTTAATACCCGGGGCTTTAGGAGTTTAGGGAGTTTAGGGAATTTAAGGAGTGTAAGGAGTTTGGAGGCTCTTTCTGTCCCTAACCTCTCTAACCTCCCTAACTTCCCTCTCTGCCATCAATTTTGAATTTTTAATTCATTTCTGCCCTCGCTTGCCTTCACAGACCCCTCAGTCGCTTTGCGCCAGCTCCCCTAACTTAGGGGAGCAGTGGTTGGAAGGCATCACAAGGTTGGAAAGCGTGCCGACCTTGCCACTACACAAAACGGCCTGTGGCCGCTCCTCCCCTAAGTTAGGGGAGGTGCCGTAGGCGGAGGGGTTTGTCAATTTTGAATTTTGCATTTTGCATTTTGAATTCCTCTCACTTGCCGTAGACCATTCGCAGAATCTTCTCGGCATAGCGCTCGCCCAGCAGCAGTTGGCCATTGCGACCAAAGTGGGGGTCGCTCTCGTCCTTGAGCATATCGCACCCCTCACTCGACACCCAATCGGAGTTGGGTATCTCCGTGGCTATGGTCCTGATGATGGGGTTGAACTTCTCCCTATTGGTGTGCCACGGCGCAATTTCGCCCGCGACAAAGGGCACGTTGCCCAACTCCGCGCGCAAGCCCGACACGAGGGCTTTCAGTTTGTCCATATAGCCCGTGGGGTTGCTGCTGTTCGACTCGCCCTGGTGCCACAAGATGCCACGCAGGGTGCCGTGGGCAGTGGCCTGCTTGGTGCGCCTTATGGCCTCGTCGTAGAACGACAAACTCACGCTCGACTTGGTGCCCAAAGCATCGGTGTAGTCGAAAGTGGTTGTCTTGCCCTTGGCCCACTCGTTGATGTTGGAGCCTCCACGTGCGTTCACCACCAGGAGTATCTTGCGCCCTGTGGCGGCGTGGACCTTCTTGGAGAAGCCCACACCGGGGTTGATTTGCTGGTGTTTCATCTCCTTGCGGATGGTGGAGTATTGGTTCAGCGGGTTGGTTGCAGGCACCACCTTGCCCTCGGTGTCGAGCAGGTAGACCCCCTCGATGGGGCCGGCAAGGTCCTCGGGCAGCATTGTGCCACGACCTGCCATATTGCTCTGGCCGATGAGCAGGAACACGTCGTACTCATCCTCGCCCTGCTCGGGTAACTGCTCGGAGGGGTTGGGCGTGGGTTTATGGGGCTTGGGAGGCTCCATCTTCTGATTGGCGCAGCCTCCCAAAACCACCATAGTGGCTACAATAAGCGATAGGAATCGTTTCATTGTCGCTCTCATCTTTCTCTTGTCGGTCAAACTACAAGTTCACAACCTTGATACAACGTGCATAGCGCGAATTGCTGTGCTTGCCGGTGTTGTCTTTGGTCTCCATATATTTACCCCAACGAATAACCCAAGCATTAGTGGCACTTGCCTGTGTGCTCGAGAATGCGCTATCGCCAGTTCCTTTCTTGGGATCAAGAATGGTACCATCGGCAGCGCAGGCCAAGATGTAGCCCTCGAATGCAGTTCGTGCAGCCAACTCAGCAGCAGTAATATTCTCGTGATTATCCTCTGTTGCCTCTTCTGCTTTGGTGCCATTGTATGCCTCAAACAGAGCAACAAGCTCCTTGCGTGCAGGCAGGTACCAACCGCCACCTGCAATGTTGTCGCAGTAGGCAGCAGCGGGGAAGGTGGCAGCAAAGTCAACGCTGTTGGCAGTTGCAAAGGCCTTCATTGCAGCCACGTTAACTGTACCATCTTCGGGGTCAATGGCTTCGGCCACATCGGCAGAAGCACCATTGATAACCTTAGGACTCCAAGGTTTCTTCTCACCATAGGGATAGAGCACTTTACCCTTCTTGCCATCCTCCGAAATCCAGAATAGTACGCCACCCTCAACGGTTGCGCCAATAGCAATGGTGCCTTCGGCTGCCTTCTTATCTTGGGTTACAGCGATGGTTTCGCTAATGGCAGTACCCTTGGTGTTCTTGGCAGTTACGGTAACGGTGGTGCTACGCTCGGCGTCACTTTCGTTAGCCGACAGAGCAGTAAGGGTGATGTTCTTGTCGTCCTTCTCTGCCTTCAACCAAGCCTTGCCATCCTCGGCAACAGCAACGGTAACGTCGGTCATATTGCTCTCGTAGGAGATGATTGCCAAAGCAGCCTCGGCGCCACCCAACTTGGCCTCTTTTGCACCGAGGGCAAGGGTGGGAGCAATCTCATCCTCCAGAGCCTGGGTAACTGTCACATCAATGGTGGTGGTGTTGATACCCTCGCCGGCACTAATGTGTACAACACCCACGCGAGCAGCAGGCTGTGTGTTGGCAGCGGTGGTGGTAACGGTCAGGGTGGTGCCCTCCAACTTTGCGCTCAACCACGAAGCGGCCGAGTAGTCCACCTCGGCACTCAACACCTCGCTGTCGGAGGTTACGGTAGCGGTGGCAGTTGCACCCTTGGTCTTGGCCACATTCAGAGCCGAAGGCTCAACGCTCACGGTTGCGGGGGTGTACTCCTCCTGCTGGATTTCGCCACCCTCCTCACCTGATGTACATCCCATTACCAACGCTGCAACGGCGATGCTTGCCAAATAGAAAATCTTTTTCATAGGTCTTTTTGTTTTGTTAGGTTAATTATTGAATTGTGTTTATTGTGTTTTGTCATCTTCGCTCTATTTCTCCTTCACAACGGCACCCTCCGTGAGGCCATTTTCGTTGTAGGCATCAACGGTGTAGTAGTAGTCCACACCCTTGGTGAGGATGTGCAGCGCAAGCGAGCACTTCTTGCCATCGTTCACTTGAATGGTCTGGTTGAGGTAGTCTGGCGCAATGCCAAAGCGCACGAGGTAGCCCTCGGCACCCTCCACGGGCTCCCACTTCACGTCGCCAAACCTCTCGTCCTTGCGGCACCTTGTGGCCTCAATGCCCTGCACCTGTGCGGGAGCCTCGCCACCGCCGTGGCCAAACACCCTCAAATCACGCACACCAAACTTGCCACCCGAAGTTGCGTGGTAGTTCACCACCTTCAGGTAACGAGCCGTGAGGGGCTCTTTGAGTTCGAGGTAGTCGTGGGCATTGGAGGTCTTATTCTTGCTGCGGTCGGCCACAAGGCTCCACTTCTCGCCATCGAGCGACCAGTAGAGTTTGTAGGCGGTGTAGTCCTCGCCACCTTTGGCCAGAGCCATATCCCAATCCTGCTCGGCAAAGTTGAGCTGGATGGCACGGATGGTCTTTGCAGCACCGAGGTCCATTGTCAGCCACTCACCCTTGTCGCCGCTGGCAGCCGACCACCAGGTGCGCACATTCTCGTCCGAAGCGTTCTCCACGGGGAAGCCCTCCAATGTAGACGATGCGGTGCAAACCTTATCCTTCGAGAGCAACCACCAGCCTGCGCTGTTACCCTTCGAGGCATCGAAGTTCTCTTGGTGCATCACCATAGGCAGGTCGCCGAGGGTGGTCTTAACGCTCATACGGCCCTGCTCGTCGAAGTGCACGGGGAAGAGTCCGAGCCTGCGCTCAAAGGGGTTGTGGTTGCCCACCCACATTGTGGAAATCTCCCACCAGTTGTCGTTCCTGTCCTTGAAGGTGCAGCTGTGGCCCGCACTACCGATGAAGCCGCCCACTTTGAGCGACACGGGGTTGTAGGGCTCCACACGGAAACCCTCGTTGGGCTGCTTGCTGGTCATCACCACGTCGCAGTACCACACCGACAAGGTGCCGGGGGTGGCAAATTGCAGGTAGTAGGTGTCGCCTCTCTTGACAATCCACGAGCCCTCGGGGCAGGGGAGCCATTTGAACTTACCCCTCCACTCGGGAGCCTCAATCTCGTCCCACACCTCACGGCGGCCAAAGTGGTAGCCGGCCTCGCAGTCGTTCACATCGGTGATGTAGTCCATCAGCAGTCGCTCCGAGCCCTCAATCATAGTCATCGTTGCGGGGTCCAACTCAAAGCACTTGATAGACTGGTCGGTGCCCAGGCCGTGGAACACAAAGTAGCGCCCACCATCAATAAACAGCGAGGGGTCGGAGCAGCGGGGAATCTCGCCACACACCTCCCACAAGCCCTTGTCGGGCTCGGCCGAGCGCACAATCTTCACGGTTTTTTGCTTGCGGTCGCGGTTGAGTTTGATGAAGTACATATAGTTCTCATCGGCAGCCACGGCGGGGGCTGTATAACTTCCATTGTTAAGAGCAGCCTCCTCGACCTCCTTGTTGAAAAAGACGTTTTTCCAATTCATCAGGTCGTCCGACACCCTGTAGCCACCAATGTCGTGGGTGGCAAAGAGGTAGTATTTGTCCTTGAAGTAGACCATCACGGGGTCGGCCGATGTGCGTGCGTCGGGGTCTTTGGGCTTGAAGGTGCCCCACCCATAGTCCAAGTCAATGGGGTTGCAGTAGGTTGTGGGATTGTTGTTCACAAGGTCGCCACCGCAACCGCACAGCAGTAACGCTGCCAAAATCGCAAAACCAAATTGTTTCATCTCTGTTGTTTGTACCTATATTTGTATATATCGTATGTGCTTTCTCTCTCTATCTCGTCTTTCGTGTAGGCCTACCACACTTTGAGCACGGGTGCCGTGGGCGACTTGTGGCCTGCAATGAAGGCACTGCGGCCCTTGTCGAGGTCGTCGCCGGGCTCACGCAACTCCCTCACGAGCAGCAGGGTGCAGTGGTCTACACCGAGGCGTTTGAGGGCTTTGGTGAGATCGAGCCAATAGTAACTCTCCTCGCCACGGAACGAAATCTCGCCCGCAACCTTATAGTTGCCACCTACGATGCGGCTCTGGGTGGGGTGGAGTTGCTCCACGTTGCTCCACTTGCGCACACTGCCGGCCTTGCTCTCCACCACGTAGGCGTGCAGACGATAGGGGGCTTCGTCGTTACTCTTGCCACTCACGCCAACCACAATGCGGCCAGCCGAAGCGGTGTCCACGTCCGTGAGGTCAAAGTCGATGGCCGTAACGGCATTGTGGTCTGCGCCTGCGGCATTCATCTCCACGGTGGTGTAGCCTTTGGGGCCCATCGTGGCCTCGCCCAACGAGAGGGTGGTGGTGCGGGTGGCTCGGATGGTCTGCATCTCGGCCTTCGGAGCGTGCAGGCTCAACAAGGTTACGCTCTGGGCGGGAATGGTCATATTGAGCACTCCATAGCGGTCGGTGGCAAGGATGCGACCATCGCCATAGTGTTCGTGGCTCACCTCCTCACACAGCAGAGGAGTGTTGGGCTCAACGCCCAATCTTCTCATATCAAGCTCCAAACGGGAGGTGTGAACCCCACGCTGAACTATCCACACATAGGTGTTGCCCTGCTCATCCTGCGAGGTGCACACGTCGAGGTCGTCGCTCCTCACGGAGAGGTCGGTGCGCAACAGAGGCCTCTGCTGCTTGAAGCCCTTGGCAAAGAGCCTTACGGTTTGTGCGGTGCGCTGGGTGCCGGCAACGTCGAAGCATCCCTTCTCAATGGCCTCCTCGTTGGGAGCAAAGACTTTCACCTCCCTCACAAGGGCACGGCCCTGGTCGGCAAAGGTCAGGCGCACCTTTTCGCCCTTGACCACCTTGCGCAACAAGATTCCGCAGCGACCATAGCGGTTGTTCTCCTGGGTGGCCTCCTTCACGGTGGTCCACACTCCGTCGCACAACACCTCGGTCTTGAACTTACGCACACGGTCGGGGGCGGTAAAGACTCCATAGGAGGAGCCCGAGTAGATGGTAAGGGCACCAATCTCCCTCTCGCCTCCGAGGTCAATGGTTATGCTCTTGGGCCCATCGGCAGTGAATGCCCACACCGAGGAATCGCTCTTGTCGCCATCGGTCAGAGCCTCGGCCGAGAAGAGTTGGTCGGTGCCACACACCTCCACGGGGCATCCCAAAGCGATGTTATCCATCGCATCCTCGGCATAGCGAAGGCCCTTCCAGGTGTAGTGATGGCCCGATTTGATACCCTGCGGATAGGTGCTGCTGGCGGTGTTGGCAAACTTGAAGGCCCACATACCATAGCCCCCTCCGAGCATATTCTGGGTGTAGGTGCCCGCCCACTCCACAAAGAGCGAGGGCGAGTCCATCGTTTCGTACTTATCAATCAGGTAGGCGTTCATCCAGCGACCAATCTCGGTGAAAATCACGGGCTTGGTCTTACCCTCCGGATGGTTGGCCTTGAGAATCTTGTCGATACTCTCCACCTTGCCTTTGTAGCCCACGGCGGGGATGTTGTAGGAGTGGGTGGAGAAGAGTTGCACGTTCTCCCTGGTGGTCATCGGTCGGCCCAGGTAGTCGGTGCCCTCGGAGGCTGCCACTGCGGCCCACCAGTTGGTGTTGGTGCCCGCCGTCACGGGGCCCACAAAGCGGCAATCAAGACTCTTACCATAGAGCCTGTTCACATCGGCTACAGCGCAGTGTACCGCATCGGAAGCCACCTTCATCAACTCCACATAGAGGTCGAGGGGCATAGGGCCCGAGTGGCGGTGGTTGGGCTCGTTTTTCATCGCAAACATCGACACATCGCCCCTGCGTGCGGCATAGAAGGCCAGCCCATAGAACTGCTGCCAGATGGTCCACTTGTTTTGCCACGAGGAGTCGTAGCGCTTCTTGCCAAAGCCGCTCTGGATGAGCACGTCGGCACCAATGCTCTTGAGTTGGTCGAGGGCGTAGCCAAAGACCATTGTGTTGGTGGAATTGACAAGTGTTTCGGCCTTCTGCTCAATCTGGCTCCACTTGAGATACTTTTCGCTTTCGGGGTCGGCCAGCAGGTCGGCTTTCAGTCGCTCAAACTCCTCGGCCGAGGCCACCTTGCTGGTGGTGTCAATCCACTTCTCGTTGATGTAGGTCTCGCCGTCGGCCCACAGGCGCACAGCGTTCACGTCGGCATACTCCAACCAAGCGGGTGCGTTTCCTCCGGGCACAAGGTAGCCCTGATTGTAGCCCACATACTGCATCGTGTGGCCCACCTGCTCGGGGTAGACGGTGGCCTTGATGGTGGCGTGCCTGCCAGCCCCATCGCCCTCTTGTTGCAACGAGGGGGTGTTCACGGGTGCGGGCTTGGCCATCTGCTTGTTCACTCGGCCCCAACCCTCAAACTCCATAATGCGGATGGGCTCGCCATCGGTGCTGTGGATGCGGAATTTGAAGGAGGTGATGGGGGTCTTGAATGTGAACGACACTCTGTCGAGGCGGTTTTCTGTGGTGAGCGTACCCTCAATGTCGGTCCAGTTGGCATCGTCCCAATACTGAAGGATGAAGTTCTTCACACACCAAAAACCATCGTGCTGCCCCCTCTCGGCCTGCTTTTTCTCCTTCTCGGGAATACCCGTGTAAATCACAATCGAGTCGATGTCGCAGTAGCGGGGCAGGGTTACCTCCAGGATGTGGGGCGGGCGCGAGGTGGGTGCCGACTCCCAAGTGGTGCGGCGGGTGAACTTGCCGTCCACAGCCATCTGCACCTCGGTGCGAGGGTTGGTCGAAGAGGCCTCCACCGAGGCTCCACAGAAGAGGTTTGTTTGTGCCTCGGCAGCCAGAGTGGCCACACTGCACGCTATGCCCAACAGTATGTATCGCAGGTTTCTCATATCCTTTGCTCATTTCGGCGGACAGCGGTGTCCGCTTGGGTTATTGTTAGTCTACTTGAATTCGGTCATCAAAATCACGCACTTGCGGCTACCCTCAAAATCAACCCTCACTTTGCGCTCCATTGGCAGGGGCATCTCCACAAGCCTCTGCTGGCCGGCGGAGAGGGTGTAGGTCGCCTTCTCGCCACCATTGATGCAGATGCTCACCTCAATGCTCTCCTCGGAGGGGTTGGCCAGCAGGGTTGCCATTGTGGTTTTGTCCTCGGGCACACGTGCGGCAAAGTAGCCACTACCCTGTGCCTCGTCGGCGGGTTTCACCTGGTCGCTACCACCGAGGGTGTAGTTGTAGGGCGCAAAGGGCCTACGGCCATTGCCCACATATTGAATGCCCGGACGGGTGTTCCAGCCACCATAGGAGCCCACATAGTTGTAGCCTCTGCTGTCCACCATCAATGGCCACTTCTCCTTTTGGTCGGTGGGTACGATGGGGAAGGTGTTGAGCACAAGGCCGTTGTTGGCACCCGTAACGATGCCCCTCTCCGAGGAGAAGTCGCCCCACCAAATGGGCTCATCCACCAGTAGGCAGGCATCCTCACTCTTGCCACCGGCCACATAGCCCACCACGTTGCGCAGCAGCAGGTCGGCCACGGGGTCCACACCACTCCTGCCTGCGAGGTCGAAGCCACACATCACCACCGAGCCCTTGCCGCTGAACATCTCACACAGGGCAGTGCCCGAGAGGTTGCGGCTGTAGTTGGCCAGCACGGCGGTGCGGCCCATATCGGCCTTGCGCACCGAGAAGCCGTTGGTTACGGGGTAAATGGCGGGGAAGCCCTCCATAGTTTCGTTGTAGCCCGTGTAGTCGCTCCACAACTTCAGTTGCTCCATATCCACGCCCTCAAACACGGGGTGCTCCTTGCGCTCGATGTTGATGTTCATACCATCGCAGTAGGTATATTCGGGCGAGAGGTACTCGTGGGAGTTGTTGCTCTCGTCAAGCATCTCCACGGTGGAGGGGAGCCAAGAGGTGTCGAAGTCGGCCTTTTGGCGCATTACCAACACACGTCCACCCTTGTTCACAAAGTCGCACAGAGCCTGCTTTTGGGCAGCCAAAGCCTCACCCCACGACTCCTCGCCAATCACAAGGGTTGCACCCTTGCGTGCTTTGGGCACCGAGGTGGTGAGGGTGTAGGCGATAGAGTTTTTGTCAAATGCGGCAGCGGTAGTGCCCGTGGTGTCGTAGAGGGCCACCTTGCCGGTAGGCACGTTTTGGGTTTTCCACTCCTTGCCGGCCACATAGAGGTCGGAGGTGTTGGTCGAGACAATCTTGCCGTTCCACACAATCTCGCCAACCAAGCGGTAGTTGCCCGTGGGCACCCACTCGGGCAGAGCAATCTCCAATGGGGCCGACCAAGTGCCGTAGTATTCCACAGTGGGCAGGTCGATGGTGCCCTCTGCCACGGCAATTTTGCGCATATTCTCCAGCCTCCACACAACCTGTGCGCCCTCCAGGTCACGCATCAGGTCATCGTCATTGACCACGTGGGCAACCACGCCCACCTTGCTACCTGCATAGACATTGTGGTTCCAATTCTCCCAACTGATGAGCAGGGGCTGGTAACTTACGCCATATTGGTAGGCTACAGGCTTGGGTTTCATCTCGGCAAAACTCTTCACCGAATCCCAGTTGTGGAAGATGATTGTGAAGGGCATCACGCCTGCCAGATAGGGGTTCTGGGGGCGGAAGCGGCGGAACATCTCGGTGGCGTTTTTCAGCACCATAGCCTGATACTCAAGGGCGGCTGCACCTTGGTCCTCGGCGGCGATATGGCCGGTCCAACACTTCTGCGAGCCGGGCTGTTTGGTGCGTGAGCAGAGGTTGTAGGCACCGTCGATGCCGGTGTAGTTACCCACACACTCGGTGAAAGTTATGGCCTGCACCTTGCCCTCGTTTTGCCACAGGGAGGTGTTGCGCAAGTTCATATAGGTGAGGAACGAGTTGTAGTACCAGCCCCAGTAGCGGTGTACGTCGAAGATGTCGGCGTTGCGGCCCATACCATAGCCGGCATTACCAATGTAGGGGCGGGTGTGGTCCCACTCAATGAGCTCCTCGTAGCAAGCCTTGAGGAAGGCGTCCCAGCGTTTGCCGAGCGTTCCTTTGTAGGGCATCTCGTTGCTCATCACATAGATGACCACCGAGGGGTGCCAAGTGAGGGGAGTGAACTCGTCTTCAATATAATATTTGACATATTTGTCGATATTTTCCAGGTTGGTGGGAGGGTTGTTCTCGCTGTCGGTAACTCGGGGGCGACCATACCTACCTCCAAAAATCATCATACCCTCCTCGTCGCACACGTCCAGCCAATTCTGGTTGGTGGGGATGCGTATGATGTTGATGTTCATACCTTTGAGGAAACGCACATAGTCGCGTGCGAACTCCTTGCTGACCTCCAAATCTGCGGGGATACCCCTGTTGGGAGGGTTGATGGCATTACCACGCAGGAAGATGGGTTTTCCGTTGAGGTAGAAGCGGCCATCGCGCATTTCAAACGAGCGGAAGCCGATGCGTTTTGTGATATTCTCTGTTCCGCAGGCCACCTCAAGGTTGTAGAGGTGCGGGGTTGCGGGGGTCCAGAGGTTTGCTTTGATGTTGTTGATGGTGAACTCAACGACCTGCACTTCGGGGCTTGCGGCGAGGCTGACCTTGCCGAGGGGTGCATTGTGTATTTCCGCTCCGTCCTCACACGCACGAATGGTTGCGTGGGCAGTGCCCGAAAAGCCTTCGGGGGCCACAATGTGCAACTCCATACGCACCTGCGTGTCGGTCAGGAAGGGCACCAAATTGGTGATAGTAACCTGCGCTCCTGCCGCCAGCGAGCACACCAAGCCGGCGAGAGCCAATCCTATACGTTTAGTCCAATTCATCATCATAGTGTTGTGGTTGTGAGTCTTTGTTCTCTCTCTCTTGTGTGTTTGTGTCTGTTTTTGCCTCTCCGGTGCGGCCCCGAAGGACCGCACCGAAAGTAGGCAACCACGAATTAACCAAAATAACCTTTACCTTTTTTTCAAGTATGTGTTATGCGAAACAAAAAATGTGTGTTTCAACAATTTAGAGTAGCCGGGCGGCAATCTTGCTACCAGCCGGGGTTCTGACCATATTCGGCACCAACCACGTCGAGGAACGACTGCGGGATGGGCCACCTCCAATACTTATCGCTCCAGTTGGTACGAGCGTGGATGTAGTTGCTGGGCAGGTTGGGGTCATCGGCGGTGGTGTCGCCGGCGTGCGCCTTCACGGCGTCGGCCAACAGACCAAGACGCTTCAGCAAGGGCCACCTTACGCCCTCGAAGTGGCACTCACGAGCATACTCGTCCAAGAGGTCCTGCAGGGTCAAAGTTCCGGTGAACTTCTCGCCCATTGCACGCTCATAGGTCTCGTTGTAGTACTCCAGAGCCTTTGCGCTTGCGCCACCATCTTTGTGGAAATATGCCTCGGCAGCCATCAGGTAGGTCTCTGCCAAGCGATAGACGATAGCATCCTTGAACGAGGTGCGATTGGTAACATCGGTGATGGTCCAAGCATCGAAGAACTTGAGCGAGTGGGGGTGAAGTGCTGTGAGGTAGTTGGCCCTGTTGGAGTTATCGACCTTAACCTCATCGCCAATGTTCTTGCCTGCGGGCAGATTATCGGGGTCGTTGTAGTAGTATTTGAACTTGAACATCGTGGAGTAGCGATTGTCCTTTGCTTGGTCGTAGAGGCTAAAGAGGTAGACGTTGGGATAGACACGTCCCCAGCCATAACCACCATTCTCAATGGTGTCCATCATACCGCCAATCTTGCTATACGCAGGGGTGGTAATAAGGCTCAACCTGTGGCCATTTGCAACGCCATCCGAGATGGTGCAACCTCCACCCAATTGGTCGGAGAATTGGAATGCATAGAGAACCTCTTTGTTGCGGAGGTTGGGGCCGTTGAACACATCGGCCATAGTGGGCATCATACCATAGTTGGGGCACTCGAAGATGGCCTCGCAGTTGTCGATTGCAGCCTGCCAATCCTCCTCCCACATTGCAACCTGCGCACGGATGTGGTGGGCAACAGCCTTGGTCAAACGACCGTGGTCGTTGTTGGGTGCGGTCCAATCGAGATACTCGATGGCATCCTCGAGGTCGAGTTTGATTTGGGCAAAAATCTCTGCCTTGCTCGAAGGACGATAGACACGACCCTCCATATTGTCCACGGTGGTGGGCTTGGTGTTCAGGTAGAGCCTCTCGAAACGCTGGTAGAGCATAAAATAGGCCCTTGCGCGGAAGCACTTTGCCTCTCCGTATGCCTGGCGTACGAGGTCGTTCTCCATAGTGGGGTCGAGTTGCTCGGCGTGGTAGATAATCTCGTTGGCCTTACCGATAATCTGATACCATTGGTTCCAGAGCTCTTCAAATGTTCCGGTGTCTGCCTTGGGCGTGTCCAAACGAGCCATACCGGCAGCGGTACCACCACGGAAGACCATCAGGTCGGTGCAGTAGTCCATCATCAGAACGCAATAATTGGGGGCCTCATTGGTGGCCATAGAGCGGTCCTTGGGATAGAGGCCCACAACTGCGCGGCTCAAACCCTCGGGGGTGGAGTAGACAAACTGGGAAGTGATGCTGGTCTGCGACTCAACCATCAGGTCGTCGGTGGTACACGAACTTGCGCCCAGTGCCAACGCCAACATCGCAATGCTATATGTTAAAATCTTTTTCATAGTCTTTACTATATTCATCAAGGGGATTAGAAGTTGAGGTTTACACTAACTGCCCACTGGCGAGGCTCGGGATAGCTGCCTGCGCTGGTTTCGGGGCTGTACGACAGGTAGTCGGTCAGGGTGAAGAGGTTGGTTGCGGTAACCGCAAAGCGCAAGTTCTTCACGTTGAGCTTCTTCAGCATTGCGTTGGGCAGAGTGTAGCCCAGCGACAGGGTGCGCAGACGCACGTAGGATGCATCCTGATAGCACAAAGAAACGTGGTGCGATTGACTCTGGTCGTAGTAGGGACGGGGGAACTCGTTGCTGGGGTTGGTGGGAGTCCAGTAGTCCACCATAATACCATTGAGTTTGCCCTGCAACGAACCACCCTGGTTGTAGCCGTGGAGGTAGTCGTTCTTCCTAACCGTGCCATACACTGCATACCAATCCATATAGAAGTCAAAGCCTTTCCACTTGAGTGAGGTGTTGAACGATGCGATGAAGTCGGGGTCGCGCTCGATAATCTGTCGGTCGTCTTTGTCGATTTTGCCATCGCCGTTGTGGTCGATAACCTTAACCGAGCCGGGCTCTACAACAACATCGGGCACAATTGCTGCTTGGTCGGCTACGCCATCGCCATCGGAGTCGATGGTGGGTTTGATAATCCACTTGCCACTTGCATCCTTACCCTCAAAGTCGTCGGTCTGCCAAATGCCCTCTGCGAGGTAGTCGTAGTAGACACTGATGGGGTGACCGATGAACCACTTGTTATCAACATCGTCGATGTAGTTGCCATTCTCATCCTTGCGGTTGTCGATGCGGACAATCTCGTTGTGGAAGGTCGAGAAGTTTACGCCTACGCTCCAGTTGAAGTCCTTGCTGCGAACAAGGTCGGCACCCAACGAAAGCTCAAAACCATTGGTCTTGGTCTCACCGAGGTTGTCGAGCATAGAGGTATAACCAAGCACGCTCTCAATCTGACGGCTCACGAGAAGGTCGGTGGTGCGGGTGAGGTAGTACTCAACGGTACCGTGGATGCGGTTGTTGAAAAGACCGAAGTCCAAACCGAAGTTGGTCGAAGTGGTTGTCTCCCAACGCAGACGGGTGTTGGGGATGGTGTTGCCGGGCAGGTAGCCGATGATGTAGTTGTCGCCAAACTCCATATCGTAGCTCACGGCCTCACCCAGAGTGGTGTAGTTGCCAATACCGTTCTGGTTACCAACCGAACCCCAGCTCAAACGGAGTTTCAGGTTCGAAACAGCCTCCGAGTCTTTCAGGAAGGGCTCCTCCGAGATGCGCCAAGCACCTGCAACCGAGGGGAACAAGGCCCACTTGTTCTGGGCACCAAAGCGGCTCGAACCATCGTAACGAACAGCGGCGTTCACAATGTAGCGGTCTTTGTAGCTGTACTGTGCACGAGCCAGGTAGGAAACGAGGATACTCTCGCTAACCGAGCGGTTAATCTTGGTGGGAACACCATCGCCAATCATATTCCACCAGAACGAATCCACGGGAACATCGCTGGCCTGTGCCTCGAGTTTGGTCATATAGTCGCGGTCCCAGCTCTGCACTGCGGTGAGGTTGAGCGAGTGGTCTTTGTTTGCGATGGGCACCTTGTAGTTCACAATGTTCTCAATCACAAAGTTGTAGTCGCGGCTGTTGGAGATGCTGCCACCACCGCCACCACCGAGGTACTGCGAGGTGTTGTAGGAGCCAACCTCTGCGAAGCGTGCATATTGGGTGGCGTTGAACTTGTAGCTGAAGCCCTTGAAGGGACGCAACTCCAGGAAGGCATTCACGCGGAACATATCCTGTGCGGTCTGCTCCTTGGTGTGCTGCATATTGTACAGGGGGTTCACCTCGCCTGCCGAGTTGGTGTACTTGGTGATGTTGCCCTCCTCGTCAAATGCAATACCGTAGGGCGAACGGGTCATAAATTGGTTGAACGAGCCGTAGGCTGCATCACGGAGAGTCTTGTTCACCGAGGTGTTCACACCAATGCTCAACCACTTGTAGGCCTCGTAGTCGGCATTCACACGGAGGTTGCCACGCTCGTAGCCCGAGCCGTCAATCATACCGTCCTGGTTGGTGTAGCCAAAGTTGGATGCGAAGCGGAGTTTCTTATTGCCGCCACGGATGCCGAGCGAGTACTTCTGCATCACGGCGGGTTTAATCATCAGGCTCTCCCAATCGGTCCAAATGCCCTCTTCCCAGTTCTTCTGCATAATGTCGTCTGCGAACACATAGGAGGGGTCGAGTGCTGCAATAGCGTCGGGGTCGTCGATGTCCATCTGGTTGGCGATAGCGTGGCGGCGCAACTCTGCCCACGACTCGGGGTCGTAGTACTTGAAGTTCCTCCACAGGCTCTGCACACTGATGGTGGACTCGAAGTTCACCTCGGTCTTGCCACTCTGGCCACGTTTGGTGGTTACCATCACAACGCCGTTTGCTGCACGAGCACCATAGATGGCCTGTGCGGCTGCATCCTTCAGAATCTCGATGGAGGCAACGTCGTTGTTGTTAATCATATTGAACTCGGTGGCATTCGAGGGAACACCGTCGATAACGTAGAGGGGCGAGTTGCTGGCGGTCAGTGAGCGAGAACCACGAATCTGGATGCTCGACGAACTACCGGGGGCACCCGAGGAGGTGGTTACCTGCACACCTGCCGACAAACCACGCAACATCTCCGAGATGTTCGAGGCGGGGTAGATGTTCATATCCTCGGCCTTAATCGAAGCAACCGAGCCTGCCACATCGCTGCGGCGCTGCACACCATAACCTACAACCACCAAGTCCTCAAGTACTTGCGAGTCGCTGGTGAGAGTGATGTCGATGCGGCTGCGTTTGCCCACAGCCACAATCTGAGTCTCATAACCGAGGTAGGAGAACTCCAACGAAGCCTTGTCGGCCACGGTGATGGAGTAGTTACCCTTCACGTCCGTGGTTGTACCCTGGGTCTGACCAACCACCAGCACGTTTGCGCCGATGATGGCCGAACCATCGTCAGCAGTTACGGTACCCGTAACCTTGTGACTCTGGGCACTGACACTGGTCACACCTGCCATAAGGCTCACAAGGGCCACAAGCAGGATTTTTCCAATAGTAGTGTTTTTCATTGTTTGAAAGTTTTAATGATAGTGTTTGTGTTAGTTGATATGTATATTTATTTTATAAGTATTGTGCTGCACAAACTATTTTTTGATTGCCTTGTCCACGGGGATGTCCACACCACTCCACACCTTCTTGGCGGTCCAATCGGCATCGGGAGCCGACCAGAAGGGGTCGCTCTCGGGCAGACCCAGAGCAACAAAGACTGCCGAGCAGAGGTAGACACTACCGGTGGAGATGTACCTCTCGCCAATGGAGGGCTGGTAGCCACAGAAGCCCACACGCAACCAACCATCTTCGGTGAAGGTGCCGGGGGCGTTGATTACTCGGTCAATCACGGCGGTCAGACCACAGCGCACCTGTGCAGGGTTCACTGCTGCGGGCAGCCAGTGGCGCAACGACACATCCGACAGTGCCTGGAATGCACCAAACCTGTAGGCCAACGAGCGGCCCACTGCGGGGAAGGTGCCCTCGGGCGAGATGAGTCTCTCCTGTTGCTCTGCATAGCGGGCGTAGCGGAGTTTTTCCACCTTCAGGAAGTCGGCACCCTCAATGTTGTGCTTGGCCATCACGTCGAGCACCTGTACCATCATAGGCTGAATCACGAAGCTGTTGTAGTAGTCGAGGTGGAAGTCCTTGCCGTCGCCATACCAACCGTCGCCCTTGTACCACTCTTTGTGGCGGTCGAAGGCATATTTCACACGCTCAAACTCCCATTCGCCGGTGAACTCATAGAGAGCAGCCTCCACCATTGCCGAGAAGAAGAGCCAGTTGGTCTCCGAGGGTTTGATTACCCTCGACGATTTGAGTTCCTTGGCGAGGCGCTCTTTGGTTACCTCGTCCAGGTTGCCCCAGAGTTGGGTGGGGGCACGGAGCAGACCGTGCGCCAAGAAGGCGGCATCCACCAGAGGCTGACGGCCATTGTTGAAGTTCAGGTAGTCGGGCGACTCGGGGTTCACAGCGTTGGCGATACCCTTCACGGCCCAATCGATGTATTGCGCACGGAGTTGTCCTTCGGGAGTGGCATCGGGACCAAGTTCCAGCCAGGGAGCAATACCCTCAATCAGACGACCGAGGCCCTCGAGGTGGGTTACTGCGTGGCGGGTGGCGATGTTCACGTTGTTGGACTCCACGGGCATATTCTTCTTCAGAGTGCCTGCTGCCAGGTTGGAGAGGAATGGGCGAGCAATGTGGTCCATTGCGGCGAGCCACACAGCCCTGTCCTCGTTCTCCGAGAAGAGGGTGCGCACCTCCACTGCGGGTTTGCCCTCAAGGAGGTTTTTGTAGCGACCGAGGGCCTCAATGTAGTAGTAGTCTGCATAGGCGAGGGGTGCATCCACATCACGATTCTTGGCCAAGAATGCGGTGCTGTGTTTGAGAGCAAAGTTGGCGTTGGTGCCGGGCTTTGCAAAGTATTTCGCCGAACTGAGCGAGCGAATCATCTTTTCGGCCAGGTCGAGGAAGGCCTGCGAGGTTGCCTCGTCCTCCACGTAGGTGCTCAACTCCACGTAGGCCGAAGCCATCAGTGCGGCAGCCGAGGCATCCCTGGGGGTCTCCTTCTTTGCGGGGGCCATAAAGTCCCAGTAGGGAACTCCGTCCTTGGGCATACCGGGGTGGTTGAGGATGTACTTACCAATCTTGGTGGCGTGGTCGAGGAAGTCGCGGTTGCCGGTGGTGCGGTACATATAGGTGAAGCCATACAGACCCCAAGCCTGTCCGCGCGACCAAGCCGAGTCGTCGGCCAAGCCCTGATAGGTGAACTTCTTCACGATGTCGCCACTTGCCGAGTCGTAGACCACAACGTGGTGCGAACTGCCATCCTCACGGAAGTGGTTTTTCATTGTGGTGGTGGCGTGTGCCACAGCCACGTCGTAGCAATCTTTCTTGCCACTCAAACCTGCGCCAACACAGAGGAGTTCGAGATTCATCATATTGTCGATGATGACCACAAAGTCGCCACCCTCCATCTTGCGATTCCACGAGCGGGTGCAACCAACTGCGGGGTTGAAGCGGGTAGCCAGCGAGTTTGCACCATTGATGAGTGCGGTGCGGTAGGCCTCCTTGCCGGTGAGGCGGTAGCCGTTGCCGAAACTGCAATTGACAACGAAGCCCACATCGTGGCTGTTGGTGTTGAACTGCTCGGGGGCGATGCGCTCGGTCATATCCTCGGCTGCAAGGCGCAGAGCATCATCGCCGGTGTGCTCCCAAAGGTACCAAAGGCTACCGGGGAAGAAACCACTCTCCCAGCCGTGGCTGGCGATGAGTTTGAGGTTGCCCTCTTTGTCCATACTGCAAGGGAAACATTTTTCGCCCTTGTCTTTCACAGCGTCATACATAGCAAGGGCGTGGGCTGCGCTCTGTGAGAGCCCTTTCTCAATCACCTTTGCCATACTCTTGTCGGGAGTGGCGGCCAGAGCACCGGGGAGTGCCACGAGGGCAGCCAATGCGAGTGTAAGAAGATGTTTTTTCATCCTGATTGATTGGTTTTGTAGTTATTTGATTTTTGGTAATTTGAAAATTCCTCTATTTGGAGTGCTTGAAGGGAGCCAGCGGAATACCCGCACCGTTGAACACCGTGGAGAGGTGCCAGCTCATATAGCAGTACCTCACGCCCCTGGCCTCTGCCACGGCAGCACTGCTTGCCTCCATCTTGCCATTGACGATGGTGGCGGTGGCGGTGTGGAGGTTGCCTGCGGCGTCTACCAACTGAACATAAGGGATGGTGTTCTCGGTTGCGTGGAGCCCCTCGCCGTTGCTGAACGAAACGATAGCCTTTCCGCCCTCATACTTCACGCTCTCCACCATCGGCGGTGCCACTTGGAGGTCGGTGCGGCCATAGATGTCGTGCAGTATGAGGTTGCCGAGTCGCTCGCCCGGGGCTTTCTTGTTGGGATAGTGAACGCCTTGCACCTGGTCGCCACAGTCGGAGGAGGTTACAATGCCGCTGTTGGGGATGAGTTTGAGTGCGTCCCACTGTGCCTGAATGAGGTCGGCACCATAGGTGTCGGTGTTTTTGCCGGTGCCGCTGATTTGCACATAGTAGAAGGGGATTTCGGCATTGGTGTCGCCTTTGGCCTTGCGCCACTCCTCCACCATAGCCTGCTGCAAGCGGGCATAGGCGTGGGAGTTGTCGCGGTTACTCTCGCCCTGATACCAGGCCCAACCACGAATGGTGTAGTTCTGGATGGGGCAGACCATTCCGTTGTAGAGCAACCCGGGGGCACTCTTCTTGGCGGCAGCCTCGCTCAACTCGGAAGCGGTTTTATAGTCGTTTGCATCAAATGTTTTGAGCCTCTCGGCGGGCATCCACGCCTCAATGCGGGTACCACCATAGGGGGTGCAGATGATGCCGACGGGTACATTGAGTTCGGTGGCCATCTTGCGACCGCAGAAGAAGGCAATGGCGCTGAACTCCTTGGCCTCGGAGGCGATGCTCGCTCTCCACCACTTGTTCTCTCTCACGTCGTCCAGGGGCACGTCGGAGGCTTTGTAGCCCACCTTGAAGTAGCGCAGGTGGGGCAGCGAGGCGGCTGCGGCAATCTCCTTGTCGGCATTGGTCACGGGCTGGTAGTTGCCATTGGCCACCGAGCCGAAGCCCCTCATAGGCATCTCCATATTGCTCTGGCCTGCAAAGTGCCACACCTCGCCCACGAGCACGTCTTTGACGCTCTTGGAGCCACCGTGGGAGTCTTTGATGGTTACCACAAAGGGCTCCAACGAGGCGGCGGGAGTGGGAATATCCAACCTCCAACGGCCGTCAGTGTCGGCGGTGGTGGTTACGCCCTTGTTGTCCCACGAGCCATAGCCCAAGACGGTTGCTCCGGGGTTGGTCTTACCCCACAGCGTGGCGTTGGAGTTTTGCTGCACAACCATACCGTCGCTCAGGAACACGGGCATCCAGAGCGTGCTGGGGTCGGCATTGGGGTCAATCTCGATGGTTGGGGTTTTGCTGGGGTGCTTGCCCACTACAGGCTCGTTGTCCTCACACGAGCAGGTGCCCATTGCGAGGGCAACAATCAGCAAAAGCGATTTGAAAAGTTTCATCTTCATTTGAGGTTGTTTAGGTTGGGTGTGTGCACCCTATTGTGTGCGCACATCTTATCTGATGCAAAGAAACCCATTATACTCCTAATAAAATATCAACTTTGTTCGAGAGTGTCGCAAAATAGTACGCCCCGCAAGAACTCTTCAAACGAGCACAGGATGCCCTTCTGTGGACATCCTGTGCATAAAATCGGATAAATTTGTTACTCCTTGCGCTACACGCCGCTGAAGCAGTTGAAACCACCGTCAATGGGGAGCACCGTGCCGGTGATGAAACTTGCCGCATCCGAGCAGAGGAACTGAACAGCACCATTGAGCTCGTTGATGTCGCCAAAGCGGTTCATCGGGGTCTTGGCCAACACCTTCTTGCTGCGCTCGGTGAGCGAGCCGTCGGGGTTGATGAGCAGTGCACGGTTCTGGTCGCCGATGAAGAAACCGGGGGCGATTGCGTTCACCCTCACACCGTCGCCAAACTTCATAGCCATCTCCATCGCCATCCATTGGGTGAAGCACACGATGCCGGTCTTGGCCACCGAGTAGCCAAATTGGCGGGTGATGGCCTGATAGGAGGCCATCGAAGCGATGTTCACGATGGCACCCTTGCCCTTCTCGGCCATAATCTTACCGATGGTCAGCGAGGGGTAGACCGAGCCGTTGAGGTTCAGAGCACACACCTTCTCGTAGTCGGGAATACTCATCTCAAAGATGCTGCTGTCGTCGGCAATGCTGGCACCGGGCATATTGCCACCGGCCACGTTGATGAGGATATCCACGGTGCCCATCTTCTCCACAATCTCGTCGGCAATCTTCTTGAGGCCCTCCACGTCGAGCACGTTGGCCACAAAGCCCATAGCCTCGCCACCCATAGCGCGCAACTCCTCCACACGGGCGTTGAGTTGCTCGGGGCGGATGTCGAGAATGGCCACCTTTGCGCCCTGCTGGATGAAACTCTTTGCAATGCTGCCACCCAGAACACCACCTGCTCCGGTAATTACGGCAACTTTTCCTTCAATGCTGAATTGTTCGTTCATAGTCTCTCTTTTAGATTATTGGTATGATTTTTCTTCTTTCGTCTGTATGGTTTGTTGCACCCTGCGCCCCTTCCCCTACAACTTGTCGTAGTACTTCTCAATGGTGGCAATCACGCCCGACATCTCGGCCAGAGCCTTTGCTCGGCCCAGCAACGAGTAGCCCGGGTTGTAGCCCTCTTTGCCGTCGTCGGAGAGCATCAGTGGGCCGTGGTCCACTCGCATTGGCAGTTGCCAATCGACCATACCGGCCTCCTTGCGCCTCTGCTCCTCACGCAGGAATATGCGGGTGGTCTCAATGAGGTTGGCCCTGCCGGCCAGGTGGCTTGCTTCGATGAAGTTGCCACCCTCGAGGGTATTGGTGCTACGCAGGTGTACGAAGTGGGTGCGGGGAGCAAACTGCTCGGCCATTGCTGCCACATCGTTGTGGGCACCCGAGGAGAGCGAGCCTGCACAGAAGGTGAGGCCATTGGAGTGGGTGGGCACCGCATCGAGGAACCACTCGAAGTCCTCCTTGCACGTTACGATGCGGGGCAGGCCGAGCACCTGGCAGGGTGGGTCATCGGGGTGTACACACAGGTTCACGCCATACTCTTCGGCTACGGGGCACACCTGCTCCAGGAAGTATTTCATATTCTCGCGCAGAGCATTGCGGTCGATGCCGTCGTACTGTGCGAGCAGGTTGCGGAAAATCTCCACGGGGTTGAACTCATCGCCACGAATGTTGCCATTGACAAAACCCTGCGTTTTGATGATGATGGTGTAGACCAGCGCATCCTTCTCGGCCTGGGTCATAGTCTTGTCCATCTCGGCCACCTTGCGGAGTTCCTCCTCGGTGTAGTCGGCTTCGGCACCCTTGCGTGCGAGAATCTTCAGGTCGAAGTAGGCAAAGCGCAGTTTGTCGAAGTAGAGGGTTTTGGTGCCGTCGGGGTTGAGGTGCTCCAGGTCGGTGCGAATCCAGTCAATCACGGGCATAAAGTTGTAGCACACGGTGCGCACGCCGGCCTCGCCGAGGTTGCGAAGTGAGGTGCGGTAGTTGGCCAGGAGCCTCTCCCTATCGGGGCCGCCATACTTGATGGCCTCACACACGGGCAGGCTCTCCACTACCGACCAACGCAGGCCGTGTTGTTCGATGTTTGCTTTGTAGGCTGCAATGGCCTCGGGGGTCCACACCTCACCATTGGGCACGCTGTGCAGTGCCGACACAATGCCCTCCACGCCAATCTGGCGCAACATAGGCAGGGTGATGACATCGTTGGGGCCGAACCACCTCCAAGTTTTCTCCATAATTAAATATTAGGTATTGGTTAGACGTTTTTCTCGCTGCTATTGCAAATATATCCACAATCTCGGTCGGGTGTGGTCCCCTTTTGAACTATTGAACGATGTTGTGATAAGTTCGAACTCCTCTTTTATTTTCCCAATTGGGGAGTCCCTATTTTTGTCATATCCGCAAATGCTAACCAATAATCGACTATCAATATGAAGATGAAATCCATTTTTTCGGCTCTATGTGTGGTGGCGGCCGCCTTTGTGCTCACTGCTTGTGAGGAGGAGGGCCCCATCGTGAACAAACACCCTAGACCAACTCCGGAAGAGAAACCCGATGAGCAGGACCCCGATGCGGTATTCCCCGAAGGCTCCTACTATCCCGAGGAAATCCCCACCCTGGATGAGTATGTGGGCCTGCCCACTCCGGGTGCCGAAGAACTCTACAGGCCGTCAAAACTGACCAATATGTACTAACCCATCAAGGTGGACAGGACCTCCTCCAACAGCAGGCCCGTGAAGAGTTGGACCTCCGAGAAAACCCGCATCCTGCCCTATCTGGTGGGCTTCGTGCGCAACGAAAATATCGACACCTACAAGGCAAAAACCAACAAATATGGCTCCTCCACGGAACTCGCCAAGCAGGCCGCCACGGGGCGTTTCTATGTTACCAAGATTGGCGAGAGGTGGTGGATTGTGGACCCCGAGGGCTATCTCCACTACGAGCGTAGTGTCTGCTCGTTCCGCAAGGGAGGCTCCGAGCGCAATGCTACCGCCTTCGCACAACGCTTTGCCAGCGATGCCGAGTGGGTGGCAACCTCGCAGAGGGAACTTGCCGACATCGGCTTCCACGGCACGGGTGCTTTCTCCACCAACAAGAATGCGAGCGACGTGGTGGGCTATAAGGCTGTGCAGACTCACAATGCCGTGAACCCCGGCGCACCTCTCACGTTGGCTCCCTCGTTCAGCACTCTCGGTGCTTTCCGTGGCACCGTTGGTGGCGACCCGGGCGGACAAGAGAATTGTAGGGCTGCCCTTGCGCTCTATGAGGGTTGGGAGGAGTACTGCAAGACCTACGCAAAGGCCGACTATGGCTATGGCCCCTACTTGAGGGACAAAAATGTGCTCGGCATCTTCTCCGACAACGAAATCGACTTCGGCACCAACGCCGAGCCCAAACACCTCCTCAAACGAGTGTTGGGTATCACCGACAAGAACAACGAGGCCTACAAGGCTGCCGTGGCGTGGTGCTCGGCCAATGGAGTCTCCACCTCCAGCCCCTCCACCGACCAATGCAACAAGTTCGCCGGCTATGTGGCCGAGAAATACTACAAGGGTGTGAGCGAGGCCATCAAGGCTGCCGACCCACAGATGCTCTACCTTGGTACCCGTCTGCACGGACAGCCCAAGTACAACAAATATGTGATTGAGGCCGCAGGCAAGTGGTGCGACATTGTCTCTATCAACTACTATAGCCGTTGGAGCCCCGAACTCACCGACTACATCCCAATGTGGGCCACGGCTGCCAACAAGCCCTTCCTCGTTACGGAGTTCTACACCAAGGGCCTCGACTCCGACCTTGCCAACACCTCGGGTGCGGGCTTCCTTGTGAAAACGCAGAGGGATAGGGCCTATGCCTACCAGCACTTCACACTCGGCCTCTTGGAGGCTCCCAACTGTGTGGGCTGGCACTGGTTCAAATATCAGGATGACGACGGCGCCGACAACTCCAACAAACCCGCCAACAAGGGTATCTACGACAACTACTACAACATCATCCCCGATATGGGCAAGTATGCCAAGGATATCAACATCCACGTCTACGACCTCATCAGGTTCTTCGACGAGGGTGCGAAATAGAACAACGACTGTCCTCTTTAGCAGATACAAAACAAATAAAACAAACATAGTAAAATGAAAACCTCAAAACTTTTCAGCACCCTTGGTGCTTTGGCTTTGGTCTTTACCTTGGCTTGTACACCAGACGAACCCGTTGTGAAACCCCACCGTCCGATTGGTGGCACCACCTCCGATGTGAACGACCCGCTGTTGCCTGAGGCAGGCCCGCAGGAACTCTTCACCTTTGCCAACAACGCAACCGCGGCCGAGTCGGCATTCACCTATGTGGCTCCGCCCAAAAAGTCCTACTATCGCCCCATCGTGGTGGAGATTAGTACGGGCGACAAACCCAAAGCACAGCGCAAGTGGAAGAAGATTAAGACCCGAGTGCTGGCCAACGTGGTGGGCTTCACTCCCGACGAAACCATCGAGACCTACAAGGAGAAGACCAACAAATATGGCTCCTCGCTCGAACTGCCCCGACAGGCTGCCACGGGCCGTTTCTACGTCACAAAGATTGGTCCCCGCTGGTGGTTGGTGGACCCCGAGGGCTACTTGCACCACCACCGTGGTGTAACCTCCGTGCGCTATGGCTCCTCGGAGCGTAATGCTGCGGCATTTCAGCAACGCTTTGGTGGCGACGATGCAAGGTGGCTCTATGTTACCCAGACCGAGTTGGCAAACGTGGGCATCCACGGCACAGGCGCATTCTGCACCAACACCTACCAGAAAATTCAGGCCCACAATGCCGCCAACCCCGATGCTCCGCTGATGCTCTGCCCCTCGTTTGGCTTCATTGGTGCTGCCGCCAAGGCTCTGGACAATGCCAACCTCAATAGTGCCAACGCCAAGATTGGTGCTGTGTTGCACCCCGATTGGGAAAGTTGGGTTAAGAACTATGCGAAGACCACCCTGGCTCCCTACAAGGGCGACCCCAACGTGGTTGGTATCTTCTCCGACAATGAGATTCCTTTCGGTGGCTCGTCCAGTGGTAGGGAGAACTACATCCTCTACAAACTGCTCAACCTCCCCGCAAGCCACTTTGGCCACAAGGCTGCGCAGGCGTGGGTGGATGCCAACTACCCCGAAATGAAGTCCGACTACAGCAATATGTGGTGGTCGGTAAACCTCAGATTTACCCAATATTTGGCCGAGAAATACTACAAGGGCGTGAGCGAGGCCATCAAGGCCTTTGACCCCCAAATGCTCTACCTCGGCACTCGTCTGCACGGTGAGTACAAAACCCAGGAGGTGGTTACCGCCGCAGGTAAGTATTGCGACGTGGTGTCGATTAACTACTACGGCAATTGGACCCCGCAGATTGAGGTGGGTGGCCGTGTGTCGGAGTGGGAGCAGTGGTCGGGCAAGCCCTTCCTTGTAACCGAGTTCTACACCAAGGGTATCGACGACTCCGACCTCAACAACGAGAGCGGTGCAGGCTTCGCCGTGCGCAACCAGGCAGCAAGGGCCTACGCCTACCAAAACTTCACCCTCGGTCTGCTCCAAGCAACCAACTGCGTGGGCTGGCACTGGTTTAAGTATCAGGACGACGATGGCACTGACAACGAGAGCAAGCCTGCCAACAAGGGTCTCTACGACAACTCCTACCAGATGTTCCCCTACCTGGGCCGCTATATGAAGAACATCAACATCCACGTCTACGACCTGATTAACTTCTTCGACACACTCGAGGATGCTGAATAACAAACCCCAAAGGCCCAAGCGGAGATTATGAAAAAACTTGTTTGCATCCTCTCTGCCGCACTCTTGTTGGTGAGTTGCGGCGAGCGAGAGGTGGTTTCGCCAAAGGTGGACCACGTGATTATCATCGGTCTCGATGCAATGAGTGCCCACGGTATGCAGAGGGCCACAACCCCCAACTTCAATCGTATGATTGAGGAGGGAGCATCGAGCGTGAACGGCCGTTGCATACTCACCCCCGCCAGCACCCAAAACTGGACCACTATGCTCACGGGTGCCGTGCCGGTGCAACACGGTGTTACGGGCAACCCGTGGCAGAGGGACAACCACCGCATAGAGCCCTACATTGCCAACGAAGACGGGCTCTTCCCCAGCATCTTCGATTGGGTGCGTGAGGGCCGTGGTGAGGATGCAAAGGTCTATATGCTCCACGAGTGGCGCAACGTGAAGAGGATGTTCTCGTGGGAGAGGCTTGATATTTGCGAAAAAACCCCCACGGGAGAGGCAACCTTCGAGCGTGCCGAGGAACTCTTCTTTGCCGAGAGGCCCGACCTGCTCTATATGCACATCCTCGACACCGACCACGTTGGGCACAACGACGGACACGACACCGAGGCCTTCTACTCCTGCATCGAGAAGTATGACGCCCTGGTGGGACACTTTGTGGAACGCATCGAGGCCGAGGGGCTGTTGGACAACACCCTCATCCTCGTGGTGGCCGACCACGGAGGCTTCCTGGGCACCCACAGTGGCGAGTCGGCCAAAGCCATCGAGATTCCCATAATTCTCTATGGTGCGGGTGTACAGAAAGGGGTAACGCTCTCCAAGTACTTCATCTTCGACGTGGCTCCCACCGTGGCTTGGGCTATGGGTGTGGAGTGGCCCGAAGATGTGTGTGTGGGCAAACCGCTGGTGGAGGCTTTCGACAAGAGCAAGAGGGGCAACTTGGCCTACGCTCCCGTGGCTCGCCCGAGCCACAATGGGGCACTCTACCACACTCCCATAGAACTCTCCCTCACGGCCGATTGGCCCGAGGCAGAGGTGCGCTACACCACCGATGGCACAGCCCCAACCGAGAGTCGGCTCTCTATGCGGGGCCCATCCGCATCGACTCCGATTGTGTGGTGAGGTTCGTGACCTACGTGGGCGACGTGTGCAGCAAGGAGTCCTTTGAGCACTATCGCTTCTCTGCGGGCCACAAGCGCAGGGTGAAATATGCACTCTATGAGGACCCCAAGTCGGTCTATGTGCCCGACTTCGACCGCCTGCGCCCCGACAAGGTGGGCTACACCTACGACATCTCGCTGGACGAAATCAGCCCCAAGCACGACAACTTCGCCGTGCGATTTGAGGCCACAATCAACATCCCTGAGGATGGCAAGTATCGCTTCCACTCGCGCTCGGATGACGGTTGCTATCTGAAGGTGGACGGCAAACTCGTGTTTGCATCCTCCACCTCCCACTTCCAGGAGAACTATGGCGACGTGAAACTCTCCGCCGGAGAGCACAAAGTGGAGGTTGGCTACAGGCAAAAGGGCAAGCGCAAACACTTCTCGCTACTCATCAACAAGGTGGGGGCCGATAGGGCCGAAGAGCTCTTTGTGTCGCCCGCAATGTTCCGATAGCGGAGAGAGTGTGGGTGTGCGCAGGGGCCGAATGAGGCCAATTTTTTGAAAAACGAAACAAATGTTGTTGCAGAGATGAAGAATATGACAAAACGACTCTTGACAGTGGTGGTCATTGCCCTTGTGAGCCTTCTTTCGGTGGAGGCGAAGGGGGTTGCGCGCTTTGAGCAAATCACCACCCACGATGGTCTATCGAGCCTATGCGTTGGACCGATTTATCAGGATGAGTTCGGAATGATTTGGGTGGCCACCAACGATGGACTAAACCGTTATGATGGCAGGTCCATATCGGTCTACAGGCCCATACTCGGCGACTCCACCTCGCTCTATAACAACAATATACGTGCCGTGTGCGGCAACCGTAACGGTAAGATTTGGGTGGTCAGCAAATATGCTCTCTCGGAGTTCGATATGGCCACCGAGAAGTTCCGCACCATACGCAAGAAGGGCGTGCGAACCATCTGCTGCGACAACAACACCCTTTGGGTGGCAGGCTTCCGACAAGTGTGGAGGCTCGACGAGCAGGGCACACTGCAAACCTTCTGCGACCTGCCACAAGGGGTGAGGGTGAATGCAATGAGAGCCCTCTCCGATGGTCGCCTGGCCGTTGGTACCGAGGCGCACGGAGTGCTCTTCATTGACGCCAACCGCAAGTTTACATCCATACTTGGCAATCAGAACATCTCCCACATCTTTGAGGATTCCAAACACAGGCTGTGGCTCTCAACGCGCTACAACGGTATCTACTGCTATGATCAGGATGCAAACGTGGTGAACTATGTGGCCACAGAGGACGAAAACAGCCTGCCCGACAACTTTGTGCGTGGTGTGTGTGAGGACGACCTCGGGCACATCTGGGTGGGTACCTTCAAGGGCCTGTGTGAGATAAACCCCGAAACCCGCACAATGAGGCGCATCGACGACCGAGAAGGCTCGCTACGCAGTACCTCTGTGTGGTATCTACTCTACGATAGCAATGGCCTGATGTGGATTGGCACCTACCACGGTGGTGTGTTTGTCTACAACAGAGAGTTCGACCGCTACAAGCACCACAATATCTTCGGTAGCATTGTTGAGGACAATGCCGGCAACCTCTGGCTCGGCTCGGAGGACTCGCCGCTGGTTAGGTACAATCCCCGCACCGACAAGGTGCAGAGGGTACACGAGCGCAAATTTATGGACGAGGGTATCACCTCGCTCTACTTCGACTCGCCGGAGAACGAACTCTGGGTGGGTACGCTGCGAGGTGGCCTGGTGAGGTTGAGCAGTGAGGGTAGAATACTCCGACAATTCCGCCACAGCGACACCAACCCGCGCTCGTTGCCCAATAACCACGTCCGAGAGATTGTCCCCTTCGGGGCCGACTCACTCATTGTGGCTCACCACACAGGATTGGTGGTGGTGAACAAGCACAATGGCGAATGCCGCGAGGTGGAACTGCTGAGAGGCGGAGGTGGAGGCCACGCCTCGGATGTGTTGCTCGACAGCAAGGGCAATTGCTGGGCCTCGGTGTCGGCAGGAGTGGTGAGGTACAACCTCTCCACGGGCGAAAGCCGAGAGTATCTGGTGGAGACCTCCATCCCCGAGATGGGAAGTGCCCACGTGCAGAAACTCTTTGAGGACAAGGACGGAAACATCTGGCTTGGTACTTCGGGCGCAGGACTCTTCCTCTTTGAACCCGAGGCAGATGCGTTTGTCTGCATCAACGGCAAAAATAGTGCGCTACCCAGCGACTACATCATCGACATTGCCCAAACCGAGAGTGGTTACCTTCTCATTGTCACAATGGGTGGTCTTGTGAAGTATGACCACGAAAACAACGTCTTCTACACCTACAATCGCAATAGCGGTTACCCCCTGCCTGAGGTGGCTACCTATGGACTTTTCATAGCCTCCGACAATGTGGTCTACCTCTCCGGACACCGACATATGGTGTCGTTCCACGAGCAGGACCTTGTGCGCAGGAAGGCTCCCCACAATATTTGGTTTGTGAACCTGAAGGTGGACAACTCGCCTGTGAAACCCGGCGACCAGAGTGGTATTCTCTCGCAGTCGCTCTTCTATCAGAACAAGATACGCCTCGAAAGGGGACACTCGATGTGGTCGGTGGAGTGCACCACGCTGGGGCGTGTGCCCGATGCGATTTCGCGACTTGAGTACAAACTTGAGGGCTACGACGAGGATTGGATTATTGGCGATTGGAGCAAACCTATCTCCTACACCAACCTCCCCGGCAAAGACTACGTGCTCCGGGTGCGACGCATCCACAACCAATCGTCGGAGGTGTTGGCCGAAAAGAGCCTGGAGGTGGAGGTTGTGCCCCCATTTTACGCCACGTGGTGGTTCCCACTGCTGCTGTTGGCTGTGGTACTGACGCTCGCTGTGGTTTACTTCAAGTTCTACACCGGCAGGGTTAAACTCCACGCCTCGCTCGAGTGGGAAAAACTCGAAAAGAAGAAGATTCAGGAACTCAACGACAACAAATTGCAGTTCTTTACCTACGTTTCGCACGAAATTCGCACCCCTGTGACGCTCATCAACAGCCAGCTGGAGTCGATTCTCGCACAGCAGGGAGTGCCTCCCTCGGTCTACCGCAAGGTGAGCAGTATGCACGACAACCTGCAGAAGGTCCACAACCTCATCAACGAACTCCTCGACTTCAAGAAGAGGGAGAGGCTGATTGAGAGTATGCGCTTCTGCAATGGCGACATCGTTACGATGCTCGAAAAGACAGCCACCTCGTTCAGGGAATATGCCGTGCAGAGGAGGGTTAAGTTTGAGTTCCTCAACCAGACCGACGTGCTCTCGCTCAAGGTGTGGTACGATGCGGTGCAGATGGACAAGGTGCTCAACAACCTCCTCTCCAATGCATTCAAGCACACCCCCGAGGGTGGCAAAATCAAACTCATATTGAGCCAAACGGAGCAGAGTGTGCTGATTAGCGTGAAGGACACCGGCGATGGTATCGACCCCGAATATCAGAAGGCCATCTTTGAGCCCTTCTCGCAGGTGCCCGGCGACTCGGCCGCAGCACTCGGTACGGGCTTGGGTTTGGCCATAACGCAGGGCATTGTGCAGGCCCACGGCGGTACCATATCGCTGGAGAGCGAAAAGGGTAAGGGTGCCAAATTTGTCATCACTCTGCCCAAGGGCGACAGCCACATTGCCGAGGAGCAGAAGTGTGAGGTGGCCGATGAGGACAACCAAACCATTGAGGCCAACAGGCTGATGGACAAACAGTTTGTTGAGGACATTGTGCGCTCGCAGGAGGAGGCCGGCTCGCGTGGAGCCAAGATGCTCATTGTGGAGGACAACAACGAACTAAGGCAGTATCTGACCGAACTCTTTGACCCCTTCTACAAGGTTACTTCGGCGTGTGATGGCGAGGATGCGCTGCAAAAGTTGGAGTACTACACGCCCGACATCATTGTCAGCGATCTGATGATGCCCAATGTGGACGGAATGGAACTCTGCCGCAGGGTGAAAAACAACGTGGAAACGAGCCACATACGCTTCGTGATGCTCACGGCGAAGGTGACAGTGGAGGCGGAGCTGGAGGGCTTCCGCAGTGGTGCCGATGACTACATCGCCAAGCCGTTCAACTCCAAGATTCTCGTTACCAAGTGCAACAACCTTGTCAATAGCCGTCTGCAACAGCAGAGGTCGTTTATGTACTCTATGGACTCGGAGGAGTTGGCCGGCAACAACACCATCGACAAAACCTTCCTCGATTCGGTGATGAAGATTATGAACGAACACATCTCCGATGCAAGTTTTGACATTGGCGAGTTTGCCCGTGAGATGGCTATGGGCCGCACCTCGTTCTTTATGAAACTCAAGGGTATCACCGGCCAAACGCCCAACAAGTTTATGACCAACGTGAGGCTCAAAAAGTCGCTCTACATTATGCGTAGCGACCCCGCACTGTCGGTTGGCGAGGTGTCGTATATGGTCGGCTTCAGTTCGCCGAGCTACTTCATCAAACTCTTCAAGGAGCTCTTTGGTGAAACACCCGCATCCTTCAAGAAGGGGCTTGCTCCCACGGAGCAGGAGGAGTAGTCGCTCCAAAATAACAGAGAGAGGTCGCCTGCACTGCGCGGGCGACCTCTCTCTGTTATTTACACCTTTCTATTTCGGGCGGCGGAAGTTCTCACACACGATGGCGGTGGCAATGGCCACGTTGAGCGACTCGCTCCCTCTGCGGTCGGCAGGCCAGGGCGGAATGAAGAGGTTGCGCTCCACTTCGCGCTGCACCTCCTTTGATACTCCGCGGCCCTCGTTGCCCATAACAATCACGCCTCCACTTGTCAGCGAGGCGGTGTGGATGTCCTTACCATCAAGAGTGGTAGCATAGGTGGCAACCCCACGGCTTCGGGCCTCACGCAGCCACTCGGCAAGGTCGCAGTAGTGTACCTCCACACGCAACAAGGCTCCCATTGTGGCTTGCACCACCTTGGGGCCCCAGCAGTCGGCTGTGGTGGGGGTGCAGACAATGCGGCTTATGCCATACCAATCGGCTGTGCGGATGATGGTGCCGAGGTTGCCCGGGTCCTGCACCTCGTCCAGGGCAATGACCAACTCGGCAGGAGTGGCAGGGGTGAGTTTGCGCTTGGGAATGGCCACCACGGCGAGCGACTTGGGCACACTCTTGAAGGCGCTCATTCGCTCCATATCCTTGGTGCTGACCACCTCGGCCTTCGGGTGCCCAATGCGGCTACCCTCCAGCACAAAGAGTCGCTCCACCCTCCACGCGGGCTCGCGCAGAAGTTCTTCCACAACCTTGTCGCCTTCGGCCACAAAGAGTCCACTGGCGGTGCGTGCCTGCTTGTCTTGCAGGGAGCGCACAAATTGTATGTCGGCTTTTGTAATCATATCGGTAGTGTGTGCCCTACAAAGTGGCAAAATGGAGAGCAAGCAGGGTCATTGTGATGACACCGTGGCCGATGGCTTTGGTGTCGGGGCAGAAGGCGGCGGTGTGGAGCGCACCTGCACGTGCGGCGGCAAACTCCTCGCCCGTGTAGCCCACGCCCAAGCGATAGAAGAGGGCGGGGTAACGCTCGGTGTAGTAGCCAAAGTCCTCGCCCGTGGGGCGCAGACCGAGCCTCACGACCTCCGCTTTGCCAAGCGTGGCCTCCAAGTAGGAGATGGCCTCCTCGGCCAACGCGGGGGCGTTGTAGACAGCGGGGTAACCCTCCCCAAAATTTTTTGTTACGGATACGCCGTAGTGCTGTGCAACGGCTTCGCAAGCCTCGCCGATGAGTGCCTTAACCTCGGTTCTCCACCCCTCGTCGAAGGTACGCATCGTACCCTCGAGGCGCACCTTGTCGGGCACAACATTGGTGGCTCCATCGGCCACGATGCGCCCAATGGAGAGTATGGTCGGCACGCCAGTGTCGGGGCTCTTGGCAGGTATTTCGTAGAGCCTTTCTATCAGTTTGGCTGTGGGCAGAATGGGGTCCACAATGCCCTCGCGCAGGGCTGCGTGGCCACCGTGGCCCTCCACCGTGATGTGGATTTCATCGCAAGCGGCCATATATTTGCCCGCACAAATGCCAATGGTGCCCGTAGGCAGGGTGGGCTCCACGTGCTCCCCAAGGAAGGCAACCACCTCGTAGTCCTCAAAGGGCTCTTCGGCCAACACACCCTTGGCTCCACCCGGGTTGAGTTCCTCGCCCGGTTGGAAGAGTCCGAAGATGGTGCAGTCGAACTCCTCGCGGTGGCGATTGAGCACTGCAAGAGTGCCCAGCAGAACGGTGGTGTGGAGGTCGTGGCCGCAGGCGTGCATCACACCCTCGCGCTCCGAGGGGTGGGGAGATGCGCTCTGCTCGGCGATGGGAAGTGCGTCAATGTCGGCACGCAACACAATGGCTCTCCTCTTTGTGCCAACACGCTCCTCGGAGGCCCTTGTGCCTTCGATTTTGGCCAACACCCCCGTACCTGCAATGGACTTGCACTCAATCGCTTGTGAGCGCAGGGTGGCCACAATCTGCTCTGCCGTGCGGTGCTCGGCAAAGGAGAGTTCGGGCTGCGAGTGCAGTCTGTAATATGTATTGACCAAGCCGACATAGTCGCCCAGCACCTCGTCCGTGAGCCTCTTGATATCCATCCTATTCTTGTGTGAGTTCTATCTGGTAAATCTTGTTCCAATTTTTGCCCGTAACAAAGAGCCTACGGGTGGAGGCGTCCCAGGCAATGCCGTTGAGCACATCGTCCTGCCACTTGCGGTCGGAGGGTGCTTGGAGCCCCGTGAGGTCCACAACGCCCACCACTGCGCCACTCTCGGGGTTGATGCGCACAATCTGGTCGGTCATATAGACGTTGGCCCAAATCTCGCCCTCTATCCACTCCAACTCGTTGAGCATACCGACTTTGCGCCCCGCATTGCGCACCTCAATCGTGCGCTCGGCCTTGAAGGTGCGGGGGTTGCGCACGGTGATGCGGTCGGTGCCATCGGAGGTGTAGAGCAGGGTGCCATCGGTGGTGATGCCCCAGCCCTCGCCCTCGTAGGAGTGCTCGCCCACCTTGCGAAGCGTTGCCTTGTCGTAGACAAAAGCCTTGCCGCTGGTCCAAGTGAGCTGGTAGATGTGGTCGCCAAGGAGGGTTATGCCCTCGCCGAAGTAGGCTCGCTCCAGCGATATGCTCTTTAGGGCTTCGCCCGTGGCGGGATTGACCACCCTCAACTCCGAGCGGCCGTTGAGCCCCGTGCCCTCGTAGAACACGCCATCCTCCCACTGCAACCCCTGGGTGTAGGCCGAGGTGGAGTGGGGGAGTTCGGCCACCACCCTGTAGCCATAGCGCAGGGGGATAACTTTGCCCTCGCTTGCGGCACTCTGCGTGTGGGCTGTGGAGATGCGTTTCTTGGGCCTCTTGGCCTCGGCACCACACCCAAAAGCGAGTGTGCAGACAAGCAGTGTGAGTATAAATAGGGTACGTTTCATAAAAAAGGTCGCTCTAATCAATACAAAGATATGGAAAAATTGGTATATTTGTGGCAGATTATTCGTAAAAACCAAATTTTCCTATGCTTACACTCAAGCAAATTCGTGATGACAAGGAGTTCGCCATTGCCCGATTGGCAGTGAAAGGTGTGGATGCAGCAGCAACCATCGACCAGATTTGCGCACTCGATGACGCTCGCAAAGAGCAACAACAAACATTGGACAAAAACCTTGCAGAGCAGAACGCCGCTGCAAAACAGATAGGCGCACTCTTTGCTCAGGGCAAACGTGAGGAGGCCGAGAGTATCAAGGCTCGCACCTCGCAACTCAAAGAGGAGAGTAAGGCTCTGGATGCACAACTCAAAGAGACCACCGAAAAACTCAACGCACTGATTGTGTCGCTGCCCAACTTCCCCGCAGCCATCGTTCCCGAGGGCCGCACAGCCGAGGACAACGTGGTGGTGAAGCAGGGTGGCGAGATTCCCACCCTCGGTGAGGGCGCACTGCCCCACTGGGAGTTGGCCGCAAAGTATGACATCATCGACTTTGAGCTGGGTGTGAAACTCACCGGTGCAGGCTTCCCTGTCTACAAAGGCAAGGGTGCCGCCTTGCAGAGGGCTCTGATTACCTACTTCCTCGACCAAAACACCGAGGCCGGCTACCTTGAGGTGCTGCCCCCGATTATGGTCAATGAGGCTTCGGGCTTCGGTACCGGTCAGTTGCCCGACAAGGAGGGCCAGATGTACCACGCCACGGTTGATAACTTCTATATGGTCCCCACCGCAGAGGTGCCTGTGACCAACATCTACCGCGACTGCATCGTGGATGAGAAGGAGCTCCCCATCCGTCTGACTGCCTACACCCCCTGCTTCCGTAGGGAGGCCGGCTCCTATGGTAAGGACGTGAGGGGTCTGAACCGCCTGCACCAGTTCGACAAGGTGGAGATTGTGCGCATCAACCACCCCGACACCTCCTATGAGGCTCTCGACCAGATGGTTGCCCACGTGGAGAAACTCGTTGCGGCACTCGGTCTGCCCTACCGCATTGTGCTTTTGTGTGGCGGCGATATGAGATTCACTTCGGCCCTCACCTACGACTTTGAGGTCTACTCGGCAGCACAGGGTAGGTGGTTGGAGGTTTCGAGCGTGTCGAACTTTGAGAGTTTCCAAGCCAACCGACTCAAATTGCGCTATCGCACCGAGGGTAAAAAGACCGCTTTGGCCCACACCCTCAATGGCAGTTCGCTGGCTCTGCCCCGCATCGTGGCTGCTCTGTTGGAGAACAACCAGACCGAAGAGGGCATTGTTGTGCCCGAGGTTTTGCGCCAATACACAAAATTTGGTATAATAAATGGAAAATAGTGGTGTTGGGTAACAAAAAATGACTATATTTGCCCTACCAAATAACATTAAACTTTTTTAACAAGTAGAGATTATGGCTTACAAAATTGATCCTGAGAAGTGTGTAGCTTGCGGTAGCTGCATTGGCGAGTGCCCCGTAGAGGCTATTTCGGCCGGTGATGTTTACGTTATTGATGCCGATTTGTGCATTGAGTGCGGTGCTTGCGCCGAGGTTTGCCCCAATGAGGCTATCTCGTTGTAGTTTCCCTGAAGACACAACATCAAATAGTGAAGGCGATACCCAAAGCAGGGTGTCGCCTTCACTATTTTTGACTCGGTCAGCGGTCAGCGGTCAGCAGTCAGCGGTTAGCTGTTAGCAAATATTTACTAATTACTATTTACTATTTCTGCTCTTTCCAAAACAGACGCCCCCGCCCTTCGGGCACCCCCTCTAACTTAGAGGGGGACTTT
>JAFVSY010000108.1 GCA_017503465.1 Tidjanibacter sp. | reverse complement strand
ATTTTGAATTTTGAATTTTGAATTCTTTCCCCCTACCTGATTGCCTCATAGGTGCCGCCACTGCATTGGGCTGCCACCTGCTCACGCACGAGGTAGTGGAGGTAGATTTCGAGGTTGGTGTAGCGTCCCTCCTTGTCAAGGGTGGTGTGGTTGCCATCGGCAGCACTATTCTTGTCGGTGCCCACCTCGCTCTCAAACCAGTCGGGCATACCGTCGCCATCCGTATCCTTCACCCTTGCCAACTCCTCTGCCGAGGCCGAGAGGGTGGGCCAACCACCAACCGTGCTCTGGGAGTTGATGATACCGTTGCCATAGGTGGCCTTGCCACTCTTGGCCTCGCCAACGATGCGCTCGTCCACACTATCCCTGCGGTGGGAAGCACCCACGTGGGCCAACACCTGTTCAAAGGCTTTCTGGACGGTGTGGGTGGTGGTAAAACACTGCTGTGTGTCGTCCTTGCGTATGGGCAGTTGGGCGGTCGATTTCCACGAGTTGTGGTTGCTGGGCGTGGAGCCATCGTGCAGTTTAATGCCGCTCCAGTTGTCGGAGTTGATGGCTGCGGCATAGGCGCCTGCGTGGTAGTTACCACTCACGTACATTGTGGCATATCCATAGTCGGTCTTGCTACTGGAGTAGATACCGTTGGCATCCACGAAATATTTTCTCTGCTTGCTTGCGGGGCCCGGCTTGTAGTAGTTGCCCACTACGTTCCAAGCTGCGCCCTCGCCACCATAGGTGGAGTTGTCGCCCCAGTTGTAGACCACGTTGTTGCGATAGTCGGAGTTGCCACGATGGGTGGCTACATAGTTACCATAAACTTCGGGGTGGTCGAAGCGTGGGTTACGGCTGTTGTTGTGGGCGAGCAGATTGTGGTGGAACGAGGCGTTGCGACCTCCCCAAATGCCACCGTAGCCGTGGTTACCCTTGTTGTGTTTGGAGTCGTTGAGTGCTTCGGCCAACAGGCACCACTGCATTGTGAAGTTTTTGTTGGCGTAGTATGACGACACCTCATCAATGGACCAACTCATTGAGCAGTGGTCAAGGATGATGTCGCTGTTGTAGCGGCCCCAAGTGGTGTCGCTACCATCACTAACGGCTCCTTCGTCGCCCAGACGGAAGCGCACGTAGCGTATGATGATGTTGCTGGCAGACACATTGACCGTACCTCCTGCAATGCAGATACCGCCACCGGGAGCAGTTTGTCCTGCGATGGTCAGGTTGCCCTGCCTGATGCTTATGTCGCTTTTGAGATGAATGGTGCCGGCCACGTCAAAGACGATGGTGCGGGCTCCGCTCTGGTTCACGGCCCAACGGAACGAGCCCTCGCCATTGTCGTTGAGGTTGGTTACGTGCAACACCTTGCCCCCACGGCCACCTGTGGTGTACATACCGCCACCCTCGGCTCCGGGGAAGGCCCTTACCACGCCATCGTTCTCCCACGAGGGCAACATCCACTTGCTGTTGTCGGGGTTTTGGGGTGTTACCACGGGGTCGTCGGGCAGGTCGGGAGTGGTGCCACTTCCGCCCTGGTCATCATTACCGCCGCCCTGGTTATCGTCATTACCACCTTGGTCGTCATCGTTGCCACCGCCGCCAACGTCCTCTTTGTCGGCTGTGCGGGCTGCGACGTACTCACTCCACGGGCTCTTGCGCTCGCCATCGGTGGCCCTCACGGCCAACTGATAGTCGGTGCCCTTTGTGAGGCCCGACACGGTGGCTACTGTGGTGTCGCTCTCGGTGGAGAAGTAGCCCGATGCGCTCTTGCACCTTACTTCATACCCTTTGGCACCCTCCACGCCGCCCCACTTGAGGGCTATGGTGGTAGTGGTGGTGGCCGTAACAGCTACTCCCGTGGGGGCAGCAAGGGGCTCCGGCGTGGGCTCCTCGGTTACCTCGGGACCGCAGCCGACAACACAGAGGGCAGCAAGCAGTGCGCCCAAAAATCTCAACTTTTTCATAGGGTTGGTTATTTCTCCAATTATGGACCTTATGTGTAAAACTATGCTATAAGGTAAAAGGGTGTGTGCCTACTCAAACCTCACCTGCTCGGCTGCTCGGGCCACGATGTTGGCATTGGCGGCACCGGCGGTGGGGGAGGAGATGGTGATGTTGCGGTTGCGACTGCCGGTAACCTTCACGGCCTCGGGCATACCCTCGGGGCAGAGGAAACCTCTCACAACCACATCCTTGGCATTGTTAATCTTCAGAGCTGCGCCCTTGCGGGGAACGATTTTCACATTCTCCAAGAGCACGTTGGTCGATTCGTTAATCTCGGCACCAATCTCGGCCTCGATGACCGAGTTGCGCACCTCCACGTTCTCCACGTTCATCTCGGGCAAGCCGTTGAATAGCATTGCCCTGCGTGCCGAGCGGCACACCACGTTGTCCACGTAGATGTTGCGGAATTGGGGAGTGGTTTCGTCCACGGGTTTGGCAACCATATCGGTCGAGGGCTCGCCATTGGGGCTATCCTCGAGTGCTTCCAGGGCCGACTTGCCACCGTAGAAGAGGTCGAAGAGGAGTGCTTCGGTGGCGATGTCGTTCATCACCACGTCCTCAATGTAGATGTTCTCCACAACACCACCCCTGCCGCGGGTGCTCTTGAACCTCAAACCAACGTCGGTGCCCGAGAAACGGCAGTTCTTCACGTAGACGTTCTTCACACCGCCCGACATCTCACTGCCCACAACGAAACCTCCGTGGCCGTGGTAGCAGATGCAGTTCTTCACGATTACGTTCTCGCAGGGGATACCCCTCTTGCGACCGTCCTCGTCCTTGCCGCTCTTGATGCAGATTGCGTCATCACCTGCATCAATCCAGCTGTTGGTCATCAACACGTTCTTGCACGACTCGATGTCGATGCCGTCGCCATTCTGTGCATACCAGGGGCAGCGAACGGCTATGTCATTGACTGTGAGGTCCTCACAAATGGCAATGTGGATGTTCCAGCAGGGCGAGTTTTGGAACACGGGGCCCTCAAGCAACACCCTCTGACAATCCTTGAAATTGACCATCACGGGGCGCAGGAAATCCCTGATGCTCTCGAAGTCCTCTTTGGTTACGGCCCAGCGAGCGATGTTCTGGTCGGCATCGCCTGCGCCAAGTTTGTAGTTCTCGGTGGGGTACCAGGTCTTTTTGTCGCTGCTGAGCACACCGCCACTCTTAACCTTCTTGCTCCAATCGGAGGGGGCAATCTTACTCTTTTTGATAGCCCTCCAAGGGTCGCCCTGACCGTCGATGATACCCTTGCCGGTTACGGCCACGTCGTGTTTGCCGAATGCCGACAGCAGGGGCTGACAACGGTAGGTGTTGCGGCCCTCAAAGATGGTTTCAATCACGGGGTAGAGGTCCCTATCGGCACTGAACACGATGATGGCATCCTCCGAGAGGTGCAACTCGGTGTGGTTTTCGAGCACGATGGGGCCGGTGAGCCACACGCCTGCGGGCACCACAACTCTGCCACCGCCCTTCTCATTGAGGTGGGCAAAAGCCTTGGCGAAGGCCTCGGTGTTGAGGCTCACGCCATCGCCCACGCCACCAAAGTCGCACACCGACACCTCCCTATTGGGGATGTCGGGACGCTCCACTTGGGGCATATCAAAGGGCAGGTCGGAGTAGATTTCCTTTTCGGTGGTGCCACCACAGCAACCCACCGCCAAGAGGCCACACAGGGCCACAAACAGGGTGCGGAATAGAGGTTTCATAGTTTTTAAGGTGTTATTTATGTTTTTTCGTTATCTCCGTCTTTTGCAAAGGTAGTCATACGGAGCAACTACCGCTTGGATTTTTTATCCGAAAATCTGTACAATTTGGTATATGCATATACCAAGAAACCGCCATAGGCTGCTCTACCTATCGGCGGCTCCAAAGCCATCCACATAGCGGTGGAAGCTCTCCTCGGTCCACTGCTCCCACTCCTCACGGAGCCACACAAAGGCAAATGTGTAGGCAATGTGGCCCTCGCTGTCGGGGCTCACAAGGCACAGGTAATTGTCCTTGTCCTCCACCCTCGGGTAGCCATCGGCCTTGCCACTTGCGGGCCACACCACAAGCCCCACACGCTCCTTTTTGTACCTCACGGTGTCGTTCTGCGGGAAGTCCTCGGCCCACACAGCAAGGGCCTTGTCCGTAATGTAGGGGGTGCGGTCGCCAAACTTCTTTTGCACACCTGTGCAGAAGAGTTTGCCTTCGTAGGGGCCCGAGAGGGTGTGCCTCACTTCGCACTCCCTGCTGCTGCCCCAGAGCACATAGATGGAGCGCAGGCCAAGCCTATCGCCACCATAGTTCCACCCCTCTACGCTCATCTCAACCACCGTGCGCACAGGCCCATCGGCGAGTACCCTGGCCCACCTGCGCTCAAACTTGTCGATGTGGGTGGCCTTGCCCTTCTTGGGGTCCCACCCCTTGAGGGTGCCCACGCCCACCGTGCCACTCACGCGCAGCACATCATCGCCCGAACCCTCGGCAAGGTGCTCGTCGGTGGGGTACCACATCGTTTGGGCAATCTCCAGCCCCTGGTGGCGTTTGCCGTAGATGTCCACGGTTTGCTTTTTGTCGAAGTAGAGTCGGTAGGCCACCTCGCTATTTTCAAAGGCGGGGCCGTGGTGGTGGAGTCGGTTGTACATCGTGTCGGCTCCCTCCTCCACGTAGTCAATCTTGCGCAGCGACTTGTCCTTGTTCTTGTAGTACATCTGCGCCCACACCCTGCTCGGGTACTCCTTCTGCTCGCCCTTGCCACAGCGAATTACGATGCGGTTGCGCCCCTCGGTGGCGTCATACTCAAAGGCCACCACACGGCCCACTTCGGGCAGGCTGTCCACCTGCGAGGCAACCTCCGAACCGTTTACCCTCACCACCGCCGAGGTGTAGGCAGCACCAATGGGCACCTCACACCTCACGTTTTGGCGAGGTGCAGTGTGATGTTGCGTAATCTTTTGGATGCGTGGTTGTCCGTAGGCGGCACCACCAATGCAGAGCAGTGTGGCCACGAGGGCCACAAGGGGGCGTAGGAGGGTAGTAGTTTTCATAGGTTTTTGTTATGGCATTAGTCCATCTTGGCGGTCAGCGAGCGCACCAAGCGGTAGTTGTAGAAGAACTCCTTGGCGAGGATGCGCACCACGGTGTAGGCAGGTATGGCGATGAGCATACCCACAATGCCCGAGCAGGAGCCCGCCACAAGGGTTACGATGAATATCTCCAGCGGGTGGGCGTTCATTTGTCGGGAGTAGATGTTGGGCGACACAAAGTAGTTGTCGATGAACTGCGCCACAGCGATGGTGCCCGCAATGATGGCCACAATCCACACCACACTGAGCCCCGAGGAGGTTACAAACGTGAGCCCTGCCGAGGCACTCAGGAAGAAGCCAATCCACGGACCAACATAGGGGATGATGTTGAACACACCCTCAATCACTCCCACGAAGAATGCATCCTGTGGGCGGAAACCGCAACACATCAGTATGACCGAAATCACCAACATCATCGTGGTGCTCTGCAACAACACTCCGAGGAAGTAGCGCGAGAGCATCGAGGTAATCTTCTCCACAGCCCTCCTCACGTTCTCCTCATACTTGGCGGGGGCCACAGCGAGGAGTATCTTCAGGAAGAGTCCCTCCTCGTTCATAAAGTGGAACGCAATGAAGGAGATACTCACGGCAGCAATGGCGATGGAGCCGGCCACGGAGAATACCGACGAGAATACCGATGTAAGTGAGTCAAAGTTAAGCACTTTGTCAATCTGCGCGTGGAACATCTCGGCCAGTGAACTTGCCGATATGTCCACCTTGAAATATTTGTTGAGGAATACCCCAATGTCGTTCAGTGGCTCACGCAGCGAGGCCAGCATACTCTGGTAGTCGAGTTGTGCGAGGTCGCTCACCTTGCCCGAGATGAGTGGCACAAAGAGCACAAAGAAGAGTGCCACCACGAGCCACATTGTAACCACACCCACAATGGCGGCCACCCAGCGTGGCACCTTGGCCTTGCCGATGTGAAGGTTTGCAATCTTGTTTACCAGCGGTTGGCACATAATGGCCAGCACACCTGCGATGAAGATGTAGAACACGATGTTGCCGAAAAACCAGAAGATGGCAACCGTGGCAGCCAGCGCAAGCCCGCCGAGTAGGTATTTGTTAAAGTTGTTCATAGGCGTGAGTGTTGTCTAATGTTGGTATTGGTTATTCCGACCGTCCCCCTCTCTCTATTTGCTCTTCAGCTCCGCCAACACGGTTTGGGAGCCTACGACCTTTTGGCCAATCTGCACCTTAATCTCGCTGCCGAGGGGCACAAACACGTCCACCCTCGAGCCAAACTTGATGAAACCGGACTTGTGGTTTTGCTCCACTTGGTCGCCCACTTCGGGGTAGGAAACAATGCGCCTGGCCACCCAGCCCGCAATTTGGCGGAACATCACAGTGTGTCCACCCTTGGTGCGCACACCGATGGTGGTGTGTTCGTTCTCCAACGAACTCTTGGGGTTGGATGCAAAGAGGAACTTGCCGTTGTAGTGGTCCTTGTAGGTAATCTCTCCGCCCACGGGGTACCAATTGACGTGGATGTTGTAGAAGTTCATATAGACCGACAACTGAATACACCTGCCGCCCATAACCACGGGCTCGTCCACCTCCTCAATCACCACAATCTTACCATCGGCAGGCGCAAACACCGCACCCTCGCTCTGCACAAGGGGCCTCACAGGGTCGCGGAAAAACCTGATAACGAAGATTATGCGCCACAGCAGGAAGGCCTCCACGGGTACCACCACCCACCAGGGCCATTTGTAGACCAAAGCCGTGGCGGTAACCACGGCAATGATGATTGCAAAGACAAATGTGTTCTGCTTTACGTTCTTGTATCCTTCGGGATTTATTCTCATAACAATCTATAGGTCAGGCAGTTTTGTGTGTTCTTAGAGCAAGCCGAATAGCAACATATAGAGATATGCGGCGGGGGCAGCCAACAGCAGTGCATCAAACCTGTCGAGCACACCTCCGTGGCCGGGGATGAGGTTGCCGGAGTCCTTCACTTCGCACTCCCTCTTGAGTTTCGACTCCAGCAGGTCGCCCACCACGCCCGCAAGCGCAATGGTCAGACCCAAGCCGCCCCAAATGTAGATGTTACCCTCCATCATATAGCCTGCAGCCATAGCAAAACCCACGGCGAAGAGCACTCCGCCCACAAAGCCCTCCCACGACTTCTTGGGTGAGATGGTGGGGCACATCTTGTGTTTGCCGATGGAGCAGCCCACCAGGTAGGCGAAGATGTCGTTCACCCACACGGTGAAAATCACCATCAGCACCTTTGCGGGCTCCCACTCGCCACCGCTGCCTCCAATGAGCACCAATAGGGCCATCGGCATAGCAACATAGAGTATGGCAAGCGAGGCAATGGCCACGTTCTCAAGTGTTTGGTTATCTTTTCTGAACACCTCAAAGATGAAAATCAGGGGCACAAACATCAGTGCCACAAGCAACATCAGTGGCGAGGGGTTGAGGGCCACACCTGCCACCCAGCCACCGGCGAGTGCCACAATCAGGAGGTAGTTGGCTCCCACCTTTGGGAGGCGTTTGGAGGCCAATTCCATAAGTTCGGTTATGGCTCCCACGCACACCAGCACGGAGAGTATGGCCGTGGGCCAGATGCCCCAAAGTATGGCACCCACAACCACGAGGCCCAACACGGCACCACTTACGGTGCGCACTCCCAAGTTTTTACCTTTCAAACTCATATCTTTTTTTTCGTCGACCGTCAACCGTCGACCGTCAACCGACTTTTTAATTAGTAAATATTTTGCCCTTTCTGCTCTTTCTGCTCTTCTCCTACTTCCTCTTCTTGCGCTCTCCGAAGATGCGCTCCAAGTCCTCCGAGAAGACAACCTCCTTCTCCAACAACAACTCGGCCAACTCGGTGAGCCCTGCACGGTGGGTGGTCAGTATCTCGGTAGCCATAGCGAATGCCTTGTCCAGCAGTGCTTTGGCCTCGGTGTCAATCATCTCAGCGGTCTGCTCGCTGTAGGGCTTGGCGAAGGAGTAGTCGCTCTGGCCGGTAGAGTCGTAATAACTGCGGTTGCCCACCTTGTCGCTCATACCATAGTAGCTGACCATTGCATAGGTCATCTTCGTAGCCCTCTCCAGGTCGTTGAGCGCACCGGTGGAGATGGCCCCAAAGTTGAGTTGCTCGGAGGCCCTACCCGCCAAGAGCGATGCAACCTCGTGCATCATCTGCTCGGTGGTGGTGATTTGCCTCTCCTCGGGCAGGTACCAAGCCGCACCGAGGGCCCTGCCTCGGGGGATGATGGTAACCTTGATGAGGGGGTTGGCGTGCTCAAGCAGCCAACTTACCGTGGCGTGGCCTGCCTCGTGGTAGGCTATGGTGCGCTTCTCCTGCGGGGTGATAATCTTGTTTTTCTTCTCCAAACCACCGATGATACGGTCTACGGCGGCGAGGAAGTCCTCCTTGCCCACAGCCTTCTTGTCGTGTCGTGCGGCAATCAGTGCGGCCTCGTTGCAGACGTTGGCAATGTCGGCACCCGAGAAGCCGGGAGTCTGCTTGGCGAGGAACGAGCGGTCGAGGTTGGGCTCAAGTTTGAGCCTGCGGAGGTGCACGTTGAAGATGGCCTCCCTCTCGTGCAGGTCGGGCAAACCCACCTCAATCTGGCGGTCAAACCTACCGGCACGCATCAGTGCCTTGTCGAGAATGTCCACCCTGTTGGTGGCAGCCAGCACAATCACACCGGAGTTGGTGCCGAAACCGTCCATCTCGGTGAGGAGTTGGTTGAGGGTATTCTCCCTCTCATCGTTGCCGGAGAAGCCTGCGTTCTTACCCCTCGCCCTACCGATGGCATCAATCTCGTCAATGAATACGATGCAAGGGGCCTTCTCTTTGGCCTGTGCGAAGAGGTCCCTCACACGCGAGGCTCCAACGCCCACAAACATCTCCACAAAGTCGCTACCGCTGATGGAGAAGAAGGGCACATTGGCCTCACCTGCTACGGCTTTGGCCAACAGAGTCTTACCCGTTCCCGGAGGGCCCACGAGGAGTGCACCTTTGGGAATCTTGCCACCCAACTCACGATACTTGTCGGGTTTGCGCAGGAAGTCCACAATCTCCATAATCTCCACCTTGGCCTCTTCCAGTCCGGCCACATCTTTGAAGGTAACCTTGTTGGCGTTGTTCTTGTCAAATACTTGTGCTTTGGCCTTGCCCACGTTCATCACTCCACCTCCTCCTGCGGGGCCACGTGAGGCCGAGCGGAACATCATCACCATAAATAGGATGAGGAGCAAATAGGGGAGAAATGCAATCACGTGCCCCCACACATTTGTGGGGTACTCATAACCCGGCACGGGCACCTCCACGCCGTGCTTGTCGGCCAACATACGGAGGTCCTCGCGGAATATCTCAGGGTTACCCACGTTGTAGGTGAACTGCTTGCCGCTTGTGGAGATACCCTTGTAGGCGGGCATTTGGCGGTACCTTTCGGTGGCCTCTTTGGTGAGAGTAATGTGTGCGGTCTTGTCGTTCTCCACCACAATTTTGTCCACATCGCCTGCCACAATCATCTCTTCGAGAGCCTTCCAATCGGTCTTTACGGGCATACCCTCGCCCTCGAAAATGCTCAACAGGAAGAGGCCGAGAATCATCACTCCCCAGAAGGAGAATACAAGTCGGCGCATCCTTCTTGGGCCACCCATCATTGGGCCACCGATGAACCCACCACCTTGTGGCTGTCGTGGGCCATTGGGTCTGCCGTTGGCTTGGTGCTGTGGTCCGCCATTGGAACGATTGGAGTCGTTGGCTTGTGCACCCTCGCCCTCGTTGTGCTGGGCGTTGTTGCTCTCATTGTTGGAGTGCTCGCCACCACCATCGGGTTGCGAGTTTTCTTGCGACTGTGTGTTCTGGCCCTCGTTGGGCTGCACACCCTCTTGTGGCTGTGTGGGCTGCTGCTCCACACCTGCCTGCTGCTCGGTATTTTTGTTGTCTACCTCTTTGAAATCCATTTTTTTGCTTGTGTTCAGTATTTTTGTTGGTTGTTTTTTCGTCTAACGTCTAAGTCTTTTTTAGGGAGTTTAGTGAGTTTAGTGAGTTTAGTGAGTTTAGTGAATTTAGAGAGTTTAGAGGCTCTTTCTTCCTTAACCTCCCTAATTTCCCTAACTTCCCTTTCTGCTATTCCTGTCCTCCCTGCTCCGCCTTGCCACGTGGCAATTTTGAATTCTCAATTAACCCACCTTTGGTGGCTTTTAGTTGCTCTCGCTCGGCAAAGTGTGCAAGCACCCTCTGCCCTCGCTTACTCGCAACTTTCTCAATTCT
>JAFVSY010000107.1 GCA_017503465.1 Tidjanibacter sp. | reverse complement strand
CACCAAGTACCCCTCCCCTACGATAGGGGAGGTCGGGAGGGGTGGTCGAAATTGCAATCAGCGGCTCTGCCGCAATTGTGCCCTCTGGGGCTACAGGGGCTACAAGGGCTGCTGGGAGCTTAGGGAGTGTAGGGAGTTTAAGGAGTGTAGGGCCTAATAGCATTTGGTAGCACCACCAAGTACCCCTCCCCTACGATAGGGGAGGTCGGGAGGGGTGGTCGAAATTGCAATCAGCGGCTCTGCCGCAATTGTGCCCTCTGGGGCTACTGGGGCTACAGGGGCTGCTGGGAGTTTAGGGAGTTTAAGGAGTTTAGGGAGTGTAGAGAGTTTAGGGAGTGTATAGGCTCTATCCCTAACTTCCCTAACCTCCCTTTCTTGCTCTTTCTGCTCTTCCTGCTCTTTCTGCCTTAAACTTGGGGCGGTTGGCAACTACCGAAATTACCTCCTATTCTTCCGGGGAGGCATTGAGCAGGCTGCGGGCCTTGTCGTAGTCGTCGCTATTGACCAGCAGGCGCACTCGGTTGTCATTGATGTAGGGGAGCATTATGGACGAAATCTCGTTCACTACACTCACCTCCACACCCATACTACGGAGCATCGAAGCCGCAACTTCGGCCTCGGCGGCGGTGGCAAAACCGGCAAGTTCCACCACGCTGTTTTCTTTGGTGTGTGTCATAGCAAAAATGGTGTTGATTGTTACCTTTGCAATATACAAATAAAATATGTAATAAAAACTAGTGGCGAGTGTAAAAAAACCAAATAAATAGTCCTATCTTTGTAATTGGACTCACCGCTTAAACTTTGACTAATATGCCCCAATTCGTTCACCTTCACGTGCATACGCAATACTCCATCCTCGATGGAGCCGCTTCCATACCCTCGCTCGTCAAACGTGCCGGAGAGTATGGAATGGAGGCTGTGGCCATCACCGACCACGGTAATATGTACGGTGTCAAGGAGTTCTACGATACGGCAACAAAGGCGGGCATAAAACCCATCTTGGGCTGTGAGACCTACATTGTGGCCGACCGCTTCACCAAGAACAAGGATACCGAGCGAAGATTCCACCTCATACTCCTTGCCAAAAACGAGCAGGGCTATAACAATCTGATAAAACTTGTGTCGCTCGGCTTCACCGAGGGCTCCTACTATGGCAAGCCTCGTATTGACCACAAGATTTTGGAGGAGTTGCACGAGGGTATCATTTGTTGCTCGGCCTGTATTGCGGGCGAGGTGCCCAAGGCACTGCTGAGGGACAACGTGGAGGATGCGGAGAAGATTATTGAGTGGTACAAGGGTGTCTTTGGCGAGGACTACTACATCGAGCTCCAACGCCACGACCCCAAGGACCCCACACGTCCACACGATGTTATTGAGGCCCAAAACAGGGTGAACGACAAACTTGTGGAGTTGGCCAAGAAGCACGGTGTGAAGTATATCTGCTCCAACGATGTCCACTTCACGGATGCCGATGATGCAATGGCCCACGACCACCTCATTTGCCTCAACACGGGTAAGGACCTCGATGACCCCACCCGTATGCGCTACACGGGCGAGGAGTATTTCAAGAGCACGGAGGAGATGGCGGCTCTGTTTGCCGACTATCCCGAGGCCCTTGAAACCACTGTGGAGATTGCCGACAAGGTGGAGCTCTTCAAGCTCGACCGCGGGCCGCTGATGCCCAACTTTGAGGTGCCTGCGGCTTTGCAGATTGACGAGGCCAAACTCAAGGCGAGTGTGCTCAAAAAGAGCTCCGACGAGGGCGAGAAGGCAGCCATTGAGGCTGCCGAGAGTATCTACGCCTACGCCGAGGAGCACCCCGAGGTGCAGGAGAGGCTCACCGTGGCCAAGCAATTCCAATACCTCTCGCACCTTGTCTACGAGGGTGCCCACGTGAGGTATGGCAAGACGCTGGGTGAGGAACTCGAAAAACGTATCGCCTATGAGTTGGGCGTAATTGAGAATATGGGCTTCCCCGGCTACTTCCTCATTGTGTGGGACTACATCAGGGCCGCGCGTGAGTTGGGCGTGTCGGTAGGTCCGGGCCGTGGCTCGGCTGCCGGCTCGGTGGTGGCCTACTGCCTGAAGATTACCAACATTGACCCCATAAAATATGACCTGCTGTTTGAGCGATTTCTCAACCCCGACCGTATCTCAATGCCCGATGTGGATGTGGACTTCGATGAGGACGGTAGGGCCGATGTGCTCAACTATGTGGTCGAAAAGTATGGCCGCAAGAGGGTAGCACAGATTGTAACCTTCGGCACGATGGCCCCGAAGATGGCCATTAAGGATGTGGCGAGGGTGCAGAAGTTGCCCCTGCCCGAGAGCGATAGACTCACGAAACTCATCCCCGACAAGATTGAGAACAAGAAGGGACAGTCGCCCTTTGAGTGGCTCTACGAAACCCAGAGCGAGTTTGCGGCCCAGAAGCAGAGCCCCGACCCGCTGGTGCAGAACACACTCAAGTATGCCGAGAAACTCGAAGGCTCGGTGCGACAGACGGGCGTACACGCCTGCGGTGTGATTATCGGTAAGGACGACCTGGAGAAGTTTGCGCCCATTGCTACGGCCAAGGACGCCGACCTCAATGTGGTGCAGTTTGAGGGTAAGTTTGTGGAGAGCGTGGGCCTCATCAAGATGGACTTCTTGGGCCTGAAAACCCTCTCCATCATCAAGGATGCGCTGGAGAACGTAAGGCGCACCACGGGTAGGGTTATTGACATTGACGCCATACCGCTTGATGACAAGAAGACCTACGAACTTTTCTCCCACGGCGACACCACGGGTGTGTTCCAGTTTGAGTCGCCGGGTATGAAGAAACACCTTCGCGCACTCCACCCCGGACGTTTGGAGGACCTCATCGCTATGAACGCCCTCTACCGCCCCGGCCCAATGGATAAGATTCCGAACTTCATTGCGCGCAAGCAGGGTAGGGAGCAGATTACCTACGACTTTCCCGAGATGGAGAAGTACCTCCACGACACCTACGGCATTACGGTCTATCAGGAGCAGGTGATGTTGCTCTCGCAGTTGCTGGCAGGCTTCACGGGAGGTGAGGCCGACACGTTGCGTAAAGCGATGGGTAAGAAACAGAAGGCGGTGCTGGACAAGATGAAACCCAAATTCATTGAGGGTGCAGTCGAGAGGGGCCACGATGTGCCCACGTTGGAGAAGATTTGGAGCGAGTGGGAGGCCTTTGCCTCTTATGCGTTCAACAAGTCGCACGCCACCTGCTATGCCTATGTGGCCTACCAGACCGCCTACCTGAAGGCTCACTATCCCTCGGAGTTTATGGCTGCGCTGCTCAGCCGCAACCTTTCGAACATCGACAAACTCTCCAACTTTATGGACGAGTGCCGTAAGATGCGCTTGAAGGTGCTGGGCCCCGATGTGAACAAGAGTGTGCACACATTCTCGGCCGACAAGGAGGGCAACATTCGCTTTGGTATGGCCGGCATTAAGGGTGTGGGCGAGGCTGCGGTTATGGAACTTGTGGCCGAGAGGGAGAAGAACGGAGAGTTCAAGGACATCTACGACTTTGTGGAGCGCATCAACTTCCAAGCGGTCAATCGCAAGAGCATTGAAAACCTCGCTTTGGCGGGTGCTTTCGACTCCATCATCGGTTTCCACCGCAGCAAACTCTTCGCCACCGACCCGAAGGACTCCTCGGCTCCGTGCTATTTGGACCAGCTTGTCAGGTATGGACAGATGTTCCAGAACGACAAGAACAATATGCAACAGAGCCTCTTTGGTGGCACGGTTGATGTGAGTGTACAACGCCCTGTGATGCCGGTGGTAAGCGAGTGGACCCAGCTCGAAACGCTCAATAGGGAGAGGGAGGTTACGGGTATGTATCTCTCTTCTCACCCGCTGGATGAGTACTCGGTGATTGTGAAAAACCTCTGCTCGGTACAGCTTACCCAATTTGCCAACCTTGAGGACCTCAAGGGTAAGGACTTTCTCGTTGGCGGTATGGTGACGAATGTTACCAACCTCACCACGAGGGATGGCAAACCCTATGGCCGCTTCAAATTGGAGGACTACTCCGGAGAGCACGAATTTACACTCTTCAGCAGGGAGTATGAGCAGTTTAGGCCCTACCTCTTTGAGAACTACAGCCTGCTGATTAAGGGCTCGGTGCGCCCCAAGACCTACAAGCCCGAGGAGTTGGAGGTGAGGCTCCAGTCGATGACGTTGCTCTCGAAGGTTAAGGAGGAGGCTGTGGGTGAGGTCATTGCCAACATCTTCTTGGAAGAGATTACGCCCGAGTTCGTGGAACTCTTCACCAAGCAAATCAAACGCTCCAAGGGTAAGAGTAGGCTCCACCTGAGGGTTGTGGACCGCAAGAAGGGCGTGCAGGTGGAACTCTATCCGAAGAAACTCAAGGTGGATGTGTCGCAGGCTCTGCTCGACTTCTTTGACGAGAACGGCATTGCCTACAAACTCAAATCCAACTTGTAGGGGAGAGGGGCGACGTGAGCGACAATGGAAGAGTTTATATTATAAATAGGTAAAAAAGAGAGAAAGATTATATAGACACAAGAAACATAATTAACACACTAAAAAACACAAGAAAACACTATGGCACTTGAGATTAAAGATTCCAACTATGCAGAGTTGGCAGCAGAGGAGAAGCTTTTGGTCATTGACTTTTGGGCAGAGTGGTGCGGTCCTTGCCGTATGATGAGCCCCGTGGTTGAGAAATTGGCCGAGGAGTTTGCAGGCAAAGCAAACATTGGTAAATGCAATGTGGATGAGGAGAACGATATTCCCGTGAAATTTGCAGTTCGCAACATCCCCACCATCGTATTCGTTAAGAATGGCGAGTTGGTGGACAAACAGGTTGGTGCTTGCTCGGAGGGCGACCTTCGCAAGAAAGTTGAGGCTAACCTCTAATACCAACCCTCTCTCACAAAGCAACGAAAGGCAACCCTCCGATGGGTTGCCTTTCGTTGTCTTATGAGAAATACAATATTGTTCTCTTTCTGATACAATAACTTTTTGGAGTGTGGGGCTACAACTTGCCGACCAACTCCTCAATGCAATCGGCTGTGGCCTCCCACGAGAAACGACTGCGCTCGGTGCACACACCTCGGCGGTAGCGTTCCAAGTTGCCCTCCTCGTAGACCTTCGCAATGGCATCGGCCACACTGCGTCCACTAACTTCGGCCAACACACCCACAACGTCATCCCTGACAATCTCCTCCAAGCCGCCCACTTTGGTAACCACCATAGGCACCCCAAAGGCGTAGGCAACCTGTGTTACGCCACTCTGCGTGGCCGATTTGTAGGGTAGGGCCACCACGTCGGCCACCGAAAACCACTCGGCCACCTCGCCGTCGGGCACAAACTCGGTGTGCATCACCACATCGGCCCCAATACCCAAGCGGTCAATCTGCTCCCTATACTTGGTGTCATCTCCATAGACCTCGCCCACAACGAGCAACTTGCGCCCCTCGGTGCGCCCCTCCGCCTTGAGCAGTGCCCACGCGTCCAGCAGCAGGTCGAGCCCCTTGTAGTCCCTCACATAGCCGAAGAACATCACGTAGCCCAACTGCGGGTCAAGGCCCAACTTTTGGCACGCCTCGGTGCGGGGCCGTGGTTCTCCATAGGTGTCAAAGAGGGGGTGTGGCGAGAAGAGGGCGGGAGCATTGGGGCGGTAGGTGAGGAGGTCCTTGTGTACCGCCTCGGACATATAGACAAATCCGTCGCACGAGCGCAGGAAATAGCGATTGAGAAGTCGGTCGTAGAAGTGTGGCTCGTGGGGAGTGATGTTGTCCACGTGCACCACCACCTTGGTGTGGCCATTGCGGCGCGCAAGTCGGCAGATGGTGCCAAAGCAGGGGGCCATCAGAGGGGTCCAATATTTGAGCACCACCACATCGGGCCTCTCCCTGCGGAGCCCACGCCCCACGCGCAACCACGAAAATGGGTTCACGGTGCTAACCTCACGTGTGATGTGCAAGTCGGCCGGTGCGGGTCCCGTGCGGAATTGGCTCTTGCCGGGGAAGAGTAGGCGTGGGTATTGGAGCGAGAAGGTTTTGATTTTCACCTCGTTTCCTCGCCCTTGGAACACCCTCGCAAGGGTCTCTATTATGGTGGCCAACCCACCCCTATACGGATACGCAGGCCCTAT
>JAFVSY010000106.1 GCA_017503465.1 Tidjanibacter sp. | reverse complement strand
TTTTGAATTCTCCCCCTATCCTCTCATACCGCCGCAGCAAGCGATGGTTTGGCCCGTAACGTAGGCGCTCATATCACTACCCAAGAAGAGTGCCACACCTGCCACATCCTCGGGAGTTCCTGCCCTGCGGAGCGAAATATTTTCCACAAAGGAGGCTTTGATGTCGTCCGACAACACGGCGGTCATATCGGTCTGAATGAAACCGGGGGCGATGCAGTTGGCCCTCACACCCCTTGCGCCCAACTCTTTGGCCACACTCTTGGCCAGGGCAATGAGGCCCGCTTTGGAGGCGGCATAGTTGGCTTGGCCTGCGTTGCCACCAAGTCCTACCACGGAACTCATATAGATGATTGAGCCGCTGCGCTGACGTGCCATCACGGAGGTGATGGCGTGTGTGATGTTGTAGGCCGACTTGAGGTTGGTGTTGATTACGGCATCCCACATCTCCTCGCCCATACGCATCAGGAGCGTATCGCGGGTGATACCTGCGTTGTGCACGAGGATGTCGATTTTGCCAAACTCCTTTTGCACCTCGGCCACGAGGGTGTGTGCCTGGTCGTAGGAGGCCGCATCGGAACGATAGCCGATGGCTTTCACACCGAGTCCTTCGAGTTCGGCCACAAGGCTTTGGGCTGCCTCTTCGCTGGAGAGATAGGTGAAGGCTATGTTTGCGCCTTCGGTTGCATATTTTGTTGCGATGGCTCGGCCGATACCACGGGTTGCTCCTGTGATGAGGGCCACCTTACCTGTCAATAGTCCCATAATGAAAAACTTGTTGTGTGTTGGTTTGATAAGCCAAAGATAAGAATTTATGTTCAACCTTGCACCATTCGTGCCCTAATTTTTTTGCAAAAAACGAGCAAGGCCACCCCGACTTTGCGGTAGTGGCCTTGCTTTGCGTAGTTGTATGGTCTGGTGCGAGAGGCACAATTAGTTGCCTGCTACCACTGTCCAACTTGTGCCTGCTGCGTTGGCGATGACATTGCGCTGGGCTGAAACGTCTGCCAACGTGGGAGCCGTTTTGAGTGAAGTGAGCGAGAAAACATTGGTCTTAAATCGACCATATAACGTATTGTCGGTCCACGTGATGGTTGATTCGGTGTCGGTGTTCTCACAGCGCACAATGTAGTTTGAGTCGTTGGTGGAAACAAGCGTGTTGTTGCGGATGGTGGAGTTCACCACGGGGAGTGTCATAGTGGAGCCGCCGTAGTTTACGTGCATAGCGAGCACACACTCCTTGAAGGTGTTGTTCTCCACAAGGGCGTTGTCCACCTGCGCATAGCCACTCAGGGCCGCATTCTCCTGACCACGCACCAACGAGAGGGCAGCCTTGTAGCCAATGCCGGTGAGGCTCTCAAAGTGGTTACCCCTCACGATGTGGTCCTTGCCGATGATGCGCACGCCACCCGACTCCTCCACATTGTTGCCGAGGAAGTAGTTACCCTCCACGGTGCAACCGTTGCCGTGGCGCAGGGTGAGGGTGCCTTTGCACTCGTGGAAGTAGTTGCCGGAGTAGGCGTTTGCGCACGATTTGCTCGACACCACCTCGGCACTCTCGCCATAGCAGCGGTAGAAGTAGTTGCCACTCACGGTAACCCCACCATCGCTGAGCGAGTTGGCGCTGTCGCCAATGCGGATGCACTCCTGCTCATTTGCGGGGTCGCCATCGGTGGGGTCGATGAGCATAGAGGGACGAGTGAAATGGTTGTTCCGAATGGTGTGATTGGGGGTTACTCCCGCATCAAACCACACAACAATCAACGCACCTCGGTCGCGCTTGTCCAAGAACGAACACTTCTCCACCGTGTGGCCACTACCATTGAGCGACACCCACTTGCAGTTTCTTGAGTAGTCTTCTGCGGTGTTGCTGCCGGTTATGGCGCACTCGGTGAGGGTGCAGTCGGAGGTGCCCGTGAAGAAACGAACAAGGTGCTCGCCATCAATCACGGGGTCTTTCCAATGGAAACCTTTGACGGTGGTTTTGGAGGTCTTGACTTGCAGGGAGGAGTTGCTCGTGAAGATAACTCCACCGTTGCTCTCGGCGCGGAAAGTTATGCCACTCTCAATGGCCTCGGTGGTGTCGAGGGTAATGTTTACGTTGGCATAGGTACCGTTCTTCCACACGATTTCATCGCCATCGAGCAGCGGTTTGAGTTCGTTAAGTTCGGCCACGGAAGAGATTGTGTAGGTGCCTGCGGTGCGCTCTGCGTCATCCTCGTTATCATCTCCGGCGGGAGGAGTAGGGGGTACGGAGGGGGACAAGGCGGCATCCTCGTCATCGCCATAGAGGGGCTGACTGGCGGTGTCGTTGAGGGACTTCGACCAGTAGAAGTCGAACTTGATGTAGCCCTCGCGAGGCGACAAGGCCGTGCCTGCCGCTTTGTCGGCACAAGTAATCTCCTTGATGTGGATAAAGCCGAGTTTGGCATAGTCTTTCAAACTGCTCGGCTTGGCACCCTTGGCATAGGAGGTGTAGCCCGTAAGTATTACTGCCCCCTCTGCCCACGTGCCACCATCGGCTGTGGCGGTACCAAAGGCGGGAGCACTTGCTGAGGGCCTTGTACCGTTGTAGGTGGCTATGGATGTGAGGGTGCCACCCTTCACGGCCACGCTCCATTCGTTGTCGTCGCCCAGAGTTCTGTACCAAATGATGGGTGTTCCATAGTATTTGTTGTTCATCATAGCCGTGTAGCTACCGCTTCCGTTCTTGTAGAAATGACTTCTCAATACTGCCAAGGAGTTGGTCGGTGCAGCCATAGTCAGCGTGTTGTCGTTCATTGCCCAGAAGAAGTAGTATGGCATATGTGCGTAGTACTCCTCGGCAGTGATTTTACTCTTGTCCAGAGTGTTTTTAGTACTGAGGGCTGGGTTTGCTCCGCTGACTGCAATGTCGGCATTTACGGCAAAACTATCAATGGGGAGTGTGCGCCACTCGGAGGCCGAAACAACCCTGCCCAAGTCGGGCACAAAGATGCTGTTCTCGGAGGCATACTCGGTGTAGGTGCTGCTGGCATCGGAGCCCAAGCCGAGTTGCACATCCTTGTAGTAGAAGAAGGGGTAGATGGTAATTTCGCCCAACTCAACGGCTGTGTTGTCGGCAGTGTAGCCCACCACCTTGCAGGCTGTGGCCGAGGTGAACTCAACGGTGTCGGGAATGTAGAAACGGATTTGACTCTCCCCAACCTCCACGCAGTTGGCCTCAAGCTCTATGCAGCCCACGCTGATACTCTCAATGGAGGAGAGGTTTTGACCGGTGGCAGTTGCAATGGTGTTGAGATAGAAACGGTTGGAGGTTGCATCGTAGTCGGGTACAATCTTGTTCACGGTGAGCGCACCTGCATCAAACCTATCAATGGCGAGGGCCTTCTTTGCGCGTGCGCCACGAGCCAATGGGCCGGCCGTAAACTCGCTCTTCCACACAGGGTTACCGGTGGTGTAGACCTCCACCTGCAAAGTCTCGCCGGCGAGGTAGTAGTCGGTGGTGGAGCCCTCCTTGAAACCGGCGTTGATCATCAGTCGCACGTCCAACGACTCGCCTGCGGCAACCTCACCGTCCACAAAGGTTGTGGCCACCGAAGCACTCGGAGTTGTGAAATAGCCATCGGTGCCGGTTTGTGTGGTGGCATTGTGAAGCGTCTCATAGTCTTTGCTCTTGCCGATGTTGGCCTTGAACTCGCCTGAAAGAATGAGCCCACTCTTGGAGATGATTTTTACCCTCTCAATGGTGAACGCCTTGGGGGTGCTGTTGGTAATATTGAGGCGCAGAACGGAGAAGAGGTGCTTGAAAGTGATGGAGGGATTGACTCCGAAAGCCTCCGCACTCACCGTGCCGCTAAACAGGAAATCGTAGTCCGAAATGTTCCACCCTGCGGGGTCGTACTCCTGCTCGGCAGGGAGCACTCCACTCACTTGTGAGGCAGAGGTTACGCTCTCCTTGTAGGGGTAGTAGAGTTGGAAACGGTGGCTACCCTCCATCTCTACCCACTCAATGTTGCCTGTGAAGGTTGCCGAACTCTCGTTGTGGGAGCTAATGGAGTAGGGCTCGTTGTCATTGTGCTTAACATTGGAGCCTTCGGTTGGCTTGGTGTAGTAGAACACGCCCAACTTTTCGTTACCACTCCACACGACCGTTTCGCCATCCTCGTTGAGTTGGGTGCGCGATTGGTCTGATGTGGCTTGGAAACTGACAAATTTGCCACTACCATTGGGAGTGGAGATGTTCTCGTCAATTTCGTCTTTGCATCCGCTCACAGAGAGGGTTAGGAGTGCAAGTGCTGCGTAGGCACAGAGTCTTGAAAATGTTTTCATATTAGGGTTTGTAGTATCGTTTTGTTTCCCGTTATTTTGGTGAACCAAATTGGTAAACCAGATTGGTCAACCAAAGGTATGTAAAAAATATAAACAACCAACTTTTTTTATAACTAATTTTGTGTGCGGTCCCAATTTTTTGTGGCGGGTGAAGAAAAGTTGGGAGAATGTGCGATATTTAGGCGATTTTTTTTACATTTGTAGGCACAAACAATGCCACCCACACAAGGGGTGGGGTATTCCAAACAAACTAAACATCACAACCTCAATGTACAACGACACAGAGATTTTTGACCTTATCGCCAAAGAGCGCGAGCGTCAGACCAACGGAATTGAACTTATCGCATCGGAGAACTACGTGAGCGACCAAGTGATGGCCGCAATGGGCTCAATTCTCACTAACAAGTATGCCGAAGGCTACCCCGCAGCACGCTACTATGGTGGTTGTGAGGTTGTGGACCAGGTGGAAACTCTCGCACAGGAGAGGCTCAAACAGCTCTACGGTGCAGCCTATGCCAATGTGCAGCCCCACAGTGGAGCCCAAGCCAATATGGCAGTGTTCTTCGCTTGCCTGAAGGTGGGCGACACCTTTATGGGCCTTGACCTTGCACACGGTGGCCACCTTTCGCACGGCTCGCCTGTGAATATGTCGGGTATGAACTACAAGGCTGTGGGCTACACCCTTAGCCCCGAAACGGGCCAGATTGACTACGACCAGATGGAGGCTCTCGCACTTGAGCACCGCCCCAAACTTATCATCGGTGGTGCATCGGCCTACTCGCGCGAGTGGGACTACAAGCGTATGCGTGAGATTGCCGACAAGGTGGGCGCACTGCTGATGGTGGATATGGCCCACACCGCAGGTCTGATTGCCGCGGGTCTGCTCGAGAACCCCGTCAAGTGGGCGCACATCGTTACCTCCACCACCCACAAAACACTCCGTGGCCCTCGTGGCGGTATCATCCTTATGGGCGAGGACTTCGATAACCCCTGGGGCCTGACTACTCCCAAAGGCGTTGTGAAGAAGATGTCGGCTATTCTCAACTCGGCCGTATTCCCCGGTATCCAGGGCGGCCCGCTGGAGCACGTGATTGCCGCCAAGGCAGTGGCCTTTGGCGAGGCTCTTACACCTGCCTATGTGGAGTATCAGACACAGGTGCAGAAGAACGCCAAGGCTATGGCTGTGGGCTTTGAGAAGAGGGGCTATAAGGTTGTTTCGGGCGGTACCGACAACCACCTGATGCTCATCGACCTGCGTACCAAATTCCCCGAACTCACGGGTAAGGTTGCCGAGAAGGTGCTCGTGGCTGCCGACATCACCACCAACAAGAATATGGTCCCCTTTGATAGCCGCTCGCCCTTCCAGACTTCGGGCCTTCGCTTTGGTACACCCGCAATCACCACCCGAGGCCTCAAGGAGGAGAAGATGGACTACATCGTGGAGCTCATCGACCGAGTACTCTCCGACCACGAAAACGAGGCCAACATCGCCGCTGTGCGCAAGGATGTCAATGCGCTGATGTCCGGCTACCCCTTGTTCGCTTGGTAGGGGACGGGCGACCGAAGAATAAGTAATACATAACAGATTTGTGTGGGCCGTTCCTGCCTGAGTGGAGAGTGGAACGGCCCAACTTTTCCCCGACAAACAAACCCTCTTCCCACACAACAACCGACCAATTCCGCTTTATGCGCAAAATCTTTGGCTACATACTCTATGCCCTCACCTTGGCTGCCTTTGTGGTGGCGACGGTGGGAGAACTATGCGGATGGCCCTTGTGGGTAGGCCCTGCCGATGGTGGTGTGGCCGAGGAAGAACAGGAGGTGGAGATTGTGGTGGTGGGCGATGTTATGGCCCACTTGCCACAGGTGGAGTCGGCAATGGTGGCGGAGGAGTGCTACTCCTTTGTGCCCCATTTTGAGGGAGTTGGGGAACTCTTTGGACAGGCCGACTATGTGGTGGCCAACCTCGAAACAACCCTCTCGCCACGCCCTCCATACAGTGGCTATCCCGCCTTTGCAACCCCCGAGGAGTTGGCCCACGACCTGGCCGCCGTGGGGGTGGATGCCGTAACGATAGCCAACAACCACATCACCGACAAGGGAGCCGAGGGAGTGCTCCACACCCTTGCCGCACTCGCCAATGCCAGCGTGGAGTGCGTGGGTGCCGCAGTGCCGGCCCTGCGTGTGGGAGGCGTGAAACCGTTGGTGACAACGGTGGGTGGCTTTAAGGTTGCCTTTGTGGGGTGTACGGACGTGCTCAACCGCCACGACAATGAAGTGGAGGTTGTGCGACTCGATACGCTCGCACTGCGTGGGGCCATTGAGAGTGTGCGCCCGAGGGTGGATGTCGTGGCCCTGCTGGTGCATTGGGGCGAGGAGTACCACCTGCAACCATCCGGTCGACAGCGTGAACACGCCGAATGGGCACGCCGAGTGGGGGTGGACCTTGTGCTGGGCTCGCATCCACACGTTATTCAGCCGTGGGAGGTGTGGACCGATGGGGGCGGAAAGACCACGGGTGGGGTATTCTACTCGCTGGGTAACTTCATCTCCAACCAGAACGACCCCGGCACCGACCGAGGCCTTGCTGCTCGCATACGACTGCGCCGCGGTGGGGCAGGGGAGCCGATGGAGATGCAGATTGCGGCCGACACCCTCTACCGCTTGCGCCACACCGACACCGAGGGTAGGACTCACTACGCCATCAGGCACGGGCTCGGAGAGTAGCATTGAACAACCTTCGCCCTTGAAGTCCAGCCCTTGAAGTCCTTAAGGGCCTTAATGTAAGATGACCAGCAAAACGAAAGGCGAACCACTCGGTGTGGTTCGCCTTTCGTTGGAACTATTCTCCGTGTGTGGGACTCTTACTCGGCTTTGCCTGCGCTACCCAACACGTTGATGTTCTTGTTCATATAGAGCTCCTTGAGTGCATCACGAGCGGGGCCGAGATACTTGCGGGGGTCAAACTCTGCGGGGCTCTTTGCAAACACCTCACGAACAGCTGCGGTCATAGCCAAACGACCGTCCGAGTCGATGTTGATTTTGCACACTGCACTCTTGGCAGCCTCCCTGAGCTGCTCCTCGGGAATACCCACTGCATCTTTGAGTGCGCCACCGTAGGTGTTGATGATAGCAACTTTGTCCTGGGGTACGCTGCTCGAGCCGTGGAGCACGATGGGGAAGCCGGGGATGCGCTCCTCAATCTCTTTGAGGATGTCGAAACGCAATGGGGGAGGAACGAGGATACCCTTCTCGTTGCGCTGGCACTGCTCGGGTTTGAACTTGTTGGCACCGTGGGAAGTACCAATCGAGATAGCCAACGAATCAACGCCGGTCTTCTGCACGAAGTCGATAACGTCATCGGGGTTGGTGTAGGTGTGGTGCTCGGCCACAACCTCGTCCTCAATACCTGCCAACACGCCGAGCTCGCCCTCAACGGTTACGTCGAACTGGTGAGCATAGTCTACAACCTGCTTGGTCAGAGCCACGTTCTCCTCGTAGGGGAGGTGGCTACCGTCAATCATCACGCTCGAGAAGCCCATATCGATGCACGATTTGCAAATCTCAAAGCTGCTACCGTGGTCGAGGTGGAGAGCGATAGGAATGTTCTTACCGAGCTCTTTTGCATACTCAACAGCACCCTGTGCCATATAACGCAGCAGAGTCTGGTTGGCATACTTGCGTGCGCCGGCCGACACCTGGAGAATTACGGGCGAAGAGGTCTCAACGCAAGCAGCGATGATAGCCTGCAACTGCTCCATATTGTTAAAGTTGTAGGCGGGGATAGCATAACCGCCTTTGATTGCGCCTGCAAACATCTCACGGGTGTTCACAAGGCCTAAATCTTTGTAAGATACCATAAGATAAATTTGTTATTTTGGAACAAGTTAAAATGCAATTATTAAAATTTTTTACAAATATATGGCCTTTTTTTGGAATAAGTATCACGCGCGGGTATATTTTTCACAAAAAAATACCTTATCTTTGTACGACGTAGACTTATGTAGTTGTTGAAATGGTAGATTTGTAGACCACATTCGTGGTGGGGTGTGGATATTATTATTTGAACTAAACAAAACCAAGCATATGAAAAAGTGTCTATTTGCAGTATTTATGCTCTTGGGGGTGGTTGGATGTGAAACCAACCCCGCAACCAATTCGGGTAATGTGACAGAACAACCCAAAGACGAGAGTGTGTCGCCTTTGGATGTGGATGGCTTTGTTATTACCTTGCCTGCTTGGGAGCAAACAAGGGCGTATAGCCGTTTTGATTTGACAACTCCCGATTTGGCCATTGGCGAAAAGGTGGCAGTTGTGGATGAAAGAGGTGAGATATACGAGTTCTTTGTTAAGGAAAAAATCGGTGAGGATGGCACTGCCGTTGATGGGGCAAATGATGATAAGGATGGCAAGAAGAACAATGGTAATGTGAATAAATCTTTTGTCATAGAGAGTCCCAATGTCGAATTGGTTGTGGGGGAGAGCTATCGTGTTCAGTATCCTTTCCCTGAGGTCGGAGATGGTAGAGGACTTTCGCTTGGCTTTGGTGGATATGAGGACACTCCCACGTTGGACTGGTTTGTATCCAAATGGCACAAGTATACAAAAGAGGGTAAACTTCACTTCAACCTCAAAAGGATTAATAGTGTGTTGATATTTGATGTGGTTGCTCCTTTTAGCGGTCAAGTTGAGGAGATAAGACTTGGTTCGGAGAAGGTGATATTTTGTATCAAGGGGGTATTCGATGTTTTTCAGGACGATTTGAAGCCTATTGCTACAACCTGGACCAATCAATACAAGTTCCCTCACAAAAACATTACTTGGGTGGAGGGTGAAACATACACGTTGATGCTCACTGTGTGGCCCTACGATTACCGTGCCGAGGAGTATACTTTGGATATCTACACGGTGGACAATGGCGTGGCTGCCACGACCAAAATTTCAATCCCCAAGTTGGGGGAGGGTAAGATTGAGGAGTATAGGTTGAGCAAGTTTGAGATTCTACCTGCTCCTGTGTATGAGAAAGACGCAATTGAAGAAGAACGAGAGGGTGACAAAGTGTATATCACCTGGAATCACAACGGCGAATTGTATTAATTATTCAAAATAAACGTAACAATTCTATGAGCGAATTCAAGTATCAGCCTATGTTCGAGCACGGTGTGGATACCACCGAGTATGAACTCGTAAGCAAGGACTATGTTAGGACCATCGAGTGCGACGGTCGCAAGATTCTCAAGGTGGAGCCCGAGGGACTTACCCTGCTGGCCAAACGCGCCTTTGAGGACGTGTCGTTCTTCCTGCGTGCATCCCACCTGCAAAAGTTGGCCAACATTTTGGCTGACCCCGAGGCTACCGATAACGACAAATTTGTTGCCCACACTATGCTGATGAATCAGGTGGTGGCTGCCGAGGGCGAACTGCCCACTTGTCAGGACACCGGTACTGCCATTGCCATCGGTAAGAAGGGCGAGAATGTGTGGACAGGCGTGGACGATGCCGAGTACATCTCCAAGGGTGTCTACCAGACCTATGCCGAAAGGAACCTCCGCTACTCGCAGGTGGTGCCCATCACTATGACCGACGAGCACAACAGCGGCAACAACCTGCCTGCACAGATTGACCTCTATGCAGAGCCCGGCGATGCCTACAAATTCCTCTTCATCACCAAGGGTGGCGGCTCGGCCAACAAGACCTTCCTCTACCAGCAGACCAAGGCTCTGCTGAACGAGAAGTCGCTCACCGCCTTCATCACCGAGCACATCAAAGACCTCGGCACCTCGGCTTGTCCTCCCTACCACCTCGCAATCGTGGTTGGTGGCACCTCGGCAGAGGCCAACCTGGCAGCCGTGAAGAAGGCTTCGGCCGGCTATTTCGACAACCTGCCCACCAGCGGTAACGATGGTGGTCGTGCTTTCCGTGACCTGGAGTGGGAGCAGAAGGTGCTCGAAATCTGCCAGAAGAGTGGCATTGGCGCACAGTTTGGCGGCAAGTACTTTGTACACGATGTGAGGGTTATCCGTATGCCTCGCCACGCTGCTTCGTGCCCTGTGGGTATCGGTGTGAGCTGCTCGGCCGACCGCAACATCAAGGCCAAAATCAATGCCGAAGGCCTTTGGATTGAGAAGTTGGAGAAGAATCCCGCACGCTTCCTCCCCACCGAGGCTCCCACTATGGCTCCTGCCGTGGAGATTGACCTCGACGAGGGTATGGACAAGGTGAGGGAGACACTCTCGAAATACCCCATCAAGACCCGACTGAACATCAAGGGTACCCTTATCGTGGCTCGCGACATTGCCCACGCACGCATCAAACAGATGTTGGACGAGGGTAAGCCTATGCCCGACTACTTCAAGAACCACCCCATCTACTACGCCGGCCCCGCCAAGACCCCTTCTGGTATGGCTTCGGGTAGCTTTGGTCCCACCACCGCAGGTCGTATGGACCCCTATGTGGACCTCTTCCAGAGCGTGGGTGGCTCAATGGTTATGGTGGCCAAGGGCAACCGCTCGCAGGATGTTACGGACGCTTGCCAGAAACACGGCGGCTTCTACCTCGGCTCCATTGGCGGCCCTGCTGCCATCTTGGCCAAGAACAGCATCAAGAGCGTTGAGGTTGTGGACTTTGCCGAGCTCGGTATGGAGGCTGTGAGGAAGATTTATGTTGAGAACTTCCCCGCCTTCATCATCGTAGACGACAAGGGTAACGATTTCTTTGCAGAGTTCAAGCACTAAACCCCGCAGAGGGTACGTTACATAACAAGACAAGGCCATTCTTCCTCCGACACAAGCGTGTGGGGGGAGTGGCCTTGGTATTGTGGTTAGAGTGATAGGACGACGATAAATTTGAGTTGAAAGAATGAGCAAAAAAATTCTTCTGTTGGTTGCAACGCTGCTTGCCTTTGTGGGTGTAGCCCTTGCGGACGAGGTGTCGTTTGAGGTCGGCGTGCCGAGGGTTGTGGCCGTGGGCGAGCCCTTTAGGGTGGAGTTCACGCTCAATGCCAAGGCGAGCGACTTTGAGGCTCCTTCGTTTGAGGGCTTCGATGTGATGGCGGGCCCGATGGACTCCCACGGTAGCAGTGTGCAGATTATCAATGGCAAGACCACCCGCACGGTGAGCCACACCATCAGCTATGTGGTGCTGTGCCCTGCCGAGGGCGACTACACCATTGGAGAGGCTTCGGTGCGCTCGGGAGGTAAGACCTACCGCACACAACCCGTGACGGTGAAGGCCATTGTGGAGAATGGAGCCGCAGGCCAGCAGGGTGGTGCTACACAACAACAGCAACAACAGCAGCAGAGCGCAGCCTCACGACTTGCCGAGGATGACCTCGTGATTGTGGCCACAGCCGACCGCACCAATGTCTATAAGGGCGAGCCTGTGAGGGTGTTGTTTAAGTTCTACACCCGTGTGGCTATGGGCGTGGAGGGACAGAAGATGCCTTCGTTCAATGGTTTCTGGACCCAGCGACTCAACATCGACGCCAACCGTTGGGTGAGGGAGGAGTACAAGGGCAAGATTTATGACGCCTGCCCCATTGGGGAGTACTTGTTGTTTCCGCAGCAGAGTGGTGAGCTGACCATTGACCCGCTGGAGATGCAGGTGGTGGCCCGCTTGCAGGTGCAACGCCGCCGCTCCAACGATCCCTTTGCGGAGTTCTTCGGGGGCGCACAGATTGAGGAGGTGCGCAGAACGGTAACCTCCAAGAGTTTGAAAATCAACGTAAAACCGCTTCCTGCGGGTGCTCCTGCAAGTTTTAGCGGTGCGGTGGGAGAGTTGGAGATGAAGGCCACGCCCCCTGCCGACCACATTGAGGCCAACTCGGCCGTAACCTACACGGTGCGCATTTCGGGTAAGGGAAACCTCTCAATGATTCAGGCTCCGCAGATTGAACTGCCCACCTCGTTTGAGCAGTACAGCGTGAAGAGCACCGAGAGCATACAGGCCACCTCTTCGGGCATCACCGGCTACCGCCAATTTGAGTACCCGATGATTGCGCGTGCCGATGGCGACTTCCTCATTCCGGCAGTGGAGTTCACCTACTTCAACCCCAAGTTGGCCAAATATGTAACCCTCTCGTCAAGCGAACTTATGGTGAGCGTGGCACCCGATGCAAATGCAACCTCTTCGGGCCCAACGGCACCCCTTGTGAGTGGCATTGCCAAGGAGGACCTCAAGTTTCTCGGTAGGGACATCAGGTTCATCAAACTCGGTCCTGCGGAGTTGAGGCAGAGCGGGCAACTCTTTATGTTCAGCGGACTGTGGTGGCTCATTGTGGTTGCTATGGTTGCTCTGGCGGTGGTGCTGGGCGGATGGCTTAAGGGCCGACTTAAGGAGTTGCGCAATCAGGAGGCACTCAAAGGTAAACGAGCCAACAAGGTGGCACTGATGCGCTTCCGTGCAGCCGAGAGGTATATGAACGAGCACAACCAAAAGGGCTTCTATGAGGAGATGCTGCGTGGCTTGTGGGGCTACTTGGGTGACAAACTCAACATTCCTGCTGCCGACCTCACCAAGGAGAGCGTGCGTGAGGGCCTTGCTAAACGTGGCGTGGAGGCCGAGGATGTGGAGAGGTATGTGGCCATCATCACCGACTGCGAGTATGCACAGTATGCTCCCTCGGTGAGTGGCAAGATGGAGGAAGCCTACCTTGCGGGCGTGGAGATAATCTCCCGCCTGGAGGGTGTCATTGGTAAGTAGACACACCAAAATTGGAAGAGAAGATGAAAACTACAAATAAGATATTCAAACGTGCCACACTGATGTTGGCTGCGCTGCTGATGGTTGCGCAGTTGCCTGCCGTGGCACAACCGACCTCGGCCGAAACGCTGTGGGAGCGTGGTAACACCCTCTATGCCGCAGGCGACTACAATGGTGCCCTGGCGGTCTACGACTCCATCCAGAAGGAGGGGTGGGCGAGTGCCAAACTGTTCTACAATATGGGCAATGCCTACTTCAAGGGCGGACAACTCGGCGAGGCCATCCTGCACTACCACAAGGCGCAAAAACTTGCCCCCGCCGATGATGATGTGGCCTACAACCTCGCCTATGCCAACAGTTTTGTGAAGGATAAGATTGAGGTTGTGCCGGAGTTCTTCCTCAAGGTGTGGCTCTCGAAGGTGGGCAACCTGATGAGTAGCAACGCTTGGGCTGTGTGCTCACTTGTGGCCTTGGCCCTCACACTGATTGCAGGGCTGGTCTACGTGCTGGGCGCAAAGAGGAGCGTGCGCAAGGGGGGCTTTGTGGTCGGCATAGTGTGCGGAGTACTCACCCTCGTGATGGTGGCCTTTGGTGGTGCCGAGCGCAGGGATGTGTTGGATTGCTCGGAGGCTGTGGTGGTCAGTTCGGCCGCTGCGGTGAAGAGTTCGCCCGACCGCACGAGTAAGGATATTTTCATCCTCCACGAGGGTACCACCGTAAAGGTGCTCGACACCTTTGGTGCCTGGAATGAGATTCGCATTGCCGATGGTAACGAGGGGTGGATTGCCTCCTCAGCCATCAGGGTGGTGGACTAGAGCGTGCCCATCTAAGAGAGAAAACCAAGAATACAGATTTACAACCCCATACAACGTCCGATGTCCAGACTGCTCAACGATGCCGTAGGCGAACTTGCCAAACTGCCCTCTGTGGGGCGCCGTACTGCTCTGCGCCTTGCGCTGCACCTGCTCCACCGCGAGCCTGAGGAGGTGGCGGCCTTGGCCGAGGCACTCACCACGTTCCGCAACGAGGTGAGGTATTGTAGCCGCTGCAACAACCTCTCCGATGAGGAGGTGTGCCCCATTTGTGCCGACCCGCGTAGGGATAGGACCACGGTGTGTGTGGTGGAACACGTGGGCGATGTGCTCTCGATTGAGAACACCAACCAATACAACGGACTCTACCACGTGCTGGGGGGTATCATCTCCCCGATGCAGGGCATTGGCCCCGGCGACCTGAAGATTGACCTGCTGGTGGAGAACATCGCCCGTGGAGAGATTAAGGAGGTGATTTTGGCTATTGGGGCTACGGTGGAGGGCGAAACCACCCTCTTCTACATTATGCGTCGCTTGGCACAATTCCCCGACCTGAAGATTACGAAGATTGCACGTGGCATTGGCGTTGGCGACGAGATTGAGTATGCCAACGAACTCACCATTGCCCACGCTCTGCACAACCGCACCGAGGTGGCAAAGTAGAGAGTTGGGGGATAAGGAGAACACACAAAGGGCTGTCTGGGAGTCAGACAGCCCTTTGTGCGTGTTGTGAGAGTGGAGGTGCTAACGCTGGTCCACTTGCTCGGCCTTCTCCACCGACCATTCCAACCCATCGGGGGCAGTGGAGGCCCAGCGGGATACCCCAAAGCCGAGCAGCAGGGCACCGATGGCAAAGGCAATCATCGTGGTTGCGGGCTTGTGCAGGGCCACTTTGCCGGTGTCGGTGTTGTAGTTGAGCACGGTGGCGTTGGCTGCCCCAACGGCCCACAGGAGCAGACCCGTGATAACGCCCTCAATGGCTCCGATGGCAAGGTGGGTGGGCAACATTGCGCCCAAAAACTCACCAAATGGTAGGGCACTACCCGCACCGGCAAGGGCGTTTTCAACGACCACTGCCAAGGCTCCAAGCGTTGTGGCCACAGTGCAGGCCACAGTGGAAGCAAGCACAATGCGCAGGGGGCTGCGGTTGTCGCCGAGCAACTTGCGGAACACCAGCGGATAGGCCACAAGGCACCCAATGGCGGCCATATTGAGTATGTTTGCGCCCAACACCGCCAAGCCTCCGTCGCCCAGCAGAGCCTGCACGGCCACCACCGCCGAGAGCGTTAGGAAGCCCGCCCAGGGGCCAAGTATGGATGCAAGCAACACTCCACCGAGTAGGTGGCCACTGCAAGCGGCTCCCGGAATGGTGTAGTTAATCATCTGGGCGGCAAAGACAAAAGCCCCCATAATGGTCATCATCGGCAGTGTGTTGGAGTTGGAACTCTTCTTGGTTTTGACTACGGCCACGGCAATGAGAGCCGCCGCAGCAACTCCTCCCACGATAGCCTCGGTGGGAGAGAGAAGGTGATTTGGTAAGTGCATAGTTATCAGTCTTTTTTGGTTGGTTTATGGTTGTTTGCTATTGGCAACATAAAGAGCCACGTGGCGATGCAGAACGGGGCCGTCAGCGAGGGGAGCCCCACGGGGGCGAGCAACTCGTTCATTGATGCTTGTACAAAGACCGTGCCCACGATGCCCACAAGTGCCCACACTGCTTTGCGCAGGGGTGTATGAATGGGGGCGAGGGTGCCGAGTGCAATGGCTGTGAGCACGGGGCTGAAGCCATACATTCCGTGGGCTATGGCCTCTGTGGGGGCACCAAAGAGGAGTGCCACCGCCGCACCGCCTGCCGAGCCCACCACAGCCCACAGTGCCGCTGCGGGGCGTGCTATGGCAAGGCCCACAACAAAGAGAGCCCCCGTGAGCCACGAGTCAATCAGAAACACCTGACTCACCCCACGCAGGGTCCACTCGCAGAACTCAAGGAGCGTGGGTAGGGAGTCGTGGAATAGGTGGGTGTGTACGAAAGAGGTAGGGAGCATAGGGTGGGCAAGGGCCACGATGTCAATTCCTCCGAACATACGGGCCGCAGCGAGGAATATCCACGTGGAGAGCACAAAGGGGAAGGTGTAGGAACTCACCCCGAGTGGCTCGCCAAGTCGGTTGAGCCCCACCCGCACCCAAGTGGTCATTGCGGCACACACCACAAGGGCTGCCCAGCCGAGGGGTGTGGAGCCGAGGAAGGTCATTAGAGCACACCCAACGAGTATGCCGTTGAACCCCCATAGGCCCTGTGTGGCCTCATCGCGAGGGTAGCCGAGCAGACAGCCGGTGAGTATGGCCACCGTGGTGCCCACCACAGCACCCCACGCCACTTCGGGCGTGCCTGCCGAGTAGGCTCCCCAAAATATGCCGGCCAGCAGTAGCACTCCGCACCAAGCGTTGGCTTGGAACATCACCTGTGCCACCGACCGAAACCAAAGTCTTATTCCGTTCATAATTAGCGAGTCGTTGTTATTGTTATCTGTTATCCGTAAGATATTTCCATTCTCAATTCTCAATTCTCAATTCCCTTTTTATCGCCACGGGAAGCGGTCGGGGAGAGGTTTGCCCTTGATGCGCAAGCGAAAGGCGGAGCCCAACGAGTGGATGCGGGCCTTGAGGACCTCGGTGGAGTTGGCGAGTAGCCTCACCACAATTCCAACCCCTCCGTTGAGGAGCGATACACTCATTGCTTCCGAGGGGGTGTAGCAGGGAGTGAACTCGCCATAGAGGTCGCTCACAACTTCCGCAGGGGCAAACATCGCCACTGAGGCGTGGTGCCGATAGGGACCCAAGGCACTCAACCGCGCGGGCGAGAGCGTGTGTGGCTCCACCCGCCACCGTTCCCGCAACAACACCCTGCCCTCGCACTGCGCCACCAACGAGCCCTCGAGCAGGTCGTAGTCGAAACACTCCCCGTGGTACAATCGCCCACAGGTGTAGCTCTCGGCATAGAAGAGCGAGGCGGTGGGGTGTAGGTCAATGGTGGTGTGGGACACCAAACGCGCCCCACGGTGGGGTATGGTCGGCTCGGGTATCCACTCAAGGTAACTACCCTCGGCCAGGCGGAACGTCTGCGTGAGTCGGCAATAGTCATACTCCATCGTGGCAACCTTTGTGGCTGCACCGGTGGAGATGTGGGCCATAGCATTGGGGCCGAGCGAAATGTGGTGCTCGTAGCGGTCGCCATCCACATAGGGTCCTCCGGAGGAGAGTATGTAGACACACGGCAACGAGGGCAACTGCTCATCGAAGTAGAGGGCTTGCTGTACCACAATGGGCACTCGGCGGTGGAGGTGGCGGAGTATGGACCGCCCACCGCTGTCCACCTCAAACCCCATTGAGAGATAGCCACGCTTGGCCTCAATCTCTCGGTTGAGGGCCATCGGTTGTATGTTTTCGTGGGGGAGCATAGGTCTGCCTGAATGGTTTAGACGGCCTCCACGCTGTCGAAGAGGGCCATCTGCTCAATGAGCCCCACGAGGGTGTCGATACCTTCGCCCGTGAAACAGTTGGTGAATACAAAGGGCTTGCCACTGCGCATCAACTGCGAGTCGTGCTCCATCACCTTGAGGTCGGCCTTCACGTAGGGTGCGAGGTCGGTTTTGTTTATCACAAGAATGTCGCTGTGCGATATGCCGGGGCCATCTTTGCGGGGTATTTTGTCGCCTGCGGCCACGTCAATCACGTAGATGAAGAAGTCCACGAGTGCGGGGCTGAAGGTGAGCGTGAGGTTGTCGCCACCCGACTCAATGAAGAGTATGTCGGTGTCGGGAAACCTCTCTTCCATCTCCTCCACTGCGGCCAAATTCATCGAGGGGTCCTCCCTCACGGCGGTGTGCGGACAGGCACCGGTCTCCACTCCTGCTATGCGCTCGGAGGCGAGTGTGCCACGCAGTATGCGGCGCACGTGTTTGGCGTCCTCGGTGGTTACGATGTCGTTTGTGATGATGACCACCTGCAAACCTTTTGCGAGTAGTCGTGGTGTGAGCACCTCAATGAGTGCGGTTTTGCCGGAGCCCACGGGCCCACCCACACCTATTCGGCAAATGTTTTTTGTCATTTATCAGAATTTTCAATGTTTTTTTAATACCTATGGCTTTTAGGAGTGATAGGAGTGATAGGAATAATAGGGTTTCCTTACTCTTTTCTGCTCTTAATTTTGAATTGTCAACTCATAAACATCCTTCGGGTGCCCTTTTCGTGTAGCGAGGTGGCCACGTCGAGCATCGGGGCGAAGGAGCACATATCCTCAAGGGTGCGGTGGCGACTGTCGGCATAGAGTTCTTCCACGAGTGGGGCCAGGCGCAGAGCAATCTGCTGTGTCTCCACGTGGGTGATGCGCATCAGTCGCAGGGCCGCACCGAGCACCGAGGAGGCAACCCCATAGAGGTGCCCCACGAAGAGTTCCTCCTCGCCCACACCCCACGCCACGGCCGCCACCGCTTGGGCAATCGGATAGGTCCCAACGGAGTGGTCGGAGTGGACCCAATGGTGCCATTGGCGCACGATGTGTGGCACAGGTGTGTGGGAGGTGTCCAGGAGTAGGTCGGTGAGTCGCCGCCCCATTTTGAGGGTCATCGAGCGTGCCTCGGCCGAGATTTTGAACGACAAGAGGTGGCTGTCCGACACAACGAGTTGGTCCAGATAGCCCTCGGTGGCGGCACGGTAGGCGTGGAGCATAGCCACACAATCGCACCCCGCGGCCACCCGCACAACTCCCCTTGTGAAGTCGCCCAACGTGAGCGCATCCCCCACCACACCCTCCGCCACGGCCGCCTCCAGACCGCTTGAGAAGGCAAAACCGCCCACGGGAAAGGCCGAGTCGGCCATCTGCACAAGTCGGCAGAGCGAGCGCAACGAGGGGTGGGTGGTGGCATCAGAGGAGTGCGTCATAGAACGTGGGGGTGTTAGAGAAATGTGTCATAGGGAGTGGAGGGGGAGGTGTAGGCGTGGCTGTGGGTGGAGGTGGTGTGGAAGTGCTCGTGCTGCCTGCGCGAGCCACCAAACAGCAACCTCACCTCCGAGGGGGAGAGGTAGGGCAGCACCTCCTTACCGGGGCGGAAAGTGAACTCAATACCCCCAAAGTTGTGGGTGCGCATCACGCTGAGCATCACCTTGCGGTCCACGGTGAGGGGCACATAGACCTCCTTACCCTTGACCACCGCCGGCCAATGCTGGTTGCCGAGAGCGTGTCCGAGTTCTATGGCTGTGGCGAGGGCCTCCTCGGTGGGCCGTAGTGCAAGTGGGGCCAGGCTGATTACCAGCACCTCCCCCAACTTGATTTTCACTACGGCGGCACTGTGGGCCTGCGAGTCGAACTGGATGATGTCGCCATCGTGGAGCCTTTCGCCCCTCTCGAAGGCCATAGGGTAGGCTTTGCCACTTGCGCCCACGGCCAGCAGGCGGCTCTTTTGGGCATTCCATTGGTCGAGTTCGATGTAGTCGATGTCGGCTCCGAGGAGCCTGCGCCTCCACTCGTCGGAGGAGGCGTTGCCGAGTATGCTTCTGTAGATGTTCACGATTGCGGTATGTGTTGTGTGGTTGCTAACTGAAGAAATAGAGCTGTGCGAGCGGTAGGCTCTGGGCGGGTGTGAGGTTGATGAGTTTGCCATCTACGCTCACTTGTAAACTCTCCGGATTGACCTCAATGAGAGGAGTGGCTCCGTTGAGCACCATATCCCCCTTGGTGAGGGTGCGGCACCCACGCACGGGCACCACTTGTCGTTGCAGTCCCAAACGCTCGGCTATGCACCTGTCGGCTGCCGCCTGCGACACAAAGGTGAGGCAAGTGCGCTGCAAGGCACCACCATAGGCACCGAACATAGGCCTGTAAATCATCGGTTGTGGGGTGGGGAGTGAGGCGTTGGGGTCGCCCATATTGGCCCACGAAATCATACCGCCCTTGATGACCATCTTGGGCTTGGCGCCGAACATTGCGGGCTCCCACAGCACAAGGTCGGCCACCTTGCCCACCTCCACCGAGCCGACCACCGAGTCGATACCATAGGTGCGGGCGGGGTTGATTGTAACCTTGGCCACATAGCGTAGCACACGGAAGTTGTCGTTGTTGGGGGCATCTTCGGGCAACTTACCCACCCTCGACTTCATATAGCAAGCGGTCTGAATGGCACGCATAAAACTCTCGCCCACACGCCCCATAGCCTGCGAGTCGGACGACACCATCGACAACACTCCGATGTCGTGCAGATAGTTCTCGGCGGCCTGCGTCTCGGGCCTCACACGGCTCTCTGCAAAGGCCACGTCGGAGGGTATCTTGGGGTTGAGATTGTGGCAAACCATAATCATATCGAAGAGCTCCGTCTGCGAGTTTATCCCATAGGGCAGGGTGGGGTTGGTGGAGGAGGGCAACACGTTGGGCATTGAGGCCACCCTCAGCAGGTCGGGAGCGTGTCCGCCACCTGCGCCCTCGGTGTGGTAGGTGTGTATGGTGCGCCCGTCGAAGGCGGCAATGGTATCCTCCACATAGCCGCCCTCGTTGAGAGTGTCGGTGTGGATGGCCACCTGCACGTCGTAGCGGTCGGCCACCTTCAGGGCGGTGCGTATGGCTTCGGGCGTGCTACCCCAATCTTCGTGTACCTTCAGGCCCATCACTCCTCGCTCAATCTGCTCGGCCAGCGGACCCTTGCGAGAGCCGTTACCCTTGCCGAGGTAGCCGATGTTTATGGGCAACGCTTCGGCTGCTTGGAGCATACGTTCAATGTTCCAGTTGCCGCTGGTTATGGTGGTGCCGTTGGTGCCATCGGTGGGGCCAATGCCACCTCCGATGAGTGTGGTGATACCTCCGGAGAGTGCCGCATCCACCTGCTGGGGCGAGATTACGTGCACGTGGCCGTCGATACCGCCAGCTGTCAGAATGAGGTGCTCGCCACTGATGGCATCGGTTGAGGGCCCCGTAACCATACCACGGCTCACGCCATCCATAGTGTTGGGGTTGCCCGCCTTGCCAATGCCCGCAATGAGCCCATCTTTTATGCCCACATCGGCTTTGACCACTCCGAGCATAGGGTCTACGATGGTTACGTTGGTGATGACCACATCGAGTGAGCCCTGCTCGCTGGTGGTGCCGTTGTCCACGCCCATACCATCGCGCAGGGTCTTGCCACCGCCATAGACCACCTCGTCGCCATAGGTGCGCAGGTCACGTTCGATTTCGATGTAGAGGTCGGTGTTGGCGAGTCGTATGCGGTCGCCCACCGTGGGACCATAGAGGTCGTTGTATTGCTGTCTGCTGATTTTCATCTTTCTGTTAGTTTTCTATTCCACTACTTTTAATTCTGAATTTTGAATTTTGAATTAACCCACCTTCGGTGGCTTTTAGTTGCT
>JAFVSY010000105.1 GCA_017503465.1 Tidjanibacter sp. | reverse complement strand
TTCGAAAGCGGATGCAAAGGTAGGCACTTTTTCCAATTCTGCAAATTTTCCACAAAGATTTTTTTGCACTTTTTTGGCACCAAAATTGTACATTGCGGAAAATCTGCACATTACGTTTTTGGGGTAAAATGCGATTTAACGTTGGCTTAACATTGTCCACAGTCCCACATCGCCCACAAGGGTTATATGCCCACAGCCGACATCCCATATAATATATATGTATGGCAAAAAAGAGACACCTCGGCGAGGCTTCATCTGTCCTCATTCCGAAGTGTGTCTTATTGTGGAGGTGTAGCTGACACCTCAAAGGTTACATTCCTACACGGAAACCTCCCCTATTCCCCTAGAAGAAGTAGTTCACCGAGATGTTGGTGGAGGTAGTAAGATTGAACCTGGCGTTGTTACCGTTGCCGACATTGTTTATTGACAAGGTGATAAAATTGGCACCCAGCACCCAAGCGTCGTTTATCTTATAGTGGAAACTACCAACCTGAACACCGAGGTCGAAAGAGGATGTCTTGTAGTTGGAACCATTGGTGTAGCTGGTGTGGCTAAATCCAAACGACAAGCCGGGGGTGTAAAACAACTTATCATTGATGGGAACCCAATAGCGACCAATGGCGGTCACTCCCACGCCGATGTTCGACGAGTTAAAGGCGAGGTTCAGCCTACCCTCAACAGAGATATCCTCGGTGAGGAAATAGCCAAAAGTGGGAACGAGGGACAACGAAGCCGAGCCGCTTGCGCTCAAAGAGCCCGTACCTCCCAGCCACATCTTCTGTGCAAATGCTCCGGTGGTCATCACCAGAGCCAACATAATCATACAAAGTTTTTTCATAGTGTGTTGCAATTATTTTGGGTTAAACATTTTGTCGTTCTTCACTCGGTTCGAGTGTTACAAATTTAGGATTTTTTTCGGAAATAGAAACTCACACGACTCCGTTTTTTCACATCTTCCTTTTAATATATTCCGAAATCGGGAATTTATCTATACATTTGCATTGCATTTGCAACCCAAACAAAACGATGAACCAGAGCAAACATATCACTCTTGACGAAATCAAGGCCCCGCTGGTCGGGGAGATGGCCGCATACGAGCACTTTCTGCGCACGGCCCTGCACTCCGACAGCCCCTACTTTGACGACATCCTGAAATACATTTTCGACACTCGCGGCAAGGGAGTGCGTCCTATCTTGGTGATGCTCTTTGCCGGCCTTCACAACAAGGGGGCCAAGTTCAGCAAACGCACCCATTTGGCTGCCTCGCTCATTGAGCTCATACACACCGCCTCGCTTGTACACGACGACGTGATTGACCGTGCCGAGTTGCGCCACGGAAAGTCGTCCATCAACCAGAAGTGGGGCAAGCGCAACGCCATTCTCACGGGCGATTTCATCCTCTCACGCATCTTTGAGATGGGTATGGAGAGCCTGGAGTTCGACATCCTCACCTACGTTTCCCACAGCATCAAATGGCTCTGCGAGGGTGAGGTCATCCAAGACGAGCAGACCAAAACGCTCGCAATGACTCACGAAAAATACTACGACATCATAGACAAAAAGACCGCCTCGCTGTTGGCCATCAGTTGCGGAGTGGGAGCCCTGTCGGTGGGAGCTTCGGCTGCCGAGGTGGACAAGGCCTACGAGTTTGGGCGCAACGTCGGTATGGCCTTCCAAATCAAGGACGACATCCTCGACTATGCTGCTGCCGACCAGACCGGTAAGCCCACTTGTGCCGACCTGCGAGAGCACAAAATCACACTCCCACTGCTGGAGGCAATGGGTTGCGTGTCGGCCGAGGAGGAGAGCCACATAAGGGCGATGGTTGGGCGCACCACCACCGAGGAGGGAGCCATTGAGGAGTTGCGTGCTTTTGTAAACACACAAAACGGAATGGAGCGTGCCGAGCGGATTATGAATGACTACCTTGTGGCGGCCAAAGATGTACTCTCGCACTACCCCGACTCGCCCTATCGCACCGCCCTGTATGGTATGTGCGACTTCCTGTCCCAGAGGAAAAAGTAGGGGAAGGGGGGCTTAAGGGATATAGTGAGTTTAGGGAGTTTAGGGTCCATCGAAAAGACGTTGGACATTGGACGTTAGACCTCCTTTTCGGCTCGGTATTTGTCGTTTTAGAAAAAGTTTTATATATTTGCAATTACGTTCGGCCTCATAAGGCCGAGCACAAAGGAGTAACTTATGCGACAAGTCTACATCATAGCAGGGTGTAATGGTGCGGGTAAAACCACCGCCTCATACACCGTGTTGCCCGATATGTTGGGCTGTCGTGAGTTTGTGAACGCCGACGAGATTGCCAAGGGTTTGTCGCCTTTCAACCCCGAAAGGATGGCCATTGAGGCAGGTAGGCTGATGCTCCAGAGGATGGACGACCTGCTGTGTCAGGACGAAGATTTCGCCTTTGAGACAACCCTCGCTTCGCGTTCCTACACAAAATTTATTGAGCAAGCACACGCAAAAAAATACTTCGTAACACTACTTTTCTTCTGGTTGCCGACACCCGAACTTGCCATTGAGCGTGTCGCAACAAGAGTGCAGGAGGGAGGCCACAACATTCCGGAGGACGTCATTCGCCGCCGTTATGATGCCGGCATCAGCAACTTCAAGGCTCTCTATATGCCCATCTGCGACCTGTGGACCATCTACGACAACAGTGGAGCCGAGGCCGTGAAGCGCATCGCTTGGGGCACCAAGGGAGAGGTTAAAGAGGTGTGTGACGAGGAGGCTTTTAACAAAATAATGAGCAACCTATGAGTGATTTGGAGATAAGAAAGTTGCAAGAGAAAATCGACGACGGAGTGCGCCTGGCACACAAACGTCTGATTGAGAAGACCATTCGAGAGGATGGCAACTTGGTTGTGGTGCAGGATGGCGAGGTTGTCCACATCAGTGGCGAGGAACTTTGCGAAATGCAGATGGAGGGTTAGACTCCCCCACTCCGCCTGTGTGGAGCCACACTTCTCCGCAGGTAAACATATCACACTTCGTTGCGGACCACGCGTGGTCTGACATACAACAAGGGCGTTCCGACACAGAGAGAGAGTTCGGAACGCCCTTGTTGTATTCTGCTTGGAGGGACTGCTGTATCCTCTTTCCTATTTTGCCTTGAATACCAACTTCAGCTCGCCACCGGCAAAGAGGTAGAGCACATCGCCCTCAATGGTGAAGGAATCCACGCTGTCGAGCACCTTGAAGAAGGCATACTCAAAGCGGTCGTCGGGGCAGTAACGCTTGGTGGAGTACATCGCGCCAAACTCAATCTTACCCACACTATCCTTCTGATACTTAACCTCCGAGGGGGTGATTTTGAACTCTCCGCCATAGCTATTGCATCCGCCAAAACCACCATAGGAGCCGTCGGCCGAAAGGACCAGAGTGGGGGCTTTACCCTCGGTGAGGTCGGCAGCCACATTGCGGCCATCCATCTGCCAAAGTGTCCACTCGGTGGCATTGAGGGGTTTGTGGTTCTTGGGCGAGGTGTTGCGGCAGTTGCAGCAGGCAGTAGCCAGCAGGGCAACCATCAAAATTAAGGAGAGTTTTTTCATTTTTGTCCTCTTGTGTTGTTTGAAATCCAAAGGCAAAGATATAAATTTGTGGCGAGAAAAACGCATAAACCCTATAAAACAGAGATAGAATTACTATGAAACGCACAATTTGTTCGCCCCTTGCACCCGCTGCTGTGGGCCCCTACTGCCAAGCCGTGGATGCCAACGGCACACTCTACGTGTCGGGCCAACTTCCACTCGTACCCGCCACAGGCGAAATGCCCGAAGGCATTGAGGCACAAACCCGCCAATCGCTCGACAACCTCGGTGCCATCCTCCGCGAGGCAGGTATGGACTACTGCGATGTGGTCAAAACCACCGTGTTGTTGCAGCACATCGGCGACTTCGGCGCAATGAACGCCATCTATGCCGACTACTTCAGTGGTTCCTTCCCCGCACGTGTCTGCTATGAGGTTGCCGCACTGCCCAAAGGTGCACTCGTGGAAATCGACTGCATCGCCGTGAAGTAGGCATTGAACGACATATAGAGAAAAAAGTGTAAGGAGTGCAGTCGCACTCCTTACACTTTTTTCTCTATCCCACTATCTTTCGGCCAAGCCACACCATCGTCAGTCCCAAGGCAAGACTACCCACCACATAGGCCACAAACAGAGCCCATTGGTTGCGCCCCAGCATCAGGAACATATCATCCGCAAAGGTGGAGAAGGTGGTAAAGCCACCGCAAAAGCCCGTAATCAGTAGCAGGCTCATCTGCGAGGAGAGCACACCGCGCTCCTCGGCCAGCCCAAAGAGCACTCCGATGAGGAAGCTGCCCACAACATTCACCACAAAAGTACCCCACGGAAATCCCCCTCCGTGGCTCAATTGTTCGCACAACTTTCCCGTAAGGTAGCGCAAGCAGGTGCCCACAAAGCCACCACAGCCCGCAATCAACATCGCCTTAATCATATCTGCGTTCTATTTTTTGATATTCTCTTTCTCTGCTTTCCAACTTGTGTGCCACAATTTCGGCATAAGGTTTGCAATTCCACTCACACCCCCTAAAACGCCTATCAAGCACACATACAAAGTTAGGAAAAATTTTATGCATTTGACACCGAGAGAGAAGGACAAACTCACGCTGTTGAGTTTGGGTCTTATTGCCGAAAGGCGCAAAGCACGCGGATTGCGGCTCAACTACCCCGAGGCAGTTGCCTACATCACATCCGTAGCACTCGAAGAGGCCCGAGAGGGTAAGAGTGTGGAGGAGGTGATGAAGAGTGCAGCCGAAGCCCTCACAAGGGATGATGTTATGGATGGCGTGGCCGAGATGGTGGGGCTGCTTCAGGTGGAGGCAGTCTTCACGGATGGCAGCCGTCTGGTGAGTATCCACAACCCCATAAAATAGGATTACGGCTATGGCAAAGAAAAAGACAACAACAGCAGCAACAGCCACCACCCCCAACAACGACACAGAGCGAGTGCCCGTGGGTGGTGTGCTCCTCGCCGAGGGCGACATTGAGTGCAACGTGGGGCGCAGCACCGTGAGCATCGAGGTGCGCAACACAGGCGACAGGCCCATACAGGTGGGCTCCCATTTCCACTTTTTTGAGGTAAACCGCCACCTCTCGTTTGACCGTCCAAAGGCCTTTGGCTACCACTTGAACATCCCCGCCACCACAGCCATACGCTTTGAACCGGGCGATGCACGCACGGTGGAACTCGTGGCCTACGGAGGTCGCAGGCGCGTCGTTGGGTTCGGTG
>JAFVSY010000014.1 GCA_017503465.1 Tidjanibacter sp. | reverse complement strand
TTAATTTTCAATTTTCAATTTTCAATTTCCCTAATTTCCTTTGCGGTAGTCGCGAGGGGAGAGGCCGGTGATGCGCTTGAAGTATTTGCCGAAGAGCGACTGCGAGGGGAAGTTGAGCTCGTTGCTTATCTGCTGAATGCTCAGAGTGGTGGATGAGAGTAGAGCCTTGCTCTCCGTAATTACGTAGTCCTCAATCCATTCCGTTGCCAAACGCCCCGAAGCCTCCTTGACCATGCGGGAGAGATATTTGGGCGAGATGAATAGTCGGTCGGCATAGAAGCCAATCTCTCGCTCCTGCTTGTAGTGCTTCTGGAGCAGGTCGATGAACTTGGAGTAGATTTCGTCTTTGCGCTCCTTGTTGGAGGTGGGGGCTGCACCGTGCTTTGTGCCCGAGTAGGCATAGAATAGTGCGAGCGTGAGGTGGCGTGCGGCCTCCAAACGCCAAGGGCTTTGGGAGTTGCGGATGAGGTTTTTGAGCATCATATAGAATGTGGTCAGAGCATCTTCTTCGCCTCGGAGGTCAATCACGGGGTTGTCCACCACGTGTTTGTAGAGCGGGAGGATGTTGTTTTGGGCCGAGAAGATGTTGTCGGAGAAGGTCCGTGACATCACGATGATGCGGGTGATGGCATCGGCCGATACCTCCAAACACTCTATGATTGCATCGGCCGGCATCAGTACCATACAGGGGGCTTGTGCTCGGAATTCACGCATATTCACACGAAAGCGCACACTGCCTTGTAGGTAGATGATGGCGGTGGTTACATCGGTGCGGAAGGCTCCGTGCTTCATATCGTAGGCGGTCTTGCCACTGATGAGCAGCAGGTCGTTGCCGATGCGCATATCGTTGGATGTGATTTCGCTCAGACGGTCGCGCCATTCGAGGTAGGGGATTTTTTGTTGCTGATTCATAGTCTTGTCGTGTGATTTGTTTCAAAAAGTGTTTTAGTTGTTGGTGGAACAAAGGTATAAACAATTTTCCCATTTGTCGCCAAGGGGTGAGCGTTTGGTGGAAAATGGCCCAAAATTTTGGTATTTTGGTGGAATTCACACTCAAATTATGCCGCATCTTTGCACCGTGAAAATCAGATAACAACAAACTAAACAAAAAAAAGAACTATGGCAGAGTATAAATTGAAAACCGGCAAAGTAGGCGAGGCTGTTGTGAACGGCTACAAGAAGATTGAGAAAGGTGTTGTGGAGGGCTACAACGCAATCGAGAAGGGCGTTGTGGATGGCTACAAGAAAATCGAAAACAGCTTTGTGGAGCGTTTCCTTGAGAGGGTAGGCGAGGACGAGCAGGGCAACGACATCAACTCCGAAAAGTAGGGCCACACCCCAATATATCCCCCGACTATACATATATTTTATATACACTTATATACCAACATTAAAACACACAAAGAGTTATGAAAAAAGAGATTGTAATGGCATCAATGGCGATGCTTCTTGCCAGCGCAGCAAATGCACAGGAGAACACCACCGCAACCCAAAACGAGCAGCAGGTGCAGACCGAACAGCAGGCCGAGAAGAAAGATGGCTTTTTCAAACGTGCCTTCCGTGATATGAAGGAGAGCGCACGCTTGCAGCGCAAGATTGACAAGGCTAACTACGAGGCAACCAAACTTGAGAGCAAGGCTTTCTATCAGGAACAAAAACGCCTCTCCAACCCCAAAGTGCGCACTGCAGCCGAGAAGGCTCGTATGGAGCAGGAACTCCAAGCAGCCAACGAGCGCAAGCAGGCAGCTCAAGCTAAACTTGATTCCATCAGGAACAAATAGCCCACTTATTAACAATATAAATTATATAAAAACGAACTGAATATGAAGAAATTTTTGATTATGGCAATGGCCGTACTTGGCATTGTAGCACAGGCATTTGCAGGAGACAATGTAAACCGTCACTTTAACAAAGGATATGCAGCTGATGTTCAGCTCACTTCCACCGATGTCAATATGTTCCACATCACGTCGTCCCACGGCTGGGCCTTTGGTAATGGTCTCTATCTCGGTGGTGGCGCCGGCTTCGGTGCCGAGTGGCTTGGCAAGGTGTCGAAGAGCGATGTGCACTATGTTCCCTCGCTTTTTGTAAACGCAAGGTGGAGTATTCTCAACGCAAAAGTTAGCCCCTTTGTGGACCTGAAGGCCACCCAATACATCGACCTCACTGCCGGCAAACCCAACTATGGCTTGACTCCTTCGGTGGGTTTGGATATGGGCCTTGTGTCGCTATCGGTGGGCTACTCCTTGCGTGGCGAGCGTAGCGCAATGCAGGTTGGCTTGGGCTTCTGCTTTTAGGCCAACTCACTCACACACGCACAAACAGAAAGGGTGTCGAAAAATGTTCGACACCCTTTCTGTTTGTTGGTAGGTCTATTCTCTCTACAAACCCGTAATTTTCTTGATTTCGTTCAGTGTGGTGAGGGCCTCAAGGGGCGTGAGATTGTTGATGTCAATATCCCTAATCTGGTCCCTAATCTGCACAAGTACAGGGTCTTCCAACTGAAACATACTCAACTGCATACCCATTTGTGGTGAGATTGTAGCCGCAGGTTTGACCTTCGGAGTTGCCTTGCCACTCTTCTTGCCTCCCTTGCCCGCCGACTCCTCTACAGCCAACGAATCATCGGCGTGGGAGGCCACGAGCACAGCCAAAATCTCATCGGCACGCTCCACAACCTTGCTCGGCATACCCGCCAACTTGGCCACGTGAATACCAAACGAATTATCGGTGCCACCCCTCTTCAACTTCCTCAAAAAGAGCACTGTACGGTTGATTTCCTTGACCGACACGTTGTAGTTCTTCACCCTCTCCAGGCTCTCCTCCATTTGGTTGAGTTCGTGGTAGTGGGTGGCAAAGAGGGTTTTGGCTTTGGCTCTGGGGTTGTTGTGCAGCCACTCCACCATAGCCCACGCAATGGAGATACCATCGTAGGTGCTGGTGCCACGGCCAATCTCATCCAACAGCACAAGGCTACGGGAGGTCACGTTGTTGAGAATGGCGGCCGACTCCAACATCTCCACCATAAAGGTACTCTCGCCCTGCGAAATGTTGTCGCTCGCACCCACACGTGTGAAAATCTTGTCCACCACGCCAATGTGGGCACTGCTTGCCGGCACAAACGAGCCAATCTGGGCCATCAGCACGATTAGGGCCGTTTGGCGCAACAGCGCACTCTTACCCGACATATTCGGACCGGTAATCATCATAATCTGCTGGGTGGTGTCATCAAGATAGACATCGTTTGGGATATATTGCTCACCCACAGGCAGATTCATCTCAATCACGGGGTGGCGGCCATCCCTGATGTCAATGACGTTGTCCTCGCTCACTTCGGGGCGACAGTAACCCCTCTCCACTGCCATCACAGCAAAGGAGGTGAGGCAGTCGAGGCTTGCCACCAGTGCGGCATTCTTCTGCAACTCGGGCAGAATGGCCGAGAGGTAGTTGAGCAACTCCTCCCAAATGCGCAACTCAATAGCCAAAATACGCTCCTCGGCACCGAGCACCTTCTCCTCATAGACCTTGAGTTCCTCGGTGATGTATCGCTCGGCATTGGCAAGGGTTTGTTTGCGTATCCACTCGGCGGGCACCTTGTCTTTGTGGGTGTTGCGCACCTCAATGTAGTAGCCAAAGACGTTGTTGTAACTCACTCGCAGTGAGGGTATTCCCGTGCGCAGGCTCTCATTTTGCTGAATCTCGGCAATGCGGTCTTTGCTGCGTAGCGAGATGTTGCGCAGGTCGTCCAACTCGAGGTCTACACCATCAGCGATGATGCCTCCCTTCTGTATCTGGTTGCTCTGTGGGTCGGGATAGAGAGTGGCACCGATGTGGGCACGTTGCTCGGACAGAGCGTTGAGCCTGGTGGCCACCTCGCGCAACTCGGCACACTCGTTGTCGGCCAGCAACACCTGCAACTGCTCGATGGCGGCCAAGGAGTGGGAGAGAGAGATTACCTCTCGGGGAAGTATGCGGCGTGTGGCGATGCGTGCGGCAATGCGCTCGAGGTCGCTGATTTGGGCCAACGACTCGCCCACGGCCTCACGCAACGGAAGGTCCTCCTTGAGGGCACCCACCACGTTGAGTCTTGCGTTGAGTTTGTCGGTGTCCTTGATTGGCATCGTAATCCAATGCTTGAGCAGTCGGCCACCCATAGGGGTAGAGGTGCGGTCGATGGCCTCGGCAAAGCCGCCCTTACCAAGCGTGTTGTTCGCTCCGAGCAGTTCGAGGTTA
>JAFVSY010000104.1 GCA_017503465.1 Tidjanibacter sp. | reverse complement strand
TTTTTCTATTTTTGCGTGCAAATGAGATATTGCCGACACATATTACTTCTCCTCGCGCTCCTCGTCTTGCTCTGTGGCAGAGTGGGGGCACAAAACCTGATGGTGGCTACCGAGATAGACTCGATAGTGGTGATGGTGTCGCGTCCGCTGAGTCAGATAGGTGTGCAGCGCACACGTCTGGACAGCACCGTGCTCCGCGACAATGTGGCGCTCTCGCTTGCCGATGCACTTGCTGTGGGGAGCAACGTCTTTATCAAGTCCTACGGTAGGGCCACCCTCGCCACCGCCTCGGTGCGAGGCACTGCCCCGTCGCACACCTCGGTGACGTGGAACGGACTGAAACTCAACTCGCCAATGCTCGGTATGGTCGATTTCTCGCAGATACCGTCATATTTTATCGACGACGCCTCGGTGCTCAGTGGTGCGGGGTCGCTTGCTGAGAGTAGTGGCGGTCTGGGGGGTGCTGTGGCTCTCACCACCGCGAAGCCTACCGACGAGGGTTTCTCGCTCCGCGCAATACAGGGCATCAGCTCCTACTCCACCTATGACACCTTCCTACGCACAACCTATGCCACCGAGCGCCTGCAACTCTCTCTGCGCGGACTCTACACCACCTCGAAGAACGACTATACCTTCGTAAATCGCAATAAGGTGGGCGACCCGATATATGACTCCGATGGCAAGTTGACGGGCTACGACCACCCGATAGACACCAACCGCCACGGTGACTACCGCGATAAGCACCTGCTGGGCGAGCTATTTTACAAGACGCGCAATGTGGGTCAACTGAGTACCTCGGTGTGGTATGCCGATACCGACCGTGGAGTGCCCCGCCTCGGTGTTGATTATCGTGGCGACAACCTCACTCGCGCTGCTCAGCACGACCGCTCGCTGCGCAGCGTGGCTCAGTGGTCGCACCTGATGGGGGCGTGGAAGATGGGGGCCTCGGTGGGCTACAACTACACCGACCTGCGCTACACCTACGATGTGGATAATGGCAATGGCACTACCAATCGTGCTGTGGAGTCGCACACCTATCTTAATATGCTCCACTCTCAGGTCGAGGCCGAGGTGGGTGTGGGTAGTGTGTGGCACTTCTCGGGTAATCTCTCGTTGTCGCTTCCCTCGGTCATCAGTCGCGATGTGGCCTCGCTTGCTTCGGGCAAGGAGTTTGAGGCGGAGAGGGTGGAGAGCTCGCTCTTTCTCGCCTCGCGCTGGAAGCCCACCGAGCGATTTGGTGCGGCGCTCAACCTGCGCTTGGAGAGCTACGACGGACGTGTGGCGCAGCCGATACCTGCACTCTTTGTGGAGTATATGCTCCTGCCCCGCACGGGACTCCTCGTCAAGGCCTCCGCGACGCGTAACTTCCGCCAGCCCACCCTCAACGACCTCTACTTTGTGCCGGGCGGCAACCCCGACCTGCTCCCCGAGGAGGGATTTACGTGGGACGCGGGCTTACAGCTGATGCCCAAGCAGTTGGGTGTGGTGGAGGTGAGTGGTGAGGCCACTTGGTTTGACTCGCAGATTGACAATTGGATATTCTGGCGACCCACCCATCAGGGCTTTTGGACTCCGCTCAACACCCGCGTTCACAGCTACGGTGCGGAGAGCAAACTCTCGGCCTCGGCGCCTATCGGTGCGGTGAGGGTGGCTGTCGATGGTATGGCGGCCTACACGCGCTCGGTGAACCTCGAAGCACCCACGGGCGAGGTCAATCAGTTGCCCTATGTTCCGGTCTTCTCGTCGTCATTTTCGTCGCGTGTGATGTGGCGAGATTGGATTT
>JAFVSY010000103.1 GCA_017503465.1 Tidjanibacter sp. | reverse complement strand
GTGCGGAGTGGTGCTTGGTGAGCGAAGGCTTTGCACTGCCCGAACCGAGTATGGTAACCTTGAAAGTCATTTGTGTGTGTTTTGGCTTGTTGGTTGGTTTGTTATTGTGGAGCCTTTGGGGAGTTTAGGGAGTTTAGGGAGTTTAGGGAGTTTAGGGAGTTTAGGGGCTCCTTAACCTCCTTAACTTCACTAAATTCCCTTTCTGCCCTTAATTTTCAGTTTTCAATTTTCAATTTTCAATTTCCTCTTTACTCTTTGCCCTACCACTCAATGGGTTGTTGGCCGTGGGCGGTGAGGTAGGCGTTGGCCTGCGAAAAGTGGCGGCAACCGAAAAACCCATTGTGGGCCGAGAGTGGCGAGGGGTGGGCGCACTTGAGCACCAGGTTGTGGGCCGTATCGATGGCGGCACCCTTGCGCTGTGCGTAGGCACCCCAAAGCATATAGACCACACCGCTACGCAACTCCGAGAGGGTGGCGACCACCGCATCCGTAAACCTCTCCCAGCCGTGTCCGGCGTGTGAGGCAGCCTCGTGGGCCCTCACGGTGAGGGTGGCATTGAGCAACAACACCCCCTGCTCGGCCCAGCGGTCGAGGTTGCCGCTGGTGGGTATGGGTTTGCCGAGGTCGGCCTCAATCTCCTTGAAGATGTTGCGTAACGAGGGCGGAAATGGTACCCCATCGTTCACGGAGAAGCAGAGCCCATTGGCTTGTCCTTCGCCGTGGTAGGGGTCTTGGCCTATGATTACGACCTTCACATCATCGGGCCGGCACTTGTCGAGCGCACGGAATATGTTTGCTGCGGCGGGAAACACTGGGCCCTTGGCATACTCGGCCCTCACGAACTCCACGAGGTCGGCAAAATAGGGCTTGTCAAATTCGGGTTGGAGTAGTTCGGCCCACTCCGGAGCAATGCGCACGTTCATAGGGGGGAATATAATTTTTTTGTGAAAATCAGTAGAGAATAATTTTTGTGTTTCGGGCGGGGCTCTTTCGGGTGGGGGCTTCTTTAGCCTGCCAGGTAGCAGAGCACCTGATTGTCGGGCAGCAGGAGGTAGTGTACATCCGGAACGGGCACCCCATAGAGTTCGGCCTGCAAGGTGCACAACTCCTTGTCGTGCCCCACAAGCAGGAGGTCGGCAGTGAAGTCCACACCCTGCGTGTTACCATATTTATATATGGCCTCCTTGGCACTCCACACCACCGCCTCAAACACTCCCTCGGCAAAGTCGGCCTCTGCGGTGGCTCGCTCCTCGGGGGTGATGTAGCGACTTGCCACGCGAGCGAAGTTGCGGTCGATGGCCTCGATGTCCACCCCACACCTTGTGTGGCTGAACATCACCGCTACCCTCTCGGCCGAGTGGGAGACGCTGATGTAGGCCACCTCGCCCACGGCTCGCTCCAGCAGTGGAGCACCTGCGGAGTTGTAGCGCAACAGAGCCTCGGCACCCAACTCGCTCCTTGTGATGTGTCGCCACGTGGCCCATTGAGCCCTGCGAGTGGGGGAGGTGAGGGTTTCCAAATGGGCGTGGTCGCTCTCGGTGAGCAGGGGCGAGTGCTCCGCCTCTGCATCCACCGCTGCCACGATGATGTAGCCCCCTGTGAACTCTATGCGCTCCAACCTATTTTCCTCCTTTTTTCTCCTTTTCTTTCTCCACCCTAATCTCCTCGGCGTGGTGTCCACCCACGGTCAGCACCGTAAACCTCACTCCGTGGAGGGTGATTTTGTCGCCCTTACGAGGGAAGTCCCTCTTGATTTCGAGCAATATACCGGCAATGGTTTCGGCCTCGCCACGGCAGTCGTCAAACGTACCCTCGCTCACCTCAAGTACCTCTTCGAGGTCGCCGATGTGTGCTTTGCCGTCAAAGATGTAGGCCCCGTCGGGCAACACCTTGTAGGGTAACTCCTCGGGCACATCGCTCTCGTCGCTAATCTCGCCCACAATCTCCTCCAAGATGTCCTCCAGCGATACCAAACCGAGGGTGGAGCCATATTCGTCCACCACAATGGCTATGTGTACCTTCTGACTGCGGAACTCCTCCAGCAGTTCGTTGATTTTCTTGTGCTCGGGGGTGTAGAATGCGGGGCGTAGGTGTCGCACCCAATCGAAGTCGCTGTCCTCGCCAACGTAGGGCAACATATCCTTCACGTAGAGTATGCCGATGATGTGGTCGAGGTTCTCCTTGTAGACCGGTATGCGCGAGAAGCCGCTCTCCATAATCACCCTGCGCACCTCGTCGAAGTTCTCCTCCGAGTCGATGGCCTCAATATCCACCCTCGGGTGCATAATCTCCTCCACCTCGGTGGATGCAAACTGCACAATGCCGGAGAGCATCTCCTTCTCCGTTTCGCTTGGGTTTTCGGTGATTTCCAGAGCGTTCTCCAACTCCTCCATCGAGATGTTTTCGGGCTGGATTATGCCCCTGTTTTGGATTCCATCGGAGTATTTTACCAACACAAACGAGAGGGGCTTGAAGACTTTGTTGCACACCTTCAGTGGCACAGCCACCACACGGGCAAAACCCTCGGGGTTGTAACTTGCATAGACCTTCGGCATAATCTCGCCAAAGAGCAACAACACAAAGGTTACGGCCACCGTCTTGATTGCAAACTCCCAACCACCACTGTGGAACACCACCAGAGCGTCAATCAGATTGTTGCACAACGAGATAATCAGGATGTTCACCAGATTGTTGGCAATGAGAATGGTGGCCAACAGTTGGTCCTGTGCGGAGAGTAGTTGCAGAATGGCCTCGTTGGTGGGCGTGTGGTGCTTTCGCATCTTCTCTATTTGAGCCGGCGAAAGCGAAAAAAGAGCCGTCTCGGACCCCGACATAAGGGCCGAGCAGCCCAGCAGCACCACGATGAGTATGATGGTGCCGATGAGTCCCACCTCAAAGGGCTGAAACGTCAATATTGTATTGTAGTAAGTTCCCAACAAAAGTAAATTTTGAGTTTTGAAATTTGAGTTTTGAAATTTGTTCTACTTGAAGAGTGTGCCGTCGGTGGCGATGGGCTCCTGTGCCTGCTCCCTGCTCTTCTCGCCCACTTGGCCCTCTACCTGCACCTTGGCACCCTTGATGTTGCTAATGTTGCCGTCCAAGTGCATACCGCGGCGGAAAAAAGCGGGCAACTTGAGCAACTCGTCGATGTCGCCATAGTGCTCCTTGATGTCCCACTTAACACCCATATCTCTGGGCTGCTCCTCCTCGGTGGCAGTGGTAGTTTGGACCGTGGAATCTGTTTCGGGTGTTGGCTCCTTGGGCTGAATGTCGTTTATTCTCCTGCGCGAACTCACACTCTCAATGGAGCCCAAGCTCTCGAAACCTGTGGCCACAATGGTAACCTCAATCTCTCCATCGTTGAGTTCGGAATTGACACCCGCACCCCAAATGATGTTGGCATCGTAGCCACCCATACTCCTCGAAGCCCTCGTCTGCAAAATCTCCTGCGCACGGCTTGCCTCCTCGTAGGTGAGGTTGTCGCCGGCGGCATAGGAGATGTTGAGCAGGATGTTCTTCGCACCGAGGATGTCTTGATGGTTGAGCAGGGGCGAAGATATGGCCTTCTCCATAGCCTCATCAACCTTCCTCTCGCCGGTGGCTTTGCCCGAGCCCATCAGGGCCATACCGCTATCCTTCATCACCGTGCTCACATCCGCAAAGTCCACGTTCACAATGCCGTGCCTTGTTACCAACTCGGCAATACCCTTGGCTGCGGTGGCCAACACGTCGTCGGCCTTGTGCAGAGCGTCCTCAAAGGGTATGGAGCCATATATCTTGGTGATGTTGTCGTTGTTGATGACCACCAGCGAGTCGGTGTTGGCGCGGAGCTCGTCGAGGCCCTTGAGGGCCTGCTCCATACGGAGACGCCCCTCAATGCGGGAGGGGAGCGTTACGATGCCCACGGTGAGTATGCCCTTGCCCTTGGCAGCCTTGGCAATCACAGGTGCTGCACCCGTGCCGGTACCACCTCCCATACCTGCGGTGATGAAAATCATCTTGGCTCCGCAGTTCTCCAAGTGGACCATAATTTCATCGAGGCTCTCAATGGCGGCCTGTCGTCCTCTGGCGGGGATGTTGCCCGCACCGAGGCCCTCGCCGAGCACCACCTTGTTCTCCACGGGGCTGTTGGCCAAGGCCTGCTTATCGGTGTTGCACACCATAAACGTTACGTCCTTGATGCCGAGGTCGAACATATGGTTTACGGCATTACCTCCGGCACCACCCACGCCGAGTACCATAATGATGGACTCGCTCTTGGTGGGAGCCATAATCGAACTCAATATGTCGTAGTTGCTATCCATATACATCCTAAAACTTCAATCTTCTCTCTCTTGTGTGTGTCAATATTCCTCTTCTTCTCCTTCTACATTCCCTCGTCGTCATCGTCCACCACAGGACCGACAATGATGTTCTCCACCACATCGCAAATCTTCTTCCACAAGTTGTTCCCCTTGGGAGCCTTTTTCTTCTTTTTGTTCTTGGTCTTATCGCCTCCCTCCTCGGTGTTCTCCTCGGCGGGCTGTGGTTTAACCACCACCCTGCGGGTGGCAGCCTCTTCGGTGGCGAGGCCCATAGCCAGCAGACCTATGGCGGTGGCAAGTGCGGGGTTGGAGGTGCCCTCAATACTCTCGGCACCCACACCCACCTCGGCATAGCCGAGCCTTACATCCTGTCCTGTGTGCTCCCTAAAGAGGGTGTCCACACCCTTGAGCAGCGAGCCACCACCCGTGAGGATGATGCCCGCACCGAGTTTGCTCTGGTAGCCGGAGGTGCGAATCTCGTCCACCACAAAGTCCAGAATGTCGAGCAGGCGGGCGGTGATTATGGTCGAAAGGTCGCGGTAGGATATGGCCTTGTCTTTCTCATATTGGTTGCGCCCATTGATGCGGATTACACTGTTGAGCTCGTTGAAGGGTATGGAACTGACGGTAGCGTAGCCATAGGTGGTTTTGAGCTTCTCAATCAGACGCTCGGGTATGGCATTGGCGCGGATATCTCGGTTGATGATTTCCTGACCGATGGGAATGGAGACCACGTGGCGCAATACACCTCCGTGGTAGATGGCCAAGTTGGTAACCCCTGCGCCGAGGTCAATCACAGCCACACCCATCTCTTTCTCCTCCTCGGTGGCAACCACCTGTGCCGAAGCACTCGCAGTGGGATAGTGGGTGCGCCCCTTGATGCCCACGCGGTCGAAGGCTTTGTTGATGCGCTCCAACACATTCTTGCCGGCGAGCACAAAACTGTAGGTTGCCTCCAACTGCTTGCCATACATACCCACAGGGTTGCTGGTAATCTCTCTGGAGTCAATCTTGTAGTTCTGCTCGATGCGCTGAAGGATAACCTTGCCCTCGGGTGCCTGCACGTTGCTCATATTGTTGCGCAACTGCTTCACATTCTCTTCCAGAATTTCGCCATCGCTGCCGATGTAGACAAAGCCGGAGTTGTCGGCACACACAATGTGGCGGCCCTCCACCGACACAAACACATCGCTTACGATGATGCCGTTGCGGCTCTCCAACTCGCTCACGGCGGCCTTCAGAGCCTGCGATACCGTCTCGATGTTGGCGATTTCTCCACGCATATAACCGTTCATCGGTTTGCTAACAAAGTCGGCCACAACCACCTCTCCGTTGGAGCCGAGTGTACCCAGCGCAGCAACCACCTTGCTGCAACCGAGGTCAATAGAAACGATGTAATCCTTCAAGTCCATATCTGTGCTTTAGTCTAATTTTCCACTTCCGATTGCTTCCACACTGCCTGCCCTTCGTAGGCCACATTGAGTGTGCCACCGCCATCAAGGTTCACCACTCCGGCCTTCACGAAGCGCACCCAGCGGTCGAGCTTGGCCTCCACATTCTCCAGCGGGCCCAACTGCACCGAGTAGTTGCCCCTGCGTGGGATGAGCTCCACGGTGGGCTCCGAGGCCCTTGCGTGGGCCGAATGGGCCCCCTGCGTAGCCACGATTTGCACGATGTTGCCACCCACCTCGGGCTTGCTCTCCGTCAATCTCACAAAGTTAATGAGTTTGAGTAGAAATATATAATTTTTGTCGCTATTTTTTTTCTCCTCCTTTGCCCACGCCTGCAGGTCGCCGTAGAACCCGCGGGGGAAGGGGAGCGAGAAGTCGCCCGTAACGAGGGGCAGGTTGAGTGGGGCTCCGCCGCGTGTGGGCAACACGTGGGCACGTGCGGTGAGGTAGATGTCCTCTCCCTGGTCGGTGATGATGCGCAGCAGGGGGTGTCGCTGTGTGAGCCTAACGGTGAGTGTGCCCTCGTAGTCCACAAAGGTTTGGGCCTTGCGCACCAGACAGTTGCTCTTCACAAGGTTGTTGATGGCGGTGAGGCTCACGCTGTCGAGTGGCTGACCCGTGGGCAGAAGTCCTGCGGCCACGATGTCGGCCCTCACTTGGTCGGCCGAAAGTAGCCTGTGTGTTGCGCTGTCGGTGATTTCCACCTTCAGGCGCTCCACGGTGCGAGCCTGCTCGTTGCTCTGGCGCAGCAGCGCGGCCCACACAAAGAAGGCCACCACCGCCAACCACACCAACGTGGTCCCTATGATTTGCCAAACTCGGCGTCTTCTCTCTTTGCTCATATTGCTTTTTATTTGTGGTCTAACGTCCAACGTCTAACGTTTTTTTCTGGGGCTTTAGGGAGTTTAGGGAGTTTAAGGAGTTTAGTGAGTTTGGAGGCTCTCTATCCCTAAATTCCCTAAATTCTCTAACCTCCCTCAATTCTCAATTACCCCCCCCCAATATTAGGGGAGGCGCCCGAAGGGCGGAGGGGTTTGTTATTATTTATTATTTACTCTTTACTCTTTACTAATTACTCTTTACCCAAAATGGTGGCGATTTTGTCGCACTCGCGGTCAATGTCGCCCGCACCGAAGGTTACAATCACACCGCCTCCCACGTGGGCCAACTCCTCCGCCAAGGCGTTCTTCTCCACAATGCGCCACGGAGCCCTCACAAGCCTACCAATCATCTCGCTCTCCACACCCTCGATGGGCAACTCTCTGGCGGGGTAGATGGGCAACAGCAGCACCTCGTCGGCCATAGAGAGCGCATCGGCAAACTCCTTATAGAAATCCCTTGTGCGGGTGTAGAGGTGGGGCTGGAAGGCAACCGTGAGCCTACGCTCGGGGAACATCCCCCTGATGGAACCGATGGCGGCACGCAACTCTTCGGGGTGGTGGGCATAGTCGTCAATGTAGACCACCTGTGGGGTGTTGATGTAGACCTCAAACCTGCGCTTCACGCCACCGAAACTATCCATAGCCTGCCTCAAACCATCCTCGCTGAACTCGCCTGCAGCCCAAATGGCAGCCACGGCGGCGAGTGAGTTCTCCACGTTTACCCTGCCGCCCACGCCGAGCCTGCATCCACAGATGGTGCGGTCGGGACAGACGATGTCGTAGCGGTAGGTGCCGTCGCCCAGGGGGGTGAGCCCTGTGGTGTGGAAGTCGGCCTCGGGTGCATCCACCGAGTAGGTGTAGGTGGCGATGCCCTTGTTGGAGTGGTCAATCCGGAGCCCGTGTTTCTTGATGAGCACACCGCCCTCCACTATGCGCTCCACGAACTGCCCGAAGGCACGCTTCATCTCCTCGTGGGTGCCGTAGATGTCGAGGTGGTCGGCATCGGTGGAGGTTACCACCGCAATGGTGGGTGTGAGGCGCAGGAACGAGCGGTCGAACTCATCGGCCTCCACCGCCATTCTCTCGCCACCACCGAGGAGCAGGTTGCTCCCGAAGTTGCGACTGATACCACCGAGGAAGGCATTACCCTTGCCCGTGGCACCGAGTGTAAACCAAGCGGTCATTGTGGTCGTGGAGGTTTTGCCGTGGGTGCCGGCTATGGCTGTAACGACCTTGCCTGCGGTGAGGTGGCCGAGTATCTCGGAGCGTTTGACCACCTCAAAGCCACCCTTGCGGAAGTGGTTGAGTTCGGAGTGGTCGGCCGGTATGGCGGGGGTGTAGACCACGAGGGTGTTGTCGGGGTTGCGCCAGGGCTCCCCGATGAGGGCGACGTTGTCCTCGTAGTGGATGTGTGCGCCCTCGGCCTCGAGTGCGTGTGTGAGGGGCGAGGGTGTGCGGTCGTAGCCGGCCACCTGTGCTCCTTCGTGCAGGAAGAAACGAGCGATTGCGCTCATTCCAATTCCACCAATACCAACGAAATATATGTTTTTCATAGTTTTTTATTTATGGTCTAACGTCCAACGTCCAACGTCTTTTTTTTCTGGGGCTTTAGGGAGTTTAGGGAGTTTGGGGGCTCTTCCTATCCCTAAATTCTCTAAATTCTCTAACTTCCCTTTCTTGCTCTTTCCTGCCTTTTCTGCTCTTTCTTGCTCTTTTACACACGCCCCCGCCACTCCGTGGCACCCCCTCTAACTTAGAGGGGGACAATTCTTAATTTTGAATTCTCAATTCCCACCTCTGCCACTCGGTCGGCCGAGTCGGCAATGGCAAGGGCCTTGATGTTGGTGGCTAGCGATGCGAGCCTTGCGCTGTCGCCCACGAGGGCTTCCACCACCGCAAATCCCCTCTCTACCGCCTCGGAGTCCTTCACAATCTCCGCAGCACCCTTGCTGACCAACGCCATAGCGTTGTGAGTCTGGTGGTCCTCAGCCACGTTGGGCGAGGGCACAAACACTGTGGGCTTACCCACAAGGCAGAGTTCGCTCACCGAGCAGGCTCCACTACGCGACACCACCACCGTGGCAGCCTCATAGGCGTAGTCCATACGGTCGATGAAGGCTCCCCTCCACACACCCTTGAGGCTCCTTTGGGCGCAGAACGTGGCCATCTCGCTGTCGTAGTATTTTCCGTTCTGCCAAATGAGTTGCACCTTGCCCTCGGACACGATGCGGTCGAGGTTGGCTTTGACCATCTCGTTGAGGGTGCGGCTCCCGAGCGAGCCACCCACTACCAGCACCACCGGTTTGCCCTCCTCCAGTCCGAAGTGGGCGAGTGCTGCGGCGTGGTCCACCGCCCCTCCGAAGGAGCCACGCAGGGGGTTACCCGTGTGGATAATCTTCTCGGCGGGGAAGAAACGCTCCATACCATCATAGGCCACACAAATCTTTGCGGCCCTCTTGGCGAGGAGTTTATTGGTTACTCCGGCGAAGGAGTTTTGCTCTTGTATGACGGTGGGGATGCCTGCCTTTTGTGCGGCCTTGAGTATGGGGCCGCTGGCGTAGCCACCGAAGCCTATGGCCACATCGGGGCGGAAGGAGCGCAGCAGACGCCTTGCTTTGAGGATGCTTGCCACCACCTTGAAGGGCACCGCCAAGTTGCGCAGTGTGAGCCTGCGCTGAAGTCCTGCCACGGGTAGGCCCACGATGTTGTAGCCGAGTGCGGGCACCTTTTCCATCTCCATCTTACCCTCGGCGCCCACGAAGAGGATTTCCACCCCTTCGGCTCCGAGCCTTCGGGTTAGTGCTTCGGCGGTTGCCACGGCGGGGTAGATGTGTCCACCCGTACCGCCACCGCTGAGTATTACTTTCAGTTTTTCCATCTGGTAAATGTTTTTTCTTTCTGGTCTAACGTCCAACGTCTTTTTTAGGGAGTTTAGGGAGTTTAGGGGCTCTTTCTATCCCTAAATTCTCTAAATTCTCTAACTTCTCTTTCTGCTCTTTCCTGCCTTTGCTGCCTTTGCTGCACACCACAATTTTCAATTTTCCATTTTCAATTTTCCATTTTCAACTCTTCTTGTCCAGCGTTCCGTTGTTGGCTCGGGCACTGATACCCATCACCAGGCCCAGCGAGGCCAGAGTGAATACCAACGAGGAGCCTCCCTTGCTGACTATGGGCAACTGCTGGCCCGTCACGGGCAGCAGCGACACCGACACCATCATATGCAGGAAGGCCTGCAACACGATGGCCGTAATCAAACCCAGCACCGCAAGCCCAGGGAAGGCCGTGCCGCACTTGCGGAATATCTCCATACCTCGGTAGAACATAATCAGGAAGGCCAACAAAATTATTGCACCCCCAAACAGCAGCCCATACTCCTCAATCAGAAATGCGTAGGCCATATCCTTGTCGGCCTCTTGCAGGTAGCGGTTGGTGCTCTGCCCGGGGCCTTTGCCTGTGAGTCCACCCGAGGCAATCGACATCTTGGCATACATCGTTTGGTCGAGTTCGTGGTCGGGGCGCACGTAGTACTCCTTGCCGTCGCTCTCCACCTGCACACTCTTGCGGAGCAGGTTGGGGCTGTAGCCTGCGATACGTCCGCCTGCGGTGTCCAACCTGCCGGCGAGTATCAGTATGACGGGTATGCCCACCACTATGCCGAGGATGAACAGCCTCTTGATGTCCTCGCCCCTAATCCTGCCGATGAAGAGCATCAGCAGACACGAGATGGCGATGATGAAGGTGGTGGAGTTGCTGATGATGATGGTGATGCAGCAAGCCAGCGCCACGGGTCCCAACACGGGCAGTGTGTGCTCGAGGATGGTGAGTTTCTGCTTCTGCGGATTCTCCTTCCAATCTCGGATGCGCACGCTGGGTAGCAGGTCAATCTTGTCGATGTTCTTCTGCCTGCGTGCCAGGCGGTCGGCCAGCAGTAGGATGACCGACACCTTCAGCAGCTCAAAGGGCTGAAAGTCGAAGCCTGCAATCTCCAGCGAGCGGGCCGCATTGGAGCCGCTGTACATCACAATCATTATCACCGTGAGGGCTATGGATGCCCAGTAGAGGAGTTTGATGAGTGGACGGTAGGTGCGCGGGTGGAGCGACTGCATAAGGAAGAATCCCGTCATACCTATGCCGATGAAGAGGAGTTGTTTGGTGAGCTCCTGATTGGCATTGAGTGCGGGGTCGTAGGCGGTGGTGGAGTAGACCACAAAGAGCGAGTAGATGAGCAGTGTGATAATCACCACCCACAGGGCCTTGTCGCCCGCAAAGACGCTCTCGGTCCAACTTCGCTTGGGGCCATAGTGAGCCCCGCCACCCGAGGCAGCACTGCTGCGTGGGGGCCTTGTGCCCTGCCTGCGGTCGGCGTAGTGTGCCCCAACGATGGGGGCATCGTGGTCGGTGGTGTGCCTATCGGTTTTCATCACTTTTGAGTTGCAAAACTTTCTCCTTGAAGAGGGTACCCCTCTGCTCGTAGTTCTTGAAGAGGTCGAAACTTGCACACGCAGGCGAGAGCAACACTGCATCGCCTCGGGTGGCCACCTGGTGGCACACCTTCACACACTCCTCCAGCGAGGATGTGTTGTAGACGGGCACAATGCCTCGGAACTCTTCGAGCAATTTTTCGTTGTTCACGCCCATACATACGAGGGTCTTGACTTTGGTACCCACAAACTCCTTCAGGGGCTCGTAGTCGTTACCCTTGTCGGTGCCTCCTGCAATCCACACGGTGGGCCTGGTCATACTCTCCAGCGCATACCACACCGAGTCCACGTTGGTGGCCTTGGAGTCGTTTATCCACTCCACGCCCCCAATCTCGGCCACCCTCTCGAGCCTGTGCTCCACGCCCTCAAAGGCGTAGAGGGTGCGTTCAATCTGCTCGGGTGCCACCCCTGCGGCGAGTGCGGCGAGGGTTGCGGCCATAGCGTTGTAGGCATTGTGGAGCCCCTTGATGTGCAGTCGGTCGAGGTCGATGTCCACCCTCTGCGAGCCCAACTCCACCGTGGCTACCGAGCCGCAGATGTTGGCCTTGCCGAATGGGTGGCGCACCGATGCGGGGTTAAGTTTGTCGATTTCGGCCGCAATGGTGTGGTCGTCGGCACAGTAGACAAAGTGGTTGGCGGAGGTGTGCCCACGCACTATGCGCATCTTGCTGTCCACGTAGTTTTGGAACACATAGTTGTAGCGGTCGAGGTGGTCGGGGGTGATGTTCATCAACACGGCAATGTCGGCCACAAAGTCCACGCACCCGTCAAGTTGGAAACTGCTCAGCTCCAACACATACCACTCCTTGTCATCCCTCGCCACGCTCAGGGCGTAACTCTGACCGATGTTGCCACCCACGGCCACGTCGTAGCCCGCCTCGGCGAGTATGCGATGGGTGAGGGTGGTGGTTGTGGTCTTGCCGTTGGAGCCTGTGATGCAGAGTGTACGTCCCTTGCTGAAGGGGCGTGCAAACTCAATCTCGCTCACTATGGGTACCCCCTTGTCGCGCAGAGCCTTGACCATTGGGGCCTTGTCGGGTATGCCGGGGCTCTTGACCACGAGGTCGGCTGCGAGTATGCGCTCCTCGGAGTGTCCTCCCTGCTCATACTCGATGCCCTCGCTTTCGAGCGCGAGTCGGTACTTTTCGGCGATGGTGCCCGCATCGGAGAGGAAGGTGTCGAAGCCCTTTGCCTTGGCCAACACCGCACTTCCGTAGCCACTCTCGCCACCACCGAGTATTACAATCTTCTTTACCATATTTCAGTTGTCAATTATCAGTTTTTTTTCTTAATGTTTGGGGCCTTAAGGTCTTTAAGGTCTACTGGGCCTTCTACCCTTTCTAAATAATTTTGAATTTTGAATTTTGAATTTTTTGTTTCCCTTCTACCTGATTTTCAGGGTTACGAGGGTGAGGGCAGCGAGGAGGATTTGCACAATCCAGAACCTCACCACAATCTTGTTTTCGTGCAGGCCCACTTTTTGGTAGTGGTGGTGCAAGGGAGCCATACGGAATATGCGCCTACCCTCGCCATACTTCTTCTTGGTGTACTTGAAGTAGCCCGTTTGCAACATCACGCTCACCACCTCCACGAGGTAGATACCGCACAGCAGCGGCAGCAGTAACTCCTTGCGGATGGCGAGTGCAAACACAGCAATGATACCACCAATGGCAAGACTACCCGTGTCGCCCATAAAGACCTGCGCAGGGTGGCAGTTGTACCACAAAAAACCGATGAGCGCACCCACGAAGGCCGCACCAAACACCGTGAGTTCGCCCGCACCGGGGATGTACATAATGTTGAGGTAGTCGGCATAGATGACGTGGCCCGAGAGGTAGGCCAACACCGAGAGCACCACGGCAATCACCGCACTCACTCCCGTGTTGAGTCCGTCCAGACCATCGGTGAGGTTGGCTCCGTTGCTCACGGCTGTGATGACGAATATGGCCACCAACACATAGAGCACCCAGGTGAGTACGTCGGCCCAATGTCCCTCGCCGGGCACGAGCCAATGGTAGTCAAACTCGTTGTTTTTCACAAAGGGGATGGTCGTCTTGGTGGTCTTTTCGCCCACCACTTCGGTGGCCACCCTCGTTGAGAGCACCTCTCCGTTGGGGGCCTCGATGCTCTCCACCACCTCGATGGTTGCGGGGTCGTTCTTGTCAATCACCACCACCTGCTCGCTGAAGCACATCACCGAGCCCACGATGAGTCCGAGGCCCACTTGGCCCACGATTTTGAACTTACCCTTGAGGCCCTCTTTGTGCTTGCGGAACACCTTGATGTAGTCGTCGGCAAAGCCGAGCAGTCCGAGCCACACGGTGCTGATAATCATCAGCCAGGTGTAGATGTTGCTGAGGTCGCCCAACAGCAGTATGGGCACGAGTATGGAGATTAGGATGATGAGTCCGCCCATCGTGGGGGTCCCTTTTTTCTCCATCTGCCCCTCGAGTCCGAGGTTGCGGATGTCCTCACCGATTTGTTTCTTGCGGAGCAGACCGATGAGCTTGCCACCGAACATCATACCGATGAGCAGTGCGAGGATGATTGCTCCCACGGAGCGAAACGAGAGATACTGCCACATACCGAGTCCCGGAATGTCGTAGTGATTTTCAAGATATTTTACTAATGAGTAAAGCATTTTTTATTATTTTATTTTATATTCCTTTCTTTGTAAAAATATTTAATAACTGCAAAATCTTTCGCCCCTGGAGTGAAAAAATTGCGAGTTATGTTTTTCAAATAAATTAAAAATCCGCGCCAATTTCTTAAAATTACTTAATTTTTCGGTGGCGGCTGGGGCTCCTGGGGCTTGCTGGGGCTTGCCGGGCCAACTAGGCTCTCCCTTTCCTTCTCGGGTATCTTTTTTGATACCTGGGAGTTTAGTGAGTGTTGGGAGTTTAGTGAGTTTAGTGAGTTTAGGGGCTCTCTATCCCTAACCTCCTTAATCTCCCTAATTTCCCTTTCTGCCTTTCCTGCTCTTTCTGCTCTTCAAATCACTCTCCCCTAAGTTAGGGGAGATGGCACGGAGTGCCAGAGAGGTCTGCTGGTTTTAGTGGGCGGTCCGACAGACCTCTCCCGCCTACGGCACCCTCTCCTAACTTAGGAGAGGGCAACAGACGCCCCCGCTGCTGCGCAGCACCCCCTCTAACTCAGAGGGGGACAATTTTGAATTTTGGCAAATGCGAGTAAGCGAGCGCATAGGCTGCTTGCAGACTCTGCCGAGCGGGAGCATTTTAGACAAAACAACGTTTTGTCAATTTTGAATTCCAAAACACTTCTTCACTTGTTCTTGGTCGGAGAAGTGTATCTTCTCGGTGCCAATCACCTGGTAGTCCTCGTGTCCCTTGCCGGCCACCAGCACCACGTCGCCACGCTCCGCCATACGCAGAGCCGCACGAATGGCTTGTGCTCGGTCGCTGATGAGCAGGTAGTTGTTGCGTCCCTGCACTCCCTGTTCCATATCGGCCAAGATGGCCTCGGGGTTCTCGGTGCGAGGGTTGTCGGAGGTGAAGATGGCGGTGTGGGATTTTTCGGCCGCAATGCGTGCCATCTCGGGGCGCTTGGTGCGGTCGCGGTCGCCACCACACCCACACACCGTAATCAGCCTGCGGGCCACACCGAGCGACAAAATGGTGTCAATCACGTTCTCCAGTGCATCGGGCGTGTGTGCGTAGTCCACCACGGCCGTAACTCCACCCTTGGAGCGTAGCGTCTGGAACCTGCCACACACGCTCTCGAGGCTACTCAAGGCGGTGAGCACCTCGTCGCTGTCGTGCCCAAGCAGGGTTGCGGCCCTGTAGACTGCCGTGAGGTTGTAGGCGTTGAACCTGCCCAGCAGGTGCGACCACATCTGCTTGCCGCCAATCTCCACGAGCATACCTTCGAGGGTGGTTTCGAGTATCTTGCAGTTCACCTCGCCCACTCCGCGCAGGGAGTAGGTGTGGTGGGCGGCGCGGCAGTTTTGCAACATCACTCGGCCGTTCTTGTCGTCCACATTCACCAGCGCCCACGCGCTCTTGTCGAGCCCATCGAAGAGCAACTTTTTGGCCTTGATGTACTCGGCGAAGGTGCCGTGGTAGTCGAGGTGGTCGTGTGTGAGGTTGCTGAAGATGGCTCCCTCAAACCTCAAACCTGCGGTGCGATGCTGCACAAGGCTGTGGGACGACACCTCCATAAAGCAGTAGCCGCAGCCTGCATCCACCATTTGTGCCAGCAGACGGTTGAGGTTGATGGCATCGGGGGTGGTGTGGGTTGAGGGCTCCTCGTGGTCGCCCACTTTGTAGACCACGGTGGAGATTAGTCCGGCCTTGTAGCCGAGCTTTTGCGTGAGGTTGTAGAGCAGGGTGGCGGTTGTGGTCTTGCCGTTGGTGCCCGTGACTCCCACGAGTGCGAGCCTCTCGGAGGGGCGACCGTAGAAGTTGGAGGCCACCAGACCTATGGCCTTGCTGCTGTCGGGCACCACCACGTAGGTTGCGCCATTGTGTTGCTCCGCACCCTCGTTGCTCGGTTGCTCCACGCCCTCGGGCAGATGGTTGCACACCACCACGGCGGCACCCTTCTCCACGGCGGCACCAATGAAACGGTGCCCATCCACTGCGGTGCCCTCGATGGCGGCAAAGAGCCCACCGGGCTCCACGTTGCGTGAGTCCATAGTGAGCGAGCGGACCTCCACCTCCTCGGGGCCCACAACTTGGCTCACCTCCACGCCTTTGAGTATATCTTGTAGTTTCATAGTATTTACCTATTCCTGTCTAAATCTTTAATTAACTTCCAGAGTGTCTTTTTTAATACCCGTGCCAAAGGCACACCTTAATTTTCAATTTTCAATTTTGAATTTTGAATTCTCAACTCCACTTCTCCTTCTGCGTTGGTGGTTTGGCCCACCACGGTGCCACTGCCACTGAAGCGCACCTTGTAGCCCGCCCTCTCCAACACGTAGAGCGCATCCCTCAGGCCCATACCAACCACGTTGGGCACGCCACCCTCGGTGGTGTCTACAGCCTCTACATCGGCCACACTCCTTGCTATGGGTTTACTTTTGAGCACGCCCGCACCTGCCACTCGCTCGGCACGTGTGGCCCATTGAAGGTCGTGGGTGTAGACATACTCGGCAATCTCGCCGAACACGGGCAACGATACGCCCGCACCGGTGTAGAACTTCACCTCGCCACTCTTGCGCTCGGTCTTAATCGACACGATGCAGGTGTACTTGGGCGCATCGGCAGGGAAGTAGCCCACGAAGGTGGCCAGGTACTGCCTTGTGCCATCCTTGGTGACGTAGGCATTTTTGCCCCACTGTTCCCTGGGGAGGATAACCTGTGCGGTGCCGGTCTTGCCTGCCACTTTGAAGGGCAACTTTGCAAGGGCTTTGCCCGTACCCCTCTCGTGGCTCACCACTGCCTCCATACACTCCTGCAAGTCGGCCAACGCTGTGGGCGAGCAAATCTGCTCATTGACAACCTCGGTGGTGTACTCCTCCACCACCTCGCCATCGCTCATCACCTGCTTGACCAACACGGGGGTGATGAGGCGGCCGTTGTTGGCCACGGCGTTGTAGAACATCAGCGTCTGCATTGGGGTCATATTGACCTCATAGCCATAGGCGGTTTGTGGGAGGGTGGTCTTGGACCATCCGCCCTTGTTGTGGAACGTGGAGGGGTCTTTGATGTAGAAACCCAGGCCACGGATGTTTTGTATGCTCGATACCTTGTCGAGACCTATGCCTCGGATGTACTCCACCCACCTCTCGGGCCTGTCCTCGTAGTTTTGGCACACCACCTTTGCGAAGCCCACGTTGGACGACTCCACAAACATACCCTTCACGGTGGTCTTGCCACTCTTGCCCGCACCCACCACGTGGGTATCGGTAATGGTGAGTCCGTTGATTACGGTCTTGCCCGTCTTGCCACAATCCACCCACCTATCCTTCGACACGCCCGCATCATCCAGCAGGGCCATCAGCGATATGCCCTTGAAGGTGGAGCCGGGGGCTCCGTGCCAACGTATGGCGTAGTTGAAGTCGTCGTTAATCTCGCCACTCTTGCGATGGGTGAGGTTGGCCATAGCCCTAATCTCGCCCGTGGCGCACTCCACCACCACTGCCGTGCCACTGAGGGCCTTGTTGTCGGCGAGTTGCTTGCGCAGGGCACCCTCCACCACATCCTGGAGATTGACGTCGATGGTGGTGATGATGTCGCACCCATTGGTTGCGGGGCGGTTGATTTTGTCCACGATGGGCACCGACGAGCGGTTGCGGTTGTCGAGTTTCACGTAGCGGTTCACCCCATCGGTCGAGCGCAGCAGGCTGTCGTAGGCCTTCTCCACACCCTGCGATATGGTGTAGGCGGCCAGCGAGCCGTAGACCTTGTAGCGCATCCTTTCCTCCTCGGCAATCATTCCATACCTACGTTCCATTAGTGGGAATGTGCGCAGGCGGTCGTACTCCCTCTGGTTGAGGTGTCGGGCGAGGAGTTTGTACCTTGCACCCGCATAGTGGGCCCTACCGTGGAGCCTCACCATTGCGGTGTCGCCACTCTCCACTGCCTTCTGGCGGGTCTGCTGCAACAGGGAGCGATAGTGGACCGAGGGCTTGCCAAACATTCTGCCCAGCGAGTCGGCCAGGGCACCCACGTGGCGGTTGAAAAGTTCGTCGGTGAGGGGCTCGGCGGCCAGGTCGAGGCGGATGTTGTAGGTGCGGGAGTCGGTGGAGAGAATCTCTCCGTTGCGGTCGTAGATGTTGCCACGGTTGCCCTGCACCCTGCGTGTGGTGTAGCACAGGTCCTCCGACGTGTTGCGCAGGGCGGCGCCATTGGGCCCATACTGCGTGAGCACAATCTGCACAAACACCGCCAACGCAAGGAGCGAGAAGATGACGTAGAGCCACTTGGCCCTACGCTGAATACTGCGCTTGATGGTGTGCGGATTGGGGTCGTATATGTTAGTGTTTTTTTGCTTCATCTTTGCCGATTACTTGGGGTGGGGTGGGCCACTCTTTTATCTCTATACCTCTCTTTTCGACCTCGCTGGTGATGTTGCTGTGGCGCGATGCGCTGATTTTCTCCGAGGAGTAGAGGAGCGACTTGGCGCGCGTCTTTTGCAACTCTATGCGACACTCAATCTGTTCCCTCTGCAACCTCTGGCTGCTGAACACGTAGCCCATATAGAGGATGATGAGCAGACAGCAGTAGAGGGCGAAGATGTAGTGCTTCTTGGCGGGCGAACTGACCAACACCTCGCCCGAGAGCACACCCTTGACGGCACCCTTGCGGCGATTGGACTTGGTCATCTTGGCATCGGGCTTAACCGCACCGGTGGGCTTGATGTCGCTTGCGGACGTAGTGGCGCCCATAGGCATAGTGGCCCTCATAGGCATAGTGGCCCTCATAGGCTTGGTGTCACCCATAGGCTTGGTGTCGCCGGTGGGCTTGGTGTCCACCTCGAACACCACCTGCGGGCTCGGCTCGGCCTCTGCCTCGTGTTTTTTGTGTCGCCTGAAAAGTGCCATATTGTTGTTTTGCTGTGTTGTTTTTTTATATTTGGGCCTGCTGGGCTTTAAGGGCCTTAAGGACCTTGGTGAGTT
>JAFVSY010000102.1 GCA_017503465.1 Tidjanibacter sp. | reverse complement strand
GTGAATTTTGCACCGCACTTCGATAGGCGAGTTCCTCATTTGCGATAAGCAAACTGCGGACTCGCCTTCTTGCTTGGCACAAAATTTCCTCCGCACTTTGCGTTTTTTTTACCGCTACCAAACGTCAGAAAGAACCCCAACCAAAAATCACAAAACGGCCTGTGGCCGCTCATTTGCGTGAGCAAACTGCGGTGGGGGTTTTCTTGTATTCCTTGCATTTGCACCGCACTTTGCGTTTTTTAGCACCACAACCAAATGGGGGAAGCGTCATTCTGACGCTGGCACAAAATTCCCCTCGCACTTTGCGTTTTTTGTGGTCTAACGTTTAACGTCTTTTTTAGGGAGGGGAATTTAGGGAATTTAGTGAGGTTAGGGAATTTAGGGAACTTCTCCCTACACTCCCTACACTCCCTACACTCCCTTCCTGCTCTTTCTGCCCTTTCTGCTCTTCCTGCCCTTCCTGCTCTTTCTGCCCTTGCTGCAACATACTCCCCGTCCTCTGGGCAGCCACCCTCGATTTCTGCTCCGCAAAATGCTACAATTGTTCAAAATTGTGGCGATTTTGAGGTGGGGAGAAATAAAAACACCTTCGGTGTGGTGTGTTCCCGAGAAAATTTGTATCTTTGCGAGAATTATTTTCCTTTTGCACAGAGGCTATGAAAATTGCTATTGCCCAATTGAACTACACGGTTGGTGGTTTTGAACAAAACAAAATCAAAATCATTGACGCTATATCTCAGGCCAAAAAAGAGGGTGCAGACCTCGTGGTGTTCGCAGAGAGCGCCATCAGTGGCTCGCCGGCCTACTCCCTGCTTGCACGCTACAACTTCCTTGATACAGCCGAAGAAACCCTTGTGGAAATCGCAGCTTTCTGCGACGACATCGCTGTACTCGTTGGACTTCCCGTGATGCAGAGTGGGGGTACCTACTGCGCTGCCGCCTACATCAAAAACCGCAAAATCCTGCGCTACATAACCAAGAAGAGTAAGGCTTCCGATGTGGATGCTGCCTACATTAGCTCCGGTAAGGGCTGCGAGTATATCAAGCTTGCGGGTGAGAAGGTGGCTGTGGTGCTCGGTGGCGACCTCTACAATGAGACCTCCTACTCGGATGCCGACACAATTATCGTGCTGGGCGCCGACCGCTACACCCAGGGCCGCGTTGAACGCCGCTATGACACCCTGGCCCGCAAGGCCTATGTGGCCGATGCGACACTTGTGTATGTCAATCAGGTGGGCGGTTCCGAGGGAGTGGTCTACGACGGCTCCTCGGCAGTGTTCAACGCACAGGGCAAGGCTGTGAGCCTGCTGGGTAGTTTTGTGGAGGAGATTGCCTTTGTGGACACCGCGGCAAAGGGTCAGGAGGTTGAAGTTCCCTATCAGGATAAGATTGCCAACGTGCGCAGTGCGCTTCGCTTGGCCATTGGCGACTACTTCGAGAAGAAGAACCTCTCGAAGGCTTGCTTGGTACTCTCGGGCGGTATCGACTCCTCGGTGTCGGCTGTGATGTTGGTCGATGCGCTGGGTGCCGATAGGGTGGTGGCGTTGCAGATGCCCACCAAATATTCCGATGACCACTCGGCCGCCGATGCAGAGGAGTTGACCCACTCGTTGGGTATTGAACTCATCACGGTGCCTTTGAACGACATCTATCGCAGTAGCCTCGACACTATTGTGGCTGCCATTGGCGAGCCCGACTCGCAGAGGTTGGAGGATAACTTCCAGATGCGTTTGCGCACAGCATTGTTTATGGCCGTGTGCGAAAAGAGGGGCTTGGTGCCCATCAACACTGCCAATAAGACCGAGTTGGCCATTGGTGCACTCACTCTCTATGGCGACACCGCAGGTGCCATCAGTATTCTCGGCGACCTCTACAAGAGCGATGTCTTTGCCCTGGCCCGCCACCTTAATTCGGAGAATAGTGTTATTCCGGAGAACATAATGCTCAAAAACCCCTCCTCGGAGCTTCACGTGGAGAAGGATGAGGCCCCGCTGCCCTCCTATGAGGAGATTGACGCCATTCTCTACCGCTTGCTGGAGTGCTGGCAGAGTAGGGATGAGATTATTGAGGCAGGCTTCGACGAGCAGACTGTGGACAGGGTGCGCCGCTCAATGTATGATGCGCTCAACCACATCTACCAATTCAGCCCCATCGTGGAACTCTCCACAATGCCGTTGGATAAGAGCTATGTGGACCTGCCCAAAGGACAACAGTAGAATTCAGAATTCAAAATTCAAAATTAAGGTAAAGTTGCCGTAGAAAGCAGAGAAGAAATAGAAATAATATGGGAAAAATAATGGAGCACGAGGCCGAAATTGTGGAGATTTGTGCCGAAGAGGGCCGCATTGAGGCCGAGATGATTGTGAGTAGTGCCTGTGGCGGATGCAAGGCCAAGGAGATTTGTGGCAAGAGCGAGAGCCAACGCCGCAAGGTTACAATCTACAACGACCACACCGAACTCTATCAAGTGGGCCAGCAGATTACGGTCTACATTGAGGAGGTGATGGGCATCAAGGCGGTGGTCTACTCCTACATTGTCCCCTTTGTGCTGATGCTGGTGGCTCTGTTTGCAACCACCTCGCTGGGCGAATTGGTGTCGGGAGTGTCGGCTCTGGCCACTTGTGCGCTCTACTACGTGGTGTTGGCCTTCTTCCGCAAAAGGCTTGAGAAGGTTATCGTGTTCCGCATCAAGCCCCCTTATCTGGGATAGGTCCGACAAGGCCAAAAAATGATATTCACCCCCGCCAGAAGTCTTCTGACGGGGGTGAAATTGTTATAAACAAAACTCGTTAGACGGGCTTGTTCAAAGGGCGCACCTACTGACGCGTAAAGGTTTTTGTTGTCAGATTGTAGGTGTCCACGAATTGAGCACCCTTGACAATGATTATATCACCTGCTCGTTCAATTGTCAGAGGGCTTTCCAACTGATTTTGGTAGGGCTCGTGTAGGGCCACAAAGGTGGTTGTCTTTGTGTGTCGGCGCATCACAGCCATCGGACGGCGAGGGTGTTGATATGAGCCATTCCAACCCTTGGAACAAGAGATGTATGTCGGCAGGGAAGTGGTAATGAGTTGTGTGTTAGGCTCGTGCAGCACAGTAGTGTGTACACCGATGCTGTCCGTGTCCAAAAAATCCATCTGAACAGCATCAAGACACGGTGCCATTTGGGTGTGCATCAACCACCAGCGGTCATCTCGCTTTGATTTGCTGTCCACATCACGCAAGCCATACTCGGCCGACAGCTGTGGATAGTCGCTCCAAGTGCCGACTCCCGAATACTCCCCACGCCCCAGTGAGTGCAGCAAATAGTCGTAGGTGTGCTCACTGTCCGATTTGAGGGCAAAAATGTCGAGCACATACTCCGGTGTTACGTAGAATGTGCGTTTTTGCCACACGCCTCCATAGGGAGAACCCTCACACGAGATGCATTGCATAGGCCCCTGCTGCTCTATTTCGGAGAATGGAACTCCCGGCACTTCCGGCTTTGTACGGCCCAACTTAATCACCGACACGTCAGGTTCTCGGCCATCCACAACCACCGTGTTGTGGTTGCAGATAAGCCCCGACATAGGGGTGTAGTTGGCACGGCCCTTTCGTGGGCAGAGATAGTCCCAATGCAGCATATGGTCGTTGTAGATGAACTTGTCAAAAGCTGTCAGCGTGAAGGAGAAATGGTCGTTATGGCTGTGGAATTGCTGCGATGCACCATTGCGAATATGCACAACCAGAGAGCCGCTCCACCAATAATCACGCCCCTGCACACTCTTAATGTAGGCGTTACCCATCTCCGGATAGACCACGCTGCTAGCCTCCGGAGCAACTGCCTCCTCACACGGGATGCCGTGAGTCAATGCACTATACCCCCAGAAGGTCGAGCACCTATCATCACGATTGGGATTTTGTGCCACTGCCCACGCTGTTGTCGGAGTGCGATAGGCTGCGTGGTAAACCTCGTGTTTTTGGTTTGTGCGATGAATCTTCCCAAAGGAGGACAGGATGGGGGTGTGCTCGTTTAGAACCTTGCCTTTCGCCCATCCTTGGCGCACACCGCCATCGCCATTGTCAAAGCCAAAACCATTGGGTGCTGCCGCCTGCAAAAAACTCTCATACATACGATACATCGAGGCTCCATTTGGGGCTTCGTAGTAGTAGAGGTCTTCCGGATAGTTATTTTTACGGGCTGCCTCGGCCAGTAAAGTCATACAACAGTCCACATAGCCGAATGTGTAGTGAAGCGGCTCGGGAGCAAAGCACCCCTCATCACGAAAACGCATCAAATAGGATTTGAAGCCGTTTTCACCATTAACGGCCAAATCAATAGCCTGTGGGTCATTGCCCACAAAACCATATATGCCCAAGACGATAACTCCGAAAAATTGGACATTACCGAGGCGCTCTATACGATGCTCATAACGCTTACCCTCTGCAATAATCTCCTCAATGCGCTGCTCCATTAGTGAGTGGTATGGGCGCATCAAGGGGTGATTTTTTATCATATCGTAGGCCGTCAGATGAAAGAGCGAATACCAACCCCATTCCCAATATTTTTCAAACGCCTTAGTTGTATCGTGCAAAAAGCAGGGCTGATTGGGTTGGTCAAGTTTGAAATAACTCACGATGTTATCTATCGCCTTTGGCAAGTGGGTTTCATCTCCGTCAATACGATAGCAAAGAACTGCATCGCGAGTCCATCGCCCTTCATAACTACGCCGAGGGAGTCCATCAAGACCTTTGAGTGGCTTGTATGCTTCGGCCTCGGGGTCTGCCAACTCCTGTTTTAGGCGTTGGTACAAATTCTTGGCCCACACCTGTGTATCAATGCGCTCACGTATCTGCTCAATGGTTTGTTGATTGT
>JAFVSY010000101.1 GCA_017503465.1 Tidjanibacter sp. | reverse complement strand
GCGAGAAGGATAAGTTGGAGCAGTGCAGGACGGTGGTGCGGGCCGAACTGCAAAGACTTGTGGAGGAGCCACTCACACCCCGACAACTGGCCGTGGCAAAAAGACAACTCATTGGCCAATTTGCCATCTCGGCCGAGAATGGCGAGGCCTATATGCTGGGCGTGGGCAAGAGTTATCTTGCCTTTGGGGCGGTGGATAGCCTTGACGAGATTTATGCCCGAGTGGAGGCCATCACGGCCGAGGAGATTAGGGCTGTGGCCGAGGAGGTCTTTGCCAATCTCTCCTCGCTGACCTACCTTTGAGTGAAATAAACGACACAATGATATGAACGAAGAACTCGAAAGATACATCCGCAACCTCTCCTCACCCGAGGACCCACTGCTGACCGAACTTGACTCGGAAAGCAACCTGCGTGTGGTGCAACACAAGATGGTGTCGGGCCACGTGCAGGGTAAGTTCCTGGAGATGCTCACGAGGATGATTGCCCCACGGAAGGTGCTGGAGATTGGCACTTTTACGGGCTATGCTACCCTCTGCTTCGCAGCCGCTCTGCCCGAGGGTGGAGTGATTGACACGGTGGAGATTGAGGACGAATTGGAGGGAATTCAGACCGAGTTTTTCTCCCGCTCGCCTCACGGAAACAAGATTCGCCGCCACACGGGAAGTGCGCTGGAGGTGGTGCCGAGGTTGGGGGAGTGCTACGACCTTGTCTTTATTGACGGCGACAAGAGGGAGTACCCCGACTACTTCCGTATGCTGCTTGATGGCGGACACGTACACTCGGGGAGTTATATTCTTGCGGATAACATTCTGTGGTATGGCAAGGTTACGGCCGATGTGGTGAAAAATTCCGACCGCCAAACACGTGGCATATTGGAGTTTAACCAGCTGGTGCACGATGACGAGAGGGTGGAGAGCGTGATTGTCCCCCTGCGCGATGGCATCAATCTCATCAGGGTGCTGTGAAATTGAAAAAGGCGAGTGAATTTTCACTCGCCTTTGATTTTGTCGGTAGTCGGTCAACGGTTGACGTTGTTATCCTCTTTCGCCGAAAATCATTGAGCCGATGCGGACCATTGTGCTGCCACACTCGATGGCCTCGTGGTAGTCGGAGGTCATACCCATCGAAAGGGTGTCGAACTGCTCGCCAAATCTCGGGCGCAACTGCTCAAACAATTCCCTCAAACGCACAAACTCCCTCCTATTGAGTTCCACATCATCCGTGAGGGTGCCGATGGTCATCAGCCCTCGGGGACGAATGTGGGGTAGGCGGGTGGAAAAGTCCACACTCTCGGCCCACGCCAAGAGTTCCGCTGCATCCCAACCGCTCTTGCTCTCCTCCTCGGCAAGGTGCACCTCAAAGAGCACGTCAATGGTGCGTCCGAAACGCTCCGCTTGGCGTTCAATCTCCGCCGCAAGACGCTCGCTATCAACCGAATGTATGAGGCTCACAAAGGGGGCGATGTGCTTCACCTTGTTGGTTTGGAGGTGGCCAATCATATGCCACTCCACATCGGTCGGCATCTGCTCACGCTTGGCACACATCTCCTGCGGGCGGCTCTCGCCAAAGATTCGTTGCCCCGCATCGTAGGCCTCTCGGAGAGCCTCCACGGGGTGAAACTTGGATACCGCCACGAGGGTAACCCCTGCGGGCAGTTCGCCGTGCAATCGTGCTATTTCGGATGCTATTGACATTTTTCCTGATGGTTTGTTTGACAAAATTAGGAATATTTTTTATATTTGTTCGATGTGTTGAAAAACTAATTTAATTCAAGATAGAAAATGATGAAGAAAACGATTTTCCTTGCCCTTGCAACGCTGTGTGCGTGGGGTAGTGCGTTGGCTTGCACCAACCTGATTGTTACACGCGGTGCCTCCACCGATGGCTCGGTGATGGTCTCCTATGCCGCCGACTCGCACCAACTCTATGGTGCCCTCTACCACACCCCCGCAGGTAAGTTCAAGAAGGGCTCGCTGCTGAAAGTGCACGAGTGGGACACCAGCCGCTACTTGGGCGAAATTGCACAGGTGGAGAAGACCTATTCGACCATCGGTAATATGAACGAGCACCAGCTCATTATTGGCGAGACAACCTTCGGTGGCCGCCACGAGTTGGAGGACCCCAAGGGTGGCATTGACTATGGCTCACTCATCTACATCACCCTCCAAAGGGCCAAGACGGCACGTGAGGCCATTGATGTGATTGTAGACCTGGCCAACACCTACGGCTACGCCTCCAGTGGCGAGAGCTTCAGCATTGCCGACAAAGAGGAGGCGTGGATTATGGAACTCATTGGCAAGGGCCCCGAGCAGAAGGGTATCGTGTGGGTGGCAAGGCGCATCCCCGATGGCTACATCTCCGCCCACGCCAATCAGGCCCGCATCTCGACCTTCCCGCTCAACGACCCCGAGAATTGCCTCTACGCCGAGGATGTTATCACCTTTGCACGCGAGAAGGGCTATTTTAGTGGTGCCGATGAGGATTTCAGCTTCTGCGCAGCCTATGCTCCGCTGGATTTCAGTGCAATGAGGGGCTGCGAGGCAAGGGTGTGGAGCTTCTTCCGCAGGTTTGCAGAGGGTATGGACATCTACGAGGACTACGCCCTCGGCCACAACCCCAACAACCCTATGCCTCTGTGGGTTAAACCCACCAAGAAACTCTCCCCCAAGGATGTATTTGATATGATGAGGGACCACTACGAGGGTACCGTTATGGATATGACCACCGACCTTGGTGCAGGTGGCAGCAAATGCCCCTACCGTTGGAGGCCTATGGGCTTTGAGGTGGACGGTGTGGAGTATGTAAACGAGAGGGCTATTGCCACCCAGCAGACCGGCTTTTGGTTTGTGGCACAGGCCCGCAAGCAGTTGCCCGACCCCATCGGAGGTGTAATTTGGTTTGGTACCGACGATGCTGCAACCTCGCCCCTCACACCCATCTACTGTGGCTCGACCGCTGTACCCGAGTGCTTGAGCGAGGAGACTGCCGACATTCTCACCTACAGCGACCGCTCGATGTTCTGGGTAACCAACCGCATCGCACAGTTTGCCTACCTGCGCTACGACTACATTGGTGCCGAGGTGCGCAAGGTGATTGACGAGTGGGAGAACGACCAACTTCTCAAAGTGCAGATTGCCGACGAGCAACTCTCGCGCAAGACTATGGGTGGTATGAAAAAGGCCGCAACCAAGTTCTCTGTGCGCACTGCACAGGAGTTGTGGAGCAAATGGAGCGATTTGGACGACTATCTGATGGTGAAATACATTGATGGTAACATCAAGAAGCAGGATGAGAGTGGGGCGTTCCTCAACAACGGACACCACCCCTCGCAACCTGCCTTCCCCGACCAACCCGGCTACTCCGAGAAATTCCTTCGTGCCATTGCCGAGGACAATGGCGAGGTGCTGAAGGTGGTTAAATAGATGATCTAGATAGGAGCGCATAAACAACTATATATCTGTTTGGTATGAAGTACGACATTGTTGTCATTGGCAGTGGCCCGGGCGGACACGTCGCCGCACTCAAAGCCGCCAAGAGGGGGCGCAAAGTTGCCGTGGTAGAGAAGGCCGAGTTGGGTGGTGTGTGTCTCAATTGGGGCTGTATTCCCACCAAGGCTCTCCTGAAGAGCGCACAAGTCTATCATTATATGACCTCGGCTGCCAACTATGGTGTGGAGTTTGAGGGCGAGGTGCGCCCATCGCTCGGGAAGATGGTGGCACGCAGTAGGGCTGTGGCCGAACAGATGAACAAAGGTATTGCCTTTGCCTTCAAAAAGGCTGGCGTGGCTGTCCACACGGGCCACGGACACATTGTGGAGCGTGGAGTGGTGGAGGTTGTGGCCCCCGATGGCTCGGTGGAGCGCATTGAGGCCGACCACATCATCCTCGCTACGGGCTCGCGCCCAAGGGAGATTCCGATAATGCCCGTGGACGGAGTGCGCATCCTCTCCTCAAAGGAGGCCCTTGTGATGGACCACCTGCCCAAGAGTATGATTATCGTGGGCTCGGGAGCCATTGGCTGCGAGTTTGCGTGGGTTTATGCGGCTCTGGGAGTGCAGGTTACGGTGGTGGAATATCTGCCCCAAATGCTTCCTCTGGCCGATGAGGAGATAAGCCGCACGCTGGAACGCTCGTTCCGCAAGATGAAGGCCACGGTGCTCACGGGCACGGCTGTCAAGGCTGTGCGTGTGGGTGCAGATGGTTGCGAGGTCGATGTGGAGGGCAAGAAGGGTGCCGCCACCCTCACTGCGGAGGTGGTGCTCTCGGCCGTGGGCGTGAAGAGCAACATTGAGGGTCTCGGCTTGGAGGAACTCGGTGTGAAAGTGGAGAGGGATAAGATTGTGGTTGATGAGTTCTACCGCACCAACATTGAGGGCATCTATGCCATTGGCGACATCATCGCCACTCCTGCACTGGCTCACGTTGCTTCGGCAGAGGCTACGGTGTGTGTGGAGGCTATTTGTGGCGAGAGCGTTACTCCTGTGGACTACACTACCATTCCCTCGTGTGTCTACACCTCGCCCGAGGTTGCGATGGTGGGCCTCACCGAGAAGCAAGCCATCGAGCAGGGCTACGAGGTGAAGGTCGGCAGGTATCAGTATATGGCTTCGGGCAAGGCTACGGCTGCCGGCGATAGGGATGGCCTTGTGAAGTTGGTCTACGATGCAAAGACGGACCAACTGCTTGGCGCACACATCATTGGCGGAGCGGTTACGGAGATGCTCGGCGAGCCCACGCTGGCCAAACGCTTGGGCCTCACTGCCCGCCAAATTGTCTCTGCGGTCCACTCACACCCCACAATGTATGAGGGCCTGCTGGAAGCCACCGAGGAGGTTTTGGCGTAAATTTTACCACAACAAACAAAGAGCCGAGAACAGCGTGTGTGCGTTCTCGGCTCTTTGTTGTTTTTTTGGGTGGGGCTAATGCCAAAATAGTCAATAAATATCTTGCATAGCCACTACTTCTTGATTTCGGCAATCTTGGCGTTGGCGGAGGTGTCGGCCGCTTGCACGGCTGCAAGCACCGCATCGGCTTGGGGGCGTTTGGTGAAGATACCAACCGTGTAGACAACCTCGCCTGTGGGGGCAGTGTAGCGGGAGATTTCCTTGTTCGGAGCCTTCGACTTGATGGCCTCCATAACCTCTGCGCTCAAACCTTCTGCAGGGCCCACAATTTCCAGTCGGTAGAAAGTCAATGTGGAGGTAGGAGTGGCCGCGCGGTCCACCCAATCGTCCCTGCGGATACCCTCACGCCACATCACAATGGAGGGTTGTTTGAAGCCCGCCTTGCGCAACTTCTCAATGCCACCACGTGCGCTTTGGAGGGTGGGGAAGAGCCCTGCGTAGACGTAGGTGCGCCCATCCTCTCGGCGCTCGGTGTAGAGGGGCGAGGTGTTGCGGAAGGTCTTGATTGAGGGTAGTGAGGCGTAGTTGCCCAGCAGGATGGAGTACATCTCTCCCTCGGCAGGTACCTTGATACGGGGAATATCGCCCACGGAGGCGTACCTCGTCTTGCCACCCACAACCACATCGGAAAACTTCGCTTTGGAGCGTTTGGGCCCATCCAGAGGCGCAAACTTGGCGTCTTCGGGGTTGATGGTCGCCATACGCTGCAAGAGTGAGTCGGCCCACTTGCCACCGCACAGTCTGCGGGCAATCTTGACCTCCAAGTTGAGCAGCACGGCCTTACGGTAGGGATACATCGCCACGTCTATGTCGGTACACTCACCTTTAAGTTTTTCAATCATCGTGTTCTCCACCTCCTGTTCGCTCTGGATGTAGTACTCCTTCTCGGCACTCATACCGAGCGAGTCGGCAAAGCCCACATAGGCAGCCGATTTGCTCATAAAGAGGCGGTCGCTGCGGTCGGCAATCTGGTCGGCGAGAGTCTTCATACGCTCCACGCCCGTAGTGTAGGTTTTGTGATGGGCGTTGGCCTCCTTCATCGTTTCGGCCACGTCGTGGGCCTCAATGGCTGCGGCAGCCTCCTTGTAGACCTCGGCATACTCGGCAATGATTTTCTCCACCTCATTCTCAATCATAGCATAGCGGCGTGTGGAGGTGGCGAAGAGCATTTTGAGCCGCTCCTCGGCAGGGGTGAGCACCGGAGGCTCGTTGGCCTCCTCCTTTGCTCTCTCTTGTTCCTCCAGCGAGGTTGATAGCGTTGCAATAGCGGTGGCGATGGCATCCTTCTGCTTTTCGAGTTCAAAGACAACCTTTGCCAACGAGTCGGTGGGGGTGGCGGCAAAAGCCTCCCTCGTGGATGCGAGGAGTGCCTCCACACGCTCACTGCGCAGGGCGAGTTGTTTGAGCTGTCGTTCCACAAACACCTGTTGAGCCGAGCAGGTGAGCGACACCGTGAGTGTTATTGCCAACGCAACCAACGTGCGTGTGAGAGTCCTTATTTCCACCATTTCATCAAGAAGAATTGAATGAGTCCGAAGATTTCCAAACGGCCCAAGAGCATCTGCAACGTGCTCACAATGCGCACCGTGGCGGGCACTGCGGAGAAGTTGTCCAACGAGCCTACGGCACCAAAGCCGGGGCCGATGTTGCCCGTGGAGGCGATGGATGCCGAGAAGGCCGTCATAAGGTCCACGCCACAAGCCGCATTCAGCAGGGTGCCACCCAAAATTGTGCAGCCGTAGACAACAATATAGAGAATTGCGAAATTTACAACATCGTTCTCCTGCACCACGCCGTTGTTTTTGATGCGGATGATGGCATTGGGGTGTTGCTGCTGTTTGATGCGAGCCTTGATTAGTTTGCCCGCAATGAGCACTCGGTCGCTCTTAAGGCCACCCGAGGTGCTACCTGCCATACCGCCCTGTACCGAAACCCACATCAGCAAGCACACGGCCAATGCGGGCCACACGGTGGTATCGGCCGTTGCAAAGCCGGAGGTGGTAACAATCGACACAACTTGGAAGCAACCATAGCGCAACGACTCCCAGAGGGTGCCATAGTTGCCTGCGGCCCAAAGGGCAAGCGAGGTGGCAAGGCAGATGACCAGCGTGGTGCCGATGTAGAACTTGGCGGCCTCGGTGCGGAAGATGTTGTTCTTGCGCCCGATGATGGTTGCATAAATTATACCATAGTGCAGACTGCTGGTAAACATAAAGAATATGAGTATCAGCTCAATCCACACGCTATTGAAGGCCCCAATGCTGGCATTCTTGGTGCTGAAACCACCCGTGGACATCGCCGAAAAGCTGTGGTTCACAGCATCAAACCAACCCATACCGGCCACCTTGAGCGCAACGATGCAGAGGAGTGTCATTCCGAGGTAGACGGAGAGCAAAATCTGCATAATCTTTGAGGAGCGGTAGCGGTAGTTGTCCCTCGCCATTGAGGATATTTCAAGGCTTGACACGGTCATTCGGCTGCGGCCCATCAGGGGTAAAATCACCAGAGCAAACATCACAACGCCCACACCGCCAATCCAATTCGTAACGCTACGCCAAAAGAGGAGTCCTTTGGGCAACCCTTCGACATCGTTCAATATGGATGCTCCTGTTGTGGTAAAGCCCGACACACTTTCAAACCAAGCATTCACAACCGAAAACTCGCCACCCCACAGCAGGTAGGGGAACATTCCCACAAAGCACGAGGCCAACCACGCACCAATCACAATGGCATAACTCTCCTTGGAGGTCATCGTGCCACCCTTGTTTACGAATATCAGCGGGAAACTACCCAGCAGAGCCGTGAGTAGGAACGATAGCAGCAGGGGAGTGAAGCCCCCATCCACGCCATTCCAATAGGAAATGCCTGCCGATAGCAGCATAAATGCCGACTCAAAGAGCAGCACCATACCTATATATCTGAACACTACCTGTACTCTCATAGTTGTGTCGGTGGAAAGAGGTTGTTATTGTTTCTTGTTCTGCTCGATGAGCTCAACGATGTTGTTGTTCAGGTCCATCAGTTCGCTCCTCTCGTCAATCTTCACCTTGTAGGGGAGATTGGACTCCACATAGAAACCGAGTGCCTTGCTGATGCGCTGCACGGGGCGGGTGTAGTAGGTGTCGATGAAGAAGTAGAACATACACACAATTATAATGGCAACAATCAGCGTGAGAATACTTGGTGTGATTGTGCGGTAGATACTGTCCTCAATCTTGCTCATACGCACCGCAATGGAGTTGCTGGGCGAGGACATATACTCTTTGATGGCAGTGTCAAGGGCGTAGTAGGCATCCACGTAACTACTCATATACCAATCCTTGTCGGCCGCCTCGGTGGTGATGGTGGCGGTGTGTTGCTCCACGATGGCGTGGTAGTGCTCGTTGGCCCTGTAAATCTTGTCCAAATCGGTATGGTCGGTTGCACTCTCCATAGCCTCCAGCAGAGCTGCATTGAAGGTGAGCAGCCCCGTGGTGTACTCCTCCGAGGGCGATTGGTCGCCGAGGATAATTATCTTCAGCACAGCACTATTCTGCACCTGCAAGGCGTTGAGCATACTTTTTGCAAATTCGGTAGCCTGCGCTCCCTGCTCAATGACAACCTCAGTATCCCTACGCAGGCGACTCATCTCGGCATAGGCAATCACGCCCGAGAAGAACAGCACCACAATCAGGGCTATGAAACCCACACTTATTTTTCTACGAATAGACTTCATCGTTATCTCAGTTTATTTCCGTTCAACTTACAAATATACTAAAAAATCTCTTCCGCCAACATTTCGCCCCCCTTGTCTACCTGCAAAAGGCGCACGCGCATAGTTTTGTTGATGCGCTCTCGGTCGAAAGGCATTTTCACTTTGATGTAGTTTTCCGTAAAACCCACCATTTGTCCGGCCTTGGGCGAACTCTCCCACAGCACGGTCGCCTCGGTGCCGACATATTTCTCGTAGAAATTGCGGTGCAGACGCTCACAGAGGGCTTCAAGGCGAGCTGCACGTGCGGTTTTGACGGAGTCCTGCACTTTGTTTTTCATCGCTGCGGCGGGAGTGTTGGCGCGTGCAGAGAAGGGGAACACGTGAAGGTAGGCAGGGGCCAGACGCTCAAGAAAATTGTAGGTCTGCTCAAACTCCTCATCGCTCTCGCCCGGGAAGCCGGCAATCACGTCAATGCCGATGAAGGCATCGGGCATAGCCCTCCTCACAGCCTCAATGCGGGCCTCAAACATTGCCGTGGTGTAGCGGCGGCGCATAGCCCCAAGCACCCTGTCGCATCCGCTCTGAATGGGGATGTGGAAGTGGGGCTGGAACTTGGGCGAGGAGGCGCAAATGTCAATAATCTCGTCCGTAAGCAGGTTTGGCTCAATGGACGAAATGCGGTAACGCTCAATGCCTTCCACCTTGTCGAGCGCACGCAGCAGGTCGGCAAAACTCTCGCCCGTGGTGCGCCCAAAGTCGCCCGTATTTACACCCGTGATGACAATCTCCGTGTGCCCACCTGCGGCAATTGCCTCGGCCTCCCTCACGAGGTCGGCAATGGGCATATTGCGGCTGGAACCTCGGGCGTTGTGAATGGTACAATAACTGCAACAATAGTCACACCCATCTTGAACCT
>JAFVSY010000100.1 GCA_017503465.1 Tidjanibacter sp. | reverse complement strand
TCGTTGCGACATCTCATTGAGGTTCTCTATGGAGAACAACGACACGGCTAACGCTATAATAGAATTAAAACATTTTAAGTACGATAAAACAAGTGAGGCGGTAGCAGACAATCGTTTTGCAATAATGAAGGATATTGAGAACTTGGAGCACTACAAAGACAAAGATTCGCAATTGTTGTGCTATGAAATTCTATATACGGATAATAAAAACTATGCTAGCACAAACACAACGGCTGGGATTAAACTTGCTCCTACCATTACTCAATGTTTCACATATCGACAACAAACGGTTGCATTAAAAACCAACTATGTGGCAGAATGGAGCAACTATGGAAATAATTATTTTATGATGGTAACACTATAACTTAAATATGATATTTATGAAGTTATTTGCAAAAGCCAAAACCATATCATCAAGAATACCAAACCATAATAAAACAGATGTAAAATCAATATGTGACAACAATGGGGAGTTGTATGACACATTGAGCATCGATTGCGCAGATGATGTAGAGGATGTTATTGATTCTGTCGATTCAATAGATGAGTGTGAAGATATGGTAGATTATTACGATGAATATTAACACCACAAAGAGGAAGCCGAAAATCTAAAAGAGTAGGCAATAATAACTAAAAAATTATTATTATGGGAATGTCATCACCAAAAACAAAAGCAGAAGCACGTGAACAGATTGCAAAACACCAAGGAGAAATTGCTCGCTTGAGAGCTAGTTTAAAGAATCATAGTAAAACATTTTCAGATTATGGAAAATCTGGGATTAGAAGTGAGATAGCAAGTCATCAGGCAAAGATCGCAGAATTGAGAGCCAAGATTCCATCGTTGCCTTAATGCAAAAGGTAATAGGAGATTCTTTTGTTGTCTGGGAACCCTATCACAAGGGTATTCATCTTTGTGATAAGTTCTCAGTTGAACAATGGAAGCAAATAGCAGGAGATATAAAATCAGATACGGAATGGGGTGAGTTTGTTGGTCGATATGTGAATAGTATTCAATGTTGGGTGCTAAAAAATCGAGCAACAAATCATCCAATTGCATTTGTTTATCTATTCAATGAGGAGGGTTGTTGGGAAAAAGTATCCATTCACGGTGGCGGTTGGGAAAAACCATTGTTGTATTATCGTGGATATATACTTATGCTACAACACCTTTTAGGACAAGGTATAAAGGTTAGAACATATTGTAGTCTATCTAATATAGCAGCAATTCGTTTTGATAGAAGTGTAGGATTCGTTCCCTACAAATATACAGACAATGAGGTTTTTATGTGGATTTCTAGCAAAAGGTTGAAAAGCAGCAAAATTTATAAATATTTTTATTGTTAGGCATCTTCAATTTTCGCAAAGACTAACACCGGAAATCAATGGTTAAACAAAGCGAGCCACCTGCGCAGTGCAGGTGGCTCGTTTTTTGGTTTTTGGGCTGAATGTGCCCGCTACTCCTCGGCAAAGATCTCGGCCAATTTCTCGCCCAGAGCCTCGCCACGGAGGTTCTTCGCAATAATCACGCCCTCGCTATTGATGAGGAAGTTGGTGGGAATGGAGCTAACGGCGTAGTCCTTAACAGCAGGGGCCTCCCAGCCGCCAAGAATACTCACGTTCACCCACTGCATACCCTTATCGTTCATAGTGTTCACCCAAGCATCCTTGTTGTTATCGAGGCTCACGCCATAAATCTCAAAGCCCTTGTCGTGGTACTCGGCATAGTCGGCCAGCAGGTAGGGCACCTCGCCCATACAGGGGCGGCACCACGAAGCCCAGAAGTCCAGCAGGGTAACCTTGTTGGCCTTCACAACCTCGCTCAGCGAAATCTCCTCGCCCTCGGCGTTGGGCATCTTCACCTCAATGAACTGCTTGCCAACAGCCGTGCGCAGCATACCCTCGGCCCTGCCCTTAACCTTCACCAGCTCGGGCAGTTTCTGCAACTCCTTGGGGTAGGCAGCAACGGCAGCCAAGATGTCCTCGGCATCCATCGAGTAGTATTTGTTCATCACAAGGATGTAAGCACCCCAAAGGTTATCCTTGTTGGCCTCGTAGCTCTCCTCGTTCAGAGCCTCAATCTGCTCATAGACAGCCTTAACCTCCTCCTCGGTAGCCTCGGGGTTCTCCAGCGTGGCAGCCAGAGCGCTCTGGGCCTCAACATAGGCAGCATAAGCATCGTTGGACACGGTGCCGGTAGCCTTCACGCCCTGCAACTCCTCTGCGTTACCACTCACGGTAATCTCGCCGCTCTCCAAGAACACGGGCACCACGGGCTGACCATTGACAGCCAACAGTGTGAACAGCGGAGTCATACTCTCCACCTCAATGGTAAATGCGCCATTCTCAACGGTAGCCTCGCCATAGGCCTCCTCGGCATCGCCCGACATAGGCATCAGTGCCACGGTGCCCTCAAGGCCCTCAATGGTACCGCTCACGGCGTAGGTCTTTGCATTCTGGCAGCCCACCAGCAACATTGCGGCAGCGGCTGCAAAAAGAACAATCTTTTTCATCTTCTCTACGTTTTTTTGTTATTGTGTTGTTATACTTGATTTTCACTGTGTCAGTTCTTCACCACCCTATCGGGGTTGCTACTCACAAACTTCTCCCACGAAGCCCCCTTACTGCTCTTTCGGGTGCGGCTAACAGGCTGGTGGGGAATTACTTGCGAACTCTCGAAGTAGTGGCACAGAGCCACCGCCAAGCCATCCGTGGCATCCAACCTCTTGGGGTTGTACTCCACACCCAGCATACTCTTCAACATTGAGGCCACTTGTTCCTTGGCGGCACCGCCATTACCCGTGATGGCCTGCTTAACCCTCCTCGGAGCGTACTCAAAGACCTTGTGTCCACGGCACAATGCGGCAGCCATAGCCACCCCCTGCGCCCTGCCCAACTTGAGCATACTCTGCACGTTCTCCCCAAAGAAGGGGCTCTCCAGAGCCACCTCATCGGGCCTATACTCATCCACCAGGGCCAGCACCCTATCGAAGATGTATCGCAGTTTCTCATAGGGGTCCTTCATCTTGACCATATCCACGTCGCCAATGACCACAGCGCGCAGTTTGTTTTTGCCCAGCACCTCCAGCACCCCGTAGCCCATACGGTTTGTACCGGGGTCGATACCCATAATTATGCGGTGGTATTGGTCGGCCATTAGAGGGACAAAGAGTAAAGAGTAAAGAGTAAAGAGTAAAGAGTAAAGAGTAAAGAGTAAAGAGTAATTAGTAAATAGTAAAGAGTAAATACCTATTCTACGTAAATACCTATTCTACTGTTGGGCTTTGAGGGCCTTGAGTTCCTTTTCGAGTTGGTTCACAGTGCGTTGCAGTTCGGGCAGGTTGCGGTAGACGGCATTCACCCTGCGGAAGCGGCGAGCGTCAATGCCGTGGTTGCCCATAATCTGCGAGCCAGCAGGCACCGAGTTGCTCACACCCGTAACCGAAGCCACAATCGAGCCATCGCCCACAGTGATGTGGCCCACAACGCCTGCCTGACCACCAATCATACACCTCTTGCCCACCTTGGCCGAACCTGCCACTGCCGACTGGCCCGCCATAACGGTGCTCTCGCCGATGACCACATTGTGGCCAATCTGCACAAGGTTGTCCAACTTGGCACCCTTCTCAATAACGGTGGAGCCCATAGTGGCACGGTCGATGGTGGTGTTGGCACCAATCTCCACATCATCCTCAATGGTTACAATGCCAATCTGGGGTATCTTATCGTAGGAGCCAGCCGCATTGGGAGCAAAGCCGAAGCCATCCGAGCCCACCACTGCACCTGCGTGCAGCACACACCTCTTACCAATCTTGCAGCCCTCATATATCTTCACACCCGAATAGAGTGTGGTGCCATCGCCAACGGTAGCGCCATCGCCAACGTAGACGTGGGGATAGATGCTAACCCCATTGCCAATCTTGGCACCCTCGTCCACCACAGCGTAGGCTCCGATGTAGCAATCCTCGCCCACGGTGGCACTCTCGGCCACGACAGCCGTGGGGTGCACACCCTTCTTCTTGGGCTTGTAGGCCGCATAGAGTTCCAGCAGTTTGGCAAAGCAGCCATAGGCATCGTCCACCTTAATCAGTGTGACTTTCACCTCACCCTTGGGCTCCCACGAGCGATTGACAATCACGATTGACGACTCGGTCGTGTAGACATAGTGTTCATACTTGGGGTTGGCCATAAAGGAAATTGCCCCCTTGTGGCCCTCCTCAATCTTTGCAAACTCGCTCACGGTAACATCTTTGTTACCAACAATCTCGCCACCCAAACCGGCGGCAATCATCTCTGCACTGAATTGCATCTCTATTGTGTGTATATTTATCTCTACAATATTTTCCTACAAATAGTCCTTAATATCAACACCTTGGGGCATAAATTGAGCCACATCGCCACCAAACGAGAGTATCTCCCTGATGACACTGCTCGACACCGCCACATACTCCGAAGGGGTGAAGAGCAACACGGTGGTAATCTCCGGATAGAGCCTTTGGTTTATCTGCATCATATTGCGCTCGAAGTCGAAATCGACCGTGTTACGCATACCACGCAGGATGAACTTCAACTCGTTCTCTCGGCAGTAGTTGCCCGTGAGGCCACTATAACTAACCACCTCCACCCTCGGCTCATCCTTGTAGAGGTCCTCAATGAGTCGCTTGCGGTTTGCGGTGGTCAGTAGGCCCCTCTTGTCGGGGTTCTCGCCCACGGCCACCACAATCTTGTCGAAGAAGCGAAGCCCCTCGCTCACAAGGGCTTGGTGGCCCACCGTGAAGGGGTCAAACGATCCGGGGAAAAGGGCGGTTTTCATATCTTATACAGCTAATGGCTTATTACACCAATTTCTCAAACAATTGGCGCATACTAACCTTCTCGGCAACGATGGCCTCAAGTTCGCTGATGCTAACCCTCCACTGCTTCATCGTGTCCCTCTCACGGATGGTTACGGTGCCGTCCTCCTTGGTCTGGTGGTCCACAGTAACGCAGAAGGGAGTACCGATGGCATCCTGACGGCGGTAGCGTTTGCCGATGGAGTCCTTCTCATCATACTGCACATTGTGGCTGAATTTGAGTTTGTGCACGAGGTCCATAGCAATCTCCTGCAAGCCGTCTTTCTTAACCAAAGGCAACACTGCAACCTTCACGGGTGCCAGAGGTGCGGGGAACGAAAGCACCGTGCGGGTCTCGCCATTGTCCAACTGCTCCTCCTTGTAGGCAGCCGAGAGCACCTGCAAGGTCATACGGTCTACACCAATGGAGGTCTCAACCACATAGGGAACATAGCTCTCGCCCGTCTCGGGGTCGAAGTACTGAATCTTCTTACCCGAGTACTGCTGGTGGCGGCCCAGGTCGTAGTCGGTACGGCTGTGGATACCCTCCACCTCCTTGAAGCCGAAGGGGAAGTTGTACTCCACATCGGTAGCAGCGTTGGCGTAGTGGGCGAGTTTTTCGTGGTCGTGGAAGCGGTAGTTGTCATCGCCAAAGCCCAGGGCGCGGTGCCAGCTCATACGGGTCTCTTTCCACTTGTTCCACCACATCATCTCCTCACCCGGGCGCACGAAGAACTGCATCTCCATCTGCTCAAACTCCCTCATACGGAAGATGAACTGGCGAGCCACAATCTCGTTACGGAAGGCCTTACCAATCTGGGCAATACCGAAGGGAATCTTCATCCTACCGGTCTTTTGCACATTGAGGAAGTTCACAAAGATACCCTGTGCGGTCTCGGGGCGCAGGTAGACGGTGTTGGCGCCCTCTGCCACCGAGCCCATCTGGGTGGAGAACATCAGGTTGAACTGCCTAACCTCGGTCCAGTTGCGCGAGCCCGAAATGGGGCACACAATCTCGCAGTCGATGATAATCTGCCTGAGCTCCACAAGGTCGTTGGCATTGAGAGCATCGGCCATACGCTTATTGACCTCGTCCCTCTTGGCCGCAATCTCCAACACGCGGCCGTTGGTCTGGAGGAACATCTCCTTGTTGAAACTCTCACCAAAGCGTTTTGCAGCCTTGGTGCACTCCTTCTCAATCTTCTCGTCCTGCTTGGCAATCCAATCCTCGATGAGGACATCGGCACGATAGCGTTTCTTGGAGTCCTTGTTATCAATCAGAGGGTCGTTGAAGGCTCCAACGTGGCCACTTGCCTCCCACACTTTGGGGTGCATAAAGATGGCCGCATCAATACCCACGATGTTGTCGTGGAGTTTGGTCATCGAATCCCACCAATAGGTTTTGATGTTGTTCTTCAACTCCACGCCCAGTTGACCGTAGTCGTAGACTGCGCTTAGGCCATCGTAAATCTCGCTCGAAGGGAAAATAAAACCATACTCCTTGCAGTGAGCAATCAGTTTCTTAAAGAGTTCTTCCTGTGTCATTTTTTCGTCTGTGTTATATTTATATTATCTACTATTTTGTCCGCACCTAAAGCAATTTACAAAGATACGAAAAGAAATTGAAAATTGACAATGGAAAATGGAAAATTATTGGAAGAAGAGGAAGGCAGAAAAGAAATTGAAAATGGAAAAAGTTGCGAGTAAGCGAGGGCAGAGGGTGCTTGTTGGCATCCAAAGGCTCGAAAGAGTGCAGACCTAACATCTACACCAAACAGGCAACGCCTGGGCCGAGCGAGAGCAACTAAAAGCCACCGAAGGTGGGTTAATTGAGAATTCAAAATTCAAAATTCATAATTCAAAATTGTCCC
>JAFVSY010000099.1 GCA_017503465.1 Tidjanibacter sp. | reverse complement strand
TGGGTATAGTGAGTGGCACCTTTGTCGATGGCCCAACGCTTCATTGCATCAGCAACTGCGTCGGCTATCTTTGTGGTTAGAGGGAGCTTATGGTCGATGCTCTCAACCAATTGTTGATATTGCTCTTTGGGGAGATATTGCTCCATTTTGGGGCGGTCAAACACGTTCTCTGCAAAATACTCCGATGGACGCGCCGAGGGAGTTGGTGCTTTGATTGCCTTCTTTCCAAAGGCACTCTCGATTACTCGAAATCTCAGTTCGGACATAATACTATCTAACCTTAATATGTTTGAGTATTAACTCGCCACGAGTTAGCTCGCACAAAGTTAATCTATTCTGCTTAAAAAAATCCACACTCGCCCCCTATTTTTTATCGCTTAGAGATGGGGGAAGTTCCCTCTGGCCCCAGCGTGAAGGTGTGGGGCCCATTGTGAGTTCGAGCACACCGCCCGCCGTGATATCGCTGTGGCTAATCCACGCCTTGTGGTATGGCTTGCCGTTGAGTCGGGCCGAGCGGATGTAGATATTATCTTTGGAGCCGTTGCGGACAATCAGTCGGAACTTCTTGCCACCCGTCAGGTGTAGGGTTGCGCTCTCCACCTGGGGCGAGGTGAGCAGATAGTAGTCTTGGCCTGCATTGGGGTAGAGGCCCAGCAGGTGAAATGCACACCAACTACCCGTGGCGGCCGAGTCGTCGTTGCCAGGGAGCCCACTGCGCCCTGTGGAAAAATAGGTGTTGATAATCTCCCTCGTGCGCTTGGCCGTAAGGTCGTAGCGGCCTGCCCACGTGTAGAGAGTTGGAGTGAGGAACGAAGGCTCGTTGCCCACATTATAGTACCCCTTCAGCCCTCGGCGCACCTCCTCCTCGTTGAGCCCCTTGGCGAAGAAGTGGTCGAGTCGCTCCACGAAACGCTCCCTGCCTCCACACAACTCAATGAGCCTTGCCACGTCGTGGGGCGCATAGAGTGAGTACTGCCACGAACTGCCCTCATAAAATACTCCGTTCCAGATGCTTAACTTCAGCGGGCTGTAGTCCTGCACCCACACTCCGTCCTCTCCCCTGGGCCACACAAAACCACGGAAACCATCGTGTTCGGCCTCGCTGTTCCAGAGGTTTGTCCAACGGTTGCTACGCTCAAAGTACTCGGCAGCGATGTCGTGGTGTCCGAGGTGTTCGGCAAGGGTTGCTATGGCAAAGTCGCAGTAGGCATACTCCACTTGTCGTGAGCCGGAACGCTCGGTGGTGTGGGGAATGTAGCCGAGGGAGTTGTATTGCGATATGCCTCCACGGCCATAGAGGCGTGGCTCGGCGGGCTCGGTGTTGGCTGCGTGGAGCATCAGCGAGAGGGCTTTTTCGTAGTCCACACCCTCAATGCCCTTCACACACGCATCAGCAATCATCACGTCGCAATTCGTTCCACCCTGCACCAATCCACTGCGGTTGCCACTCCTTGCATCGGGCATCCAACCCTCGTGGGTGCCAATGTTGATGAGCGACGTAATCTGCTCGGCCACCTTTTCGGGTGCCACCAGAGCCACCAGAGGGGTGGCGGTGCGGAAGGTGTCCCAAATGGCATAGTAGTCATCGTAGTAGACCTCCTCCGAGCCCCAGCCCTTCATCTCGCCTGTGCGGCACGTGGGCATCATCAGGGCACGATAGAGGGCACTGTAGAACATTGTTTTGACCTCCTGTGGGCCCTCTATGTCGATGCGGCCGAGAAGGGCGTTCCACTGCTCTTCGGCACTCCGAAGCGCATCCTCAAAGGAAATGTTGCGGGCCTCGGCGAGGTAGTTCTCTTTGGCCTTTTGGGTGCTCACATAGGAGAGAGCCATACGCATTTCGAGTGGCTCAGTAGCGGTGGTCGGGAAGGAGAGAAAGAGTGCTTTCTCGGTGTGGTCGTTGCTGTTGATGGACTTCTCTGTGCGGTTGCCGACCGACATACGCCCCTGGCGGAATGTGCCCCACGAGGAGGGCGTTTGGTTGATGGTGGCATAGAAATATACCTCACACTCACCTGTGTTCCAACCTCCCTCCGACTTGCAGTAGCCCACAATCTCGGTGTCCGACACCATCTCCACACCCGAGGTGAGCAGGTGTTGGGGCGTGGAGCCCTTGTCGAGTAGCGACGACACGTCGAGCAACAGGCGCAATGAGTCGGCCCCATTGGTGGTGCTAAAGCGGTAGAATCCAACGCTGTGTGTGAGTGTGAGTTCGGTGCGCACCCCATTGTCGAGGGTGGTGGAGTAGTAGCCCGGGCGGGAGTCTTCTTCCACCACGTTTGCACTCACGTCACGCAGGTTCACGCTCCCCGTGGTGGGCATAACCCTGAAGTTGCCATACTTGGAGGCTCCGCCTGTGCCGCTCACGTGGTTTATGCTGTAGCCACACACGGGGCGTCCGGTGGCATAGCCCGAATTGTTGTTGGTCCACCTTGTCGGCATCAGCACGTCGGCACCGGGCTTAACCATAGAAAATGGCAGAGATGCGCCAGGAAAAGTGTTGCCGGTGTTGTCCACCCCAAGGAAGGTGTCCACGTGTTGGGTGTTCTGCCCCTCGGCCTCGGCCACAAAAAGCAGTGTGGCGACAAGCAGAGCCGAGAGTAGAGCGGTTGGTTTGCGTGTCATAGGCAGAAAGGGGGCTATTTGTAGCGTACATCGGTGAGAAAAAGTCCTGCGGCAGGAGCCGAGGATGAACTGCGCGAAAGGTCGCGTGAGGCAACAATGGCGGCAAACTCTTCGGGGCTGATTTTGCCCCTGCCGACATCCACCAGAGTGCCCACAACGGCCCTGACCATATTCCTCAAAAAGCGGTTGGCACGGAACACAAACACCAGCATACCGCACTCAATCTCAATCCATTCGGCACGGAAGATGTGACAAATATTATTAGTATTGTTACTGCCGAGTTTGGCAAAGGTGGTGAAGTCCTCGGTGGTGAGCAAAACCGCTGCGGCCCTGTTCATTGCCTCCACGTCAAGGGGCGCGGAGAGTTGCCACGAGGTGGCTCGCGTGAAGGGGTTTTTGCGGGGCTCAATGTAGTAGCGATACTCCCTCTCGGTGGCGTCAAAGCGTGCGTGTGCACTGTCGGCCACGGCGTAGATGCGCCCAAAGGCAACGTCTTCGGGCAGGAGCGCATTGAGGTGGTAGACAAAATCTTCGGGCTGTGCGATGGGCTTGGAGGTGTCGAAGTGGGCCACATAGAAGGCGGCGTGGACCCCCGTGTCGGTACGCCCCGCACCAACAACCTCCACATTCTCGCGCAAAATGGTCGAGATGGCCTCCTCGATGGTCTGCTGCACAGAGGGTGCATTGGGCTGTCGCTGCCAGCCGCAATAGGCTGTGCCCTTGTAGGATAGTTCGGCAAAGTAACGCATAAACTGAAAAATCGCTGTTATCTTTGGCAAAAATAAGGAAAAAATCCCTATTTTTGTACGTTTATGTGAAAATGTGAAAACATCCCACCGTATGAAAGTTGCAATCATAGGCTATGGCAAGATGGGCCACGAGATTGAAAAGGTGCTCCGAGAGAGGGGACACGAGGTTGTGGCGACCATCGATGTAGACAACCGCAAGGAGATGATGACCCCCGAGGTGCTCTCGCAGGCCGATGTGGCCATTGAGTTTACCTCTCCCTCCACTGCCTACGACAACATCCGCACCTGCATTGAGGCGGGTGTGGCTGTGTTGAGTGGCTCCACGGGGTGGACCGAGCGCAAGGCTGAACTGGACGAACTCTGCCGTCGGAAGGGTGGTGCATTTTTCTACTCCTCCAACTACTCCGTGGGCGTGAATGTGCTCTTTAGGCTCAACCGTTGGCTGGCCGCCGTTATGGGGCGAATGTCGCAGTATAGCGTTGGCATTGAGGAAGTTCACCACATCCACAAACTTGATGCTCCGAGTGGCACGGCAGCCACCCTTGCCGAGGAGATGAGAGTGGCAAGCGGTGGCGCACTCAATGTGAAGAAGGAGGAGATTGTGTCGGTGCGTGAGGGCGAGGTGCCGGGCATCCACACCATCACCTACGACTCCGAGGAGGACACCCTCACGGTGAGCCACAGTGCCAAGTCGCGCCGAGGGTTGGCTCTGGGCGCAGTGTTGGCAGCCGAGTGGTTGGTGGCCGATGGCGGGCGCAAGGGAGTTTTTTCGATGGATGACTTTTTGAAAATATAAGATATTGAAAATGAAAGAGTTTTTTAGGAATAAGTGGGTGAAGTTTGCCATCGTGGCAATCGTTTATGTACTGTGGTTTGTGGTCTGGACCGAGAGTCTTTGGATGTTGCTCGGCCTGCCGATAATCTTCGACATTTACATTACAAAATTCCTCGCCCGACTGCTGCGCCTTGACAAGCACCGCCAGCGTAAGCAGAACAGCAAGGTCTACAAGGAGGTGTGGAGTTGGATTGACGCCATTGTGTTTGCGCTCATCTTCGCCACACTCATCAACACCTACGCATTTCAGATGTACCAAATTCCCACCTCCTCGATGGAGAAGACACTGCTGGTGGGCGACTACCTCTATGTGAGCAAGGCAACCTATGGTCCACGCCTGCCCAATACACCCCTTTCGCTGCCCCTGATGCACAACGTAACACCTTGGGGCACAAAGTCGTATAGCGAGGCTGTGAAGTGGCCCTACAAACGCTTGGCAGGTCGTAGGAGTGTGGAGAGGGATGACATTGTGGTGTTCAACTTCCCTGCGGGCGACACGGTGATTATGGAACGCCTGGCCGAAACCTACTACGACATCGTGCGCCAATTCACAGGTGCCTATGGCGAAAAGAGGGGTAGGGAGTTGATGAACAAGCAGTACACTGTGGTGTCGAGGCCCGTGGACAAGAGGGAACACTATGTGAAGAGGTGTGTGGCACTGCCCGGCGATACACTCCAAATTGTTGGTGGACAACTCATTGTGAATGGTGAGCCCCAACGTGAGATTGCCGGTCGCCAATTCATTTACTTTGTGCAGACCACCTCGCCGCTGAGTGCCAAGAGCCTTGAAAGACTCGGGGTATCGAAGGACGATGTTCACTATTCGCCCTCCACGGGTGTCTATGTTATGCCCCTGACGGAGCAGAGCGTGGACAAGCTCAAGGGGATGAAGAACGTGGAGAGTATCACAAAGAACGAAACTACCGAGACCTACTCGGCCATATTCCCCAACAGCGACAAGTTCAATTGGACAGAGGATAATTTTGGCCCGCTGTGGGTACCGCAAAAGGGGGCAACCGTTGCGCTGACGGAGGATAACCTTCCTCTCTATGAGCGCATCATCAAGAACTATGAGGGCAACTCGCTGGAGGTGGTCGATGGGGTTATCCGCATCAATGGTAAGCCTGCAAGCGAATACACCTTTGAGATGGACTACTACTTTATGATGGGCGACAACCGCCACTGCTCGGCCGATAGCCGCTACTGGGGATTTGTGCCCGAGGACCACATCGTGGGCACTCCCTCGTTTGTGTGGCTGTCGCTGGATAAGCACAAACCATTCCCCTCCAACATTCGCTGGAGCAGGATGTTTAGGGCTCATAAGTAAACCAACACTCGAAGTGCAAACGGAAGATACATACAAGACCATTGTGGGCCAAAGTGAGGCGGCCATCAGGGAGCGAAGCAGTAAGTTTCTCGCCCTGGCCTATCACGTAACCACCGCCGAGCAGGTTAAGGAGATTATGGATGGGTTGCGCAAGAAGTTCTACGATGCCACCCACCACTGCTATGCCTACCGACTTGGCCCCAAGGGCGAAGATTTCCGCGCAAACGACGATGGTGAGCCTTCGGGTACGGCAGGAAAACCCATCCTCGGACAACTCCTCTCGCGCGGAATTACCGATTGTTTGGTGGTTGTGGTCCGCTGGTTTGGTGGCACAAAACTTGGCGTTCCGGGGTTGATTGAGGCCTACAAGGAGTCCACGGCCGCAGTGTTGGATGTGTGCAGGGTGGAGGAGCGCACGGTGGATAGGGTGCTTGGTCTGCACTATCCGTTTGAGAGTATGGACGGAGTAATGAGGGCTGTTAAGGCTGTGGGGCCCAAGGTGTTGGAGCAGACTTTTGACAATGTTTGCACGATGAGACTTGCGGTTAGGCTCTCGCTGGCCGACCAGTTGTTGGGCCGCCTGGAGAAGGTGGAAGGAATCACTATTGACGATGAAACAGAGGCGTTATAATTCGATATACATAAAAGGCGCAAGGGTGCACAACCTCAAAAATATTGAGGTTGAGATACCCCACGGAGAGTTGGTTGTGGTTACGGGCCTATCGGGCTCGGGCAAATCGACTCTCGCATTTGATACCATCTTTGCCGAGGGGCAGAGGAGGTATGTGGAGAGCCTTTCCACCTATGCTCGCCAATTCTTGGGCCGCGTGAGCAAACCTGATGTGGACATCATTAGGGGCATTGCACCCGCCATTGCCATCGAGCAGAAGGTGAACACTCGCAACCCTCGCTCCACCGTTGGCACAACCACCGAGATTTACGACTACCTCAAACTACTCTTCGCACGCATTGGGCGCACCTACTCCCCCGTGTCGGGCAAGGAGGTGGTGAAGGTGCAGGCACAAGACGTTGTGGACTACGTTACAACCCTTGCGGAGGGTGAGAGGGTGCTGATTGTGGCTCCGCTGGTACTCTCCGAAGGGCAGGGTATTGTGGAGAAAATCACACTACTGATGGGCGAGGGCGTGCAGAGGTTCCGCTATCGTGGGGAGGTGCTCTCGGCCGAGGATATATTGGGCGAACTTGCCACCGACACAAGGGCCGAGGATATTGAAATCGTGGTGGACCGACTGAAGGCCACCGCCGAGAAGGATGCGGCAGAGCGCATTGGCGACTCTGTTGCGAGAGCCCTGGAGGTTGGCGAGGGAGTGTGCCGAGTGGTGAGCGTGGATGTGGGCCACAGCGAGGAGTTTAGCACCCGCTTCGAGGCCGATGGAATAACCTTTGAGGAGCCCACCGAACACCTCTTTTCGTTCAACAACCCCATTGGAGCCTGCCCGCTGTGTGAGGGCTACGGCAAGGTGGTCGGCATTGACGAAAACCTTGTGGTGCCCGACAAGAACAAGAGCATCTATGAAAATGCCATTGCCTGCTGGCGTGGTGCCACGATGAGTTGGTGGAGGGACCAACTGGTGCAAAATGCCCACCGATTTGGCTTCCCCGTGCACGTGCCATACCACAAACTCACTGCCGAACAGCGCAGGCTGTTGTGGACGGGTAATGCCTATTTCCACGGACTTGATGACTTTTTCAAATTCCTTGAGAAAGAGAGATATAAGGTACAATATAGGGTGATGCTCTCCCGCTTCACGGGCAAAACACTCTGCCCCGAATGTGAGGGCAAAAGGTTGCGCAAGGAGGCCTTGTGGGTGAAGGTCGGAGGGCGGAGCATTGCCGACCTGGTGGCGATGTCGGTGGATGAACTTGTGGAGTTCTTTGCCTCGCTCACCCTCACCGACTACGAGGCCCGCACGGCCGAAAGACTCCTCACGGAGGTGCGCACAAGGCTTGGCTATCTGTCCGATGTGGGCTTGGGCTACTTGTCGCTCGATAGGCTTTCGTCCACACTTTCGGGTGGTGAGAGTCAGAGGGTTAATCTCTCCACCTCGCTTGGTAGTAACCTCACGGGTTCGCTCTACATCCTTGACGAGCCGAGCATTGGCCTGCACCCGAGGGATACCCACCGACTAATTGGGGTGCTCCGACAGTTGCGCGACTTGGGCAACACGGTCATCGTGGTGGAGCACGAAGAGGAGGTCATCAGGGCAGCCGACCGCATCGTGGACATTGGACCCGAGGCGGGAGTGAATGGTGGCGAGGTGGTCTACAATGGCACCTTGGCCGATATGAATGGCTGCAAGAGGAGCCTTACGGCCGACTATCTCTTTGGGCACAAGAGCATTGCAATGCCCAAGAGCCGCCGAGGGTGGAGCAGCTATGTGGAGATTAGGGGCGCAAGGGAGAACAACCTCAAGGGGGTGGATGTGAAGATTCCGCTTGGAGTGATGACCTGCGTTACGGGCGTGAGCGGTAGTGGTAAGTCATCGCTTGTGGAGGGAATTCTCTATCCCGCCTTGCGCAGGGAGATATACGAGACGGGCAACAAGCCCGGTGGCTATGAGTGCCTTGAGGGCGATGTGGGCCTTGTCCGCTCGGTGGAGATGGTGGATCAGAGCCCCATCGGTAAGTCGTTGCGTTCCAATCCCGTGACCTACACCAAGGCCTACAACGACATTCGCCAACTCTTTGCGGCCCAACCCTATGCACGCCACAACGGTATCAGTCAGTCGCACTTTTCGTTCAACCGCCCGGGTGGTAGGTGTGAGGAGTGCCAAGGCGAGGGCGTAATCAGGGTAGAAATGCAGTTTATGGCCGACGTGGAACTTGTGTGCGAACATTGCGGTGGCAAACGCTTCAACGAGGATGTGCTGGAGGTGCGCTACCGTGGGAAGAACATACACGAGGTGCTGGAGATAAATGTGGATGAGGCTGTGGAGTTCTTTGCGCAGGATGGCGAACAATCTATCAATCAGCGCATTGTAGCCTCGCTGCGCACCTTGCAGGACGTGGGCCTTGGGTACATAAAACTCGGCCAATCGACCTCTACGCTCTCCGGTGGCGAAATCCAGAGGGTGAAACTCGCCTCGTTCCTGATGGGCGAGGATACCACCGAGAGAACTATGTTTATCTTTGACGAGCCCACCACCGGACTCCACTTCCACGACATCAACAAACTACTGGCGGCCTTTGATGCGTTGCTCAAGCGTGGGCACACCATTGTGGTGATTGAACACAATATGGACGTGATTAAGTGTGCCGACTGGATTGTGGACCTCGGCCCCGAGGCGGGCGAGGGTGGTGGAAGCGTGGTTTTTGAGGGCACTCCCGATGATATTGTGCGGTGCTCGGAGAGCCACACGGGCCAATTCCTCAAAGCGCACAACGCACTGCATAACAGATAACAAAAGACGATGAGCAGAACACGAAAGAGAGAGGAATTTTTTGTCCACACGCTCGACAACGGCATCAGGTGCATACTCAAACGTGTGCCCACGAGTGCCGTGTGCTACTGCTCAATGACCATCGGAGCGGGTAGCCGCGATGAAGAGCAGGGCGAATATGGCATTGCCCACTTGCTCGAACACACCCTCTTCAAGGGCACTCGCAAGCGTAAGGCTTGGCAAGTGAACTGCCGACTCGAAAACCTCGGTGGGGAGATTAACGCCTTCACCACCAAGGAGGAGACCGTTGTGCACGCCACCGTGTTGCGCAGGGATTTTGAGAAGGCGGTGGAGCTCTTGGACGACATCATCTTCCACTCCACCTTCCCCGATGCGGAGGTAGCCAAGGAGAAGGAGGTTGTCTATGACGAGATTGGTATCTACAAGGACACCCCCGATGAGCGCATCTACGATGAGTTTGAAGAACTCCTCTTTGAGGGCTCGGAGTTGGGCCACCCCATACTTGGCACCCGCACAACCGTAAGGCGACACACCTCGCCCAAACTCGCCTCCTTCGTGGAGCGCAACTACACCACCGACCGAATGGTCTTTGCGGTGTGTGGCCCCATCAGCGAGGGCTGTTTTGTGAGGGTGGTGGAGCGTTGGTTAGGGGCGGAGAAACCCACGGTGCGCACAGCCGAACGCACTCGGCCGATGGAGGTGGAGCAGTTCAACAAGGAGGTTGGGCGTGGTATGCACCAAGTGCGCTCGGTGATGGGCACAAGGGCCTTTGCGCTGGATAACCCCAAGAGGGTGCCGCTGATTTTGCTCACCAACCTGCTGGGTGGACCCACGGCCGCTTCGAGGCTCAATGTGGCCCTGAGGGAACGCAATGCGCTGACCTACTGCACGGAAGCACTCTACACCCCACTTTCCGATACGGGTATGTTCACC
>JAFVSY010000098.1 GCA_017503465.1 Tidjanibacter sp. | reverse complement strand
TCAAAATTCAAAAATATTTACTAATTACTCTTTACTAATTACTAATTGTATGAAGCGTAGCGTCAAGAACATCCTTTTGAGTATGTTGGGTTTTTCGGCAGCACCCATTCTGACCGCCTGCTATGGTATGCCCGAACCGGAGCCCGACCAATATTGGAACAAAAACTTCAAGGGTAAGGTTACCAACACCGATGGTGCCCCCATTGAGGGAGTGAAGGTCTACGTTGGCACCCGTGAGTGGTACTACCCAGACTACTACATCAGGCCTTTGGAGGGCTATGCCCCCGTGATGACCGATGCCAAGGGAGAGTTCAACATCCACATTGGCACCGTGCCACACAAGACATACTTCGTGGCCGAAGATGTAGACGAGGCTGCCGGTGGAGGTTGGTTTGCAACCACCGAAGAGTGGCTCGTTGACTTTGACGGCACCATCGAGATGCAAGAGCAACTCCCACAAGGTGGCATTAACTACCCCGAAACTACTCCCGAAAACGAAGGTACAACCAATGAGTAAAGCCCCCAAAATAGGACTACGCAAACGCTTGGCGCTCAATCTCTTTGCAGACATCAAAAAGGACCTCGCAAAGCAACACGAGTTGCGCGAGATTTTCTGGGAGTGTACACTGCGTTGCAACCTCAACTGCGGCCACTGCGGTAGCGATTGTCGCAGTAGTGCCACCGTGCCCGATATGCCCGCCGAAGATTTCCTGCGAGCCATCGACCAAATCACCCCACACGTGAACCCCAACAGGGTGATGGTAGTCATCACCGGTGGTGAGGCCCTCTGCCGCAACGACCTTGAGGCGGTGGGGCGTGAACTCTACAAGAGGGGCTATCCGTGGGGAATTGTTACAAACGGAATGTTGCTCACACGTGAGCGTATGGAGTCGCTCGTAAGGGCCGGTCTGCGCTCCATAACCCTCTCGCTCGATGGGTTTGAGGAGGTACACAACGCCATACGCCGCCACCCGCATAGTTGGCGCAACGCTGTGAGGGCACTGGATGCCATTGTCGCCACCGAAGGCATTGTCTACGACGTGGTTACCTGCGTGGGCCCACACAACTACGCCTCCCTGCCCGAACTGCGCGATTGGCTCATTGGGCGAGGGTGCAAGGCGTGGAGGCTCTTTACGATATTCCCCGTGGGCAGGGCTGCCGACAACGACGAGTTGCAACTCTCCTCGGAGGAGTACCGAGGGCTGATGGAGTTCATCATCGCCACCCGCAAGGAGGGTAAAATCAAGTGCGACTACGCCTGTGAGGGCTTCCTCGGAGGCTACGAGGCCGAGGTGAGGGATAGGTTCTTCGGTTGTATGGCGGGAGTGAGCATTTGCGGCATAAAGATAGACGGCGCCATCAGTGCCTGCACCAGCATACGCGCAGGATTTGACCAAGGCAACATCTACACCGACAACATCTGGGAGGTGTGGAACACCCGCTTTGAGCCCTATCGCAACCGCGAGTGGGCACGCAAGGGCGAGTGTAAAGATTGCAAGGTGTGGAAGTTCTGCCAAGGCAACGGTATGCACCTCTACGACAACGACCACAATCTGCTACACTGCAACTACAAGAGAATTCAAAATTCAGAATTCAAAATTCAAAATTGACAGACCCCTCCGCCTAACGGCACCTCCCCTAACTTAGGGGAGGAGCGGCCATAGGCCGTTTTGTGTGGTTGGCAGGTCGGCACGCTCCCCAACCTTGCAATGCCTTCCAACCACCGCTCCCCTAAGTTAGGGGAGCTGGCGCAAAGCGACTGAGGGGTTTGTGAAGGCAGAAAG
>JAFVSY010000097.1 GCA_017503465.1 Tidjanibacter sp. | reverse complement strand
CTGGCACTCCGTGCCATCTCCCCTAACTTAGGGGAGAGTAATTTGAAGGGCAGAAAGAGTAAAGAGTAATTAGTAAATATTTTCCACTACGCCTGGTAGCACCACCAAGCCCTCCTCCCCTACGACAGGGGAGGTCGGGAGGGGTGGTCGAAATTGCGCTCGGCGGCCTCGCCGAGCAGGGCAATTTGGGGTCGCTCGTGAGAGTCATTGTGCAAAAATAGGAAAGGTTGGCGTTAAGCCAACCTTCTCATTTTGAGCGGAAAACGAGACTCGAACTCGCGACCCCAACCTTGGCAAGGTTGTGCTCTACCAACTGAGCTATTTCCGCATTTTGCTAAAACGCTCCACGGGGCTAAACCCGTTTTGCGAGTGCAAATATAGGCAACTTTTCGTTGTCTGCAAAATTTTTCAAATCTTTTTTTCTTTTTTTATGCCAAAAACACAAAAAACCGAGCCCAACCACACATAAGGTCGGGCTCGGATGAAACATTCGTCGGAACCGGTCGCTACGTTTGGATGATGTCTTCGTGTTCCAAGCGTGGCAACACTTCCCACTTAAAATTCGGCACTACAATTTCTTCCAATTGTATTTACCATTTGTCACCGTGTTCAACACTTCGTAGGAAAGATCCGAGTCGAGAACAACGTTAGTGATGTCGCCGGTTTGCTTACCACTACCGTTATTCAACACAATGCCAATAGTGCAGCCATCATCGATCTTATCAAAGGTGTACTCAAAGTTACCATCTGCATTTTTGGTCATTGCTGCGCCAGGCCAAGAAGTGGCGCCACTATTGCCACCCCAGAAGTGGATATTCATCTTGCTCCAATCTGCGGGGCCCTTAACTGTAATTTTGCGAGCTACTTTCTCTACAACAACCTCAGGCAGGGGATTGTTGGGGTCGGGGATAACCACAGGAGCTGTGGTACCTTCGAGTCGGTAGTAGTAATCTTTGTTAACAGTAAGCGAGAAGGTGGGAGTCTGGGCACCAGCGTTATTATTGTTCAGAATAACATCGATAGTCTTGTCATTTGCATTTGCAGGGAAGGTGAATACACTGTAGGTGTGGCCATTGATAACCTCTGTGTCGGTAATCAACTTTCCGGGCCACGAGCCACCGGTGTAATTGGTGCTACTATCCCAAGCCCAAACTGCGACATTGCTCCAACCCACCAAGTTGTAGACGTAAAGTTTGTACTCTTTAACCGAGGGGAAACCTGCGCCGGCAGCAACGACAACAAAGGAGCCGAGGTCTTCGGTCAGATAGAAATCATAGGTGCCTGCGGTGGCAATCTTAATATCATTCGTACCGGTTACAGAAGTGAGTTCACCAATGGTGATTGCCTTGGTTGCGGAGAGGCCTTTTTGGTTCAAATCCCAATCTTGGCGATAGCGGAACTTGAAGGTAGCACCTGCCTCCACTTTCACATTGGTTGCCACCCACTTACCATCCACCAAAGTCATAGGAATGTCGGCCTTCTGGCCCCATTCGGTGAACGAACCACAGATACCCCACTTCAGGTTTACATCGGGCAGTGCGGGAGCGACAGGAGCAGCTTCTCCGTGCTCTACAATGCAGAAGTATGCATAATCGGGATCGTCGAGCAAATAGAGGCCATAGGTCTTGGAGGTGTCGCTAACCGTGATGTTGTTCTTGTAACCATCCGTGGTGTATTTCGACTTATACCACTTACCGATTGTGGGGGCGGTACTAGATGCACCAACCTGCTTGTCCCAACTACCAACACTACGGAACTGGAAACCTTCAGCATTAAGCGTAATGTTGCGAGCAACAAACATATTGTCCTCTAGATACAATGGGAATTCACCCCAACTATTAAATCCACCGCTGACACACCACTCCTTGCTGGGCACGGTGATGGTGCCGAGGTTGTAGATTTTGCCTTGTTCCAACTTTACCGTAGTGGATTTAATCACTTCGCCATCAATAGAGGCAGAGAGGGTGTATTCACAATAGGGAGGGGTGGGTGTGTCAATGTAGAATGGCACCCAAATATCCTCACCAGCCTCCAAAGTTATACTGTTGTGATAGCCGCCATTATAGATAAAAGGGTTTCCATAGGCCTTCTCGCTCTCCATAGAGAGGGTTACGCTGTGCTCGCTGGCAAAACGGAGGAAAGAGCCCACAACTTCCAGCTTGATGGTCTTATCGGGTGAGAAGACGATCTCATTGCCGGTGGAGAGATAGAGACCACTCTTGCCCATTGTGGAATCAAGGCCGTATATTGATGAATAGTATAGGATAAGAACATTTTTGCCAACGATGTTCTCAACGCCCTCGTCGTAGCAGGTGAACTTCTCGCCATCATACTCGAAGAAATATATCTTTTCACCTGTGTTTACTTCAAGTTGGTCACCCTCCTCCCAGATTACGGGATAACCATTCTCGTCCTGCTCACCGATGGTGATACGCGAAAGGCCCTCAACCTCGGCATAGAACGATACGCCTTTGCTCTCGGGGTTGATGGTTTCGTCAAGGTCATTCTGACACGCTACTGCGCCCAAAGCAACAATAGCACTTGCGATAAAATAAAAAATCTTTTTCATCTCGTTTCTCTTTTTTTGCTTTTGTTAGACTTTGGTTTACCATTCAATGGTTTTTTCTTCGAGATAGACGTCCTCGAAACCGCTGGACTCGATACTCATTGCGATACCCTGCTCAACCTCCATCTCAAAGAGGTCGATAGTAGGCTCAATGTAATTGTTGTTTTTCATTTGTTTGATTTTGTGATTATTGTATTTGATATGTTTTAGTTTGTTTCTCGCCACTTTTTTTCGGACCATAAAATTATATTTTTTTCGCCAAATCACCCCAAAGTAGCAACCCAACAGGCTGTTTAGGGGGACGAGTGGCTGATTATCAGCCCCGAACCGCAGCCTATTTGATGCGCAGGGGCTTCATTTTGCGGTCGGCTTTGGTGGCCTCGCGGATGGAGATGGCGAAGCCGCCGCCACGGGCCATAAAGATTTTGGCCGCGCTCTTAGCGGTAATCTTACCCTCCACAATGCGGTAGGCCTCGGGGTTCTTCTCGTAGTCGGCATCGGTGGCGTCGGCATAGACTGTGGCCACATACAGCTTGCCCTTTGTCAGGAAGTCGAACTTGACGGTCATCGTGCGCTCGTTTTCGTCTGTCACGCCACCCACAAACCACTTGGGCGAGTTCTTGTCCTTGCGTGCAACAACCACATAGTCGCCGGGCTCGGCAGCCAGGTAGCGGCTCTCGGTCCACTCCACGGGCACATCCACAATGAATTGGAAGGCGTCGATGTAGCGCTCATAGTGCTCGGGCATATCGGCGGCCATTTGTATGGGCGAGTAGAGGGTAACGTAGAGGGCCAGCTGGTTGGCCAAGGTGCTGTTGCACTTGGAGGTTTGTTTTGGAACGAAAGTGCTGAGGTCCATACAGAAGAGGCCGGGGGTGAAGTCCATCGGGCCACCCTGCAAGCGGGTGAAGGGGAGAACGGTTACGTGGCTGGGGTGTGTACCACCAAATGCGTGGTACTCTGTGCCGCGAGCCGACTCGTTGCCGACAAGGTTGGGCCACGTGCGGCAGATACCCGTGGGGCGCACAGCCTCGTGGGCATTGACCATAATCTTGTACTCGGCGGCCTTCTCGAGGGCATATTGGTAGTGGTTGTTCATCACCTGACCATAGTGGTACTCGCCACGGGGCACGATGTTGCCCACGTAGCCACTCTTCACGGCATTGTAGCCATTGTCCACCATAAATTGGTAGGCCTTGTCCATACGTCGCTCATAGTTGCGTATGCTGGAGGAGGTCTCGTGGTGCATCATCAGCCTCATACCCCTCTCGTTTGCATACTTCTGCAAGGCGGGCAGGTCGAAGTCGGGATAGGGGGTTACAAAGTCAAACACATAGTCTTTGTGCTTGCCCGACCAATCTTCCCAGCCGATGTTCCAACCCTCCACGAGGAGCTGGTCGAAGCAGCCCCACTTGGATGCGAAGTCGATGTAGCGTTTCACGTTCTCGTTGTTGGCACCGTGGCGACCGTTGGGTTTGAGGGTGTTGTAGTCCACGAGGTCGAGTTTGATATTGCCCTCGCTGGCGTAGGCCCAACTGCTCTTCTTGGAGATGAGTTCCCACCATACGCCCATATATTTCATAGGCTTAATCCACGAGGTGTCCTCAATTTTGCAGGGCTCATTGAGGTTGAGAGTGAGCCTTGAAGCGAGCAACTCGCGTGCATCGTCGGTAATCACGGCCGTGCGCCAAGGGGTATGGCAGGGGGTCTGAATGTAGCCCTTGTTGCCTATGGCATCGGGCGTGAGCCACGAGGTGAACACCTTGGTGTCGGGGTTGTAGACGAGGTGCATACAGGAGTAGTCGATGAGGGCGGCTTCGTGTATGGTGATGTAGACCCCCTCATCGGTTTTGAGCGTGAGAGCGGTCTGCACACCCCAATCGGAGAAGCGGGTGGCCGAAGAGCCCTTTTTGATTTGTTCGCCGGCACGACTGCCAATTTCGGAGAGTCGGCTCTCGATGTATTCATACTCCTGGGTATCGTAGTCGCCAGGAATCCAGAAGGCCTTGTGGTCGCCTGTGAGGGCCCACTCGGTGCGCTCGTCTGCGATGGTCATATAGGTGAGCCTCCTTTGGCGTGGGAACTCATAGCGGAGTCCGTAGCCATCGTTGTAGAGACGAAAACGGATGTTCATCGTGCGCCCCGTGGCGGTTTGTGTGAGCCTAACGAGGAGCTCGTTGTAGTGGTTGCGGATGTGTGTTTCCTCGCCCCACACAGGCTCCCACGTTTCATCAAAGGTGCTCTTCACGGCCTCTCCTGCGGTGAAACCACCGGTGAGGCCCCTGGTGCCTTTGAGCTCCAAGCCGAGGCGGCTGGGGAGGATTACGGGCTGCCCCTTGTAGTCCACGGCATAGGTGGGCTCACCCTGCTCGGAGAGGGAGAAGGTGAGCGAGAGGTTACCATTGGGCGATGTGATGGTTTGTGCGGCTGCGGGGGTTGCAAAAGCAACGAGTGCGGCGGCCAAAAGCAGAATAAGGCGTTTCATTTGTGGGTATTGTGTTTTGCGTTGTTTTGTACTCTTGAGTACAAATATACAAATATGGAATGGAAAATTGCAAATTGAAAATTGAAAATTAACAGACGCCCCCGCCCTTCAGCCACCCCCTCTAACTCAGAGGGGGACCTACGACCACTCCTCCCCTAAGTTAGGGGAGGT
>JAFVSY010000096.1 GCA_017503465.1 Tidjanibacter sp. | reverse complement strand
TCAAAATTCAAAATTCAAAATTCAAAATTGGGGGCAGAAAGGGCAAGAAAGGGCAGGAAAGGGCAGAAAGAGCAGAGAGGGAATTCCCTACACTCCCTAAATTCCCTAAACTCCCTATCGTTGATAGTCAGCAGATAGTCGCCCTTTACACCAGGCTACCGTGGAGCAGGAAGTAGAGGCCCACGAGCAGGACCACAAGAGCAATGGCCTTCGACCGCAGGTTGCGCTCCCTGAAGAACACCGCACCCAGCGTGAACGACACAATAACCGAGCCACGCCTGATGAGCGACACCACAGCCAGCAGCGCACCCTCCTGCGAGAGCGCATTGAAGTAGCAGAAGTCGGCAATAGACAAGAATACCGAGATGAGCACAATGCTCCACGTCCAATGGAAGGGTTGCTCCTTACGCTGGGGTCGCCACACCACCAACATAAGCAGGCAGTTGAGCAGTGCAATGTAGAGGTTGCACCACGACTGCACCGAAGCAGCCTCAATGCCCTTCATCAAAATCTTGTCGCAGAAGGCACTACCCACACCGAGCAACACCGCCGCAAAGAGGTACATCATACCCCTATTGTTGGTAAACTTGATACCCTCCTTAAGGCTTGAGCGGTTCATCAGATAGAAGGCCACAAAGGCCACAGCCACGCCCACCCACTGGTAGACGTTGAGCCTCTCGCCAAAGATGAGAATGGAGCCGAGCAGCACCAACACGGGGCGCAGGGCATAGATTGGCGAGGTTATGGTAAGGGGTAGGTATTTCACAGCCAAGTAGCCACACAGCCACGTGGCAGCCACAATGGCAGCCTTCAAGAGCACCAGCAGGTGCTGGCCCGTGGTCATCGGCTCCACATCAAACCTTGTGCCCTCAAACCACCCCAACGAGAACTCGGAGGAGAGGATGACGGGGAAGAATATGAGTGCGGAGATGGAGGTGGCAATGGTCAGCACCGGCAAGACGGCATTACCCGTAACGGAACGCTTCTTGGCCACATCGTAGAAGCCAAGCATAACCGAAGAGATGAGTGCAAACCAAATCCACATAATCTATTTAAGTTTTGAATAGTGCGGGCAAATGTAGTGATAAAATTCAATATTCAAAATTCAAAATTCAAAATTGGGGGCGTTAAGGGCAGAAAGAGCAGAAAGGGGCCTTAAGGGTATTAAAGGCTCTAAAGGCTTTAAGGGCGGACAAAAGCAATTTACTAATTACTCTTTACTAATTGCTGACCGCTGACTGCTGACCGCCAAAGAAGGGCCGACACGCAATGTGTCGGCCCTTCTTTGGCAGCACACTCGGCTACGAGCGTTTGAGCTTTGTCGTCAACGTGATAGTGTGACCAGACTCAACTGCCTCTCTGGAAAAAACGAGGGTGTTTTCATCGAGGGTCAGAATTTCGAAGTTGGCAGTGTCGCCATCAACCGTTATACCCAAAATCTGCTTGTCGCCACTGGTGAAAACCGAGTAGGTGAAGGTGAACCCATTTCTATTCTCGCCAATTTCCTCTATAGTCTCGCCGGTGCCATCAGCTTTGAAGGTGTAGGTAGCAGCTACCCCCTCCTCCATAGGAGTTTTTTCCTGTGTAACACCGTCCACCGTAAAACTCACAGAGGTCACAGTCCACTTGCCAACGATGAGCTCCGCAGGGTCAGGGTCCTTCTCACACGAGGTGAGTGCAAACAGCGACACGAGGGCCGCCACCATCATAGTAAAAATGTTTCTTTTCATAGTCGTTTGGTTTTAGAGGTTAATATTGTATTTTCTAATATTTCTGTCGGCTATCTATTCACGAGCCATCCGGCTATCTATCACAAGCCATTCGGCCTTCTGTTTTACTACTTTTACGAAGGTAGGAATTTATTAGACGATTTGCAAGTTTTTCGGCAAAAATTTTGTAATAATTACAAAATTGAAGGGAATTTAAGGGGATAATGGGAAGAAAGGGCGTCAGAATGACGCTTTCCCCATTTTGGTAGCGGTGCCATCAAACGTTCGAAAGCCGTAAAAAAGTAAAAGAGCGGTGCAAATGCAAGGGCGTCAGAATGACGCTTCCCCCATTTTGGTTTTGCTGCTATCGGGCGTTTGAAAGCAGTAAAAAACGCAAAGTGCGAGGTGAATTTTGTGCCAGCGTCAGAATGACGCTTCCCCCATTTGGTTGTGGTGCTAAAAAACGTTTGAAAGCGGTAAAAAACGCAAAGTGCGAGGTGAATTTTGTGCCAAACAAGAAAGCGGCCCCGCAGTTTGCTTTCGCAAATGAGGAGCCGCTTATCGAAGTGCGGTGCAAAATTCACCCGCAATCTGCGTTTTTTCTTACTTTTTTTTCACCTCTACCTGGTCATAGGACTCAATAATATCCCCCACCTTGATGTCGTTGTAGGACTCGATGTTCAGACCACACTCCATATTGAGCGTAACCTCCTTTGCGTCGTCCTTGAAACGCTTGAGTGAGCCCAGGCGACCGGTGTAGATAACAATACCATCGCGAATCACACGCACAGGCGAAGTGCGGGTAACCTTACCCTCACGCACAATACCACCGGCAATGGTGCCCACCTTGCTGATTTTGAAGGTCTCAAGTACCTCCACGGTACCCATAATCTCCTCCTTCATCTCGGGCTCCAACATACCCTCAATAGCGTCCTTGATGTCGTTGATGGCATCGTAGATGATGGAGTACATACGAATCTCGATGGACTCGTTCTCGGCCAACTTCCTCGCACCTGCACTCGGGCGCACCTGGAAGCCCACAATCACCGCATTGGAAGCGGCTGCCAACAGCACATCGCCCTCGGTAATCTGGCCCACAGCCTTGTGGATAACATTTACCTGTACGGTCTCGGTGGAGAGATTCAGCAGCGAGTCGGTCATAGCCTCAATGGGGCCGTCCACATCGCCCTTGACAATGATGTTGAGTTCCTTGAAGTTGCCGATGGCAATACGGCGGCCAATCTCGTCAAGGGTAACGTGCTTCTGGGTTTTGATACCCTGGATGCGCTGCAACTGCTCCCTCTTGGTGGCAATCTCCATTGCGCTGCGGTCATCATCCATAACATTGAACTTGTCGCCTGCCTGGGGTGCACCATTCAGACCGAGCACCAACACGGGAGTCGAAGGACCTGCCTCGCTCACCTTCTTGCCGTGCTCATTGAACATAGCCTTCACGCGGCCGGTGTGGGTACCCGAGAGGATAACGTCGCCGGTACGGAGGGTGCCGCTCTCCACGAGCACGGTGGCCACGTAGCCACGTCCCTTGTCGAGCGACGACTCAATAACCGTACCCACGGCCTTCTTGTCGGGGTTGGCCTTGAGGTCGAGCAACTCGGCCTCCAAAAGCACCTTCTCGAGGAGTTTGTCGAGGTTGATACCCTGCTTGGCCGAAATCTCCTGCGACTGGTACTTACCGCCCCAATCCTCCACGAGGTAGTTCATATTGGCCAACTGCTCTTTGATAGCATCGGGGTTGGCCGAAGGTTTGTCAATCTTGTTGATGGCGAAAACCATAGGTACGCCTGCTGCCACAGCGTGGTTGATAGCCTCCACGGTCTGGGGCATCACCTTGTCGTCGGCAGCCACAATGATGATGGCCACATCGGTAACCTGTGCACCACGAGCACGCATAGCGGTAAAGGCCTCGTGTCCGGGGGTATCAAGGAAGGTGATGGTCTTGCCCTCATACTTCACGCTGTAGGCACCGATGTGCTGGGTGATACCACCTGCCTCACCGGCCGTAACGTTGGTCTTGCGGATGTTGTCCAAGAGCGAGGTCTTACCGTGGTCCACGTGGCCCATAACGGTAACAATGGGCGGGCGCTCCACGAGGTCCTCCTCGCTGTCGGCCGACTCCTCAATGGCCTCCTGAATGTCTACACTCACAAACTCCACCTTGAAGCCATACTCCTCGGCCACAATCACAAGCGCCTCGGCATCAAGCCTCTGGTTGATGGATACCATAAGGCCGAGGTTCATACAGGTGGTGATAACGTCCGTGACGCCCACGTTCATCATCGTGGCGAGGTCGCTCACGGTTACGAACTCGGTGAGTTTGAGCACCTTGCTCTCGTTCATCTCCTGCTCAAATTCGGCCTCCATACGCTCCCTCACCTCTTGGCGTTTCTCCTTGCGGTAGACGGAGCCTTTGCTCTTGTTACCCCTTGCGGTGAGCCTTGCAAGGGTGTCCTTAATCTGCTTCTGTACCTCCTCGTCGCTCACCTCGGGGCGCACAACGGGTTTGGGTGCATTCTTCTGCTTGTTCTTCTTGTCCTTCTTGCTCACAGGCTGTCCCTGCTGCTGGCCGCCACCCTGAGGCTTACCGCCCTGCTGGGGCTTACCACCACCGTGCTGGGGTTTGGTAACATCCACCTTGTCTTTAATGCGCTTGCGCTTCTCCCTGTGGGAGTCGCCACCCTTGCGGAAGCTATCCACATCAATCTTACCCAACACCTTGGGACCTGTGAGCTCGGTGCTCTCCACACGGAATACCTCCTTGCTCTCGGCCACCCTCTCATCATAGGTCTTGGTTTGGGCCTCTTTGTTGGCCACGGGAGCCTCCTCTTTGGGCTCGGCAGGAGCCACCACCTTGGGTGCCTCCTCCACGTGGGCCTTTTGGGGCTCCGGCTTGGGTGCGGGAGCACTCTTGGGCTCCTCCTTCTTTATCTCTGCTTTGGCCACCACAGGCTCAGCGGGTTGCTCGCTGGGCTTGACGGCTGCTTTGGGTTCTTTCTGGGGCTCGGCAGGCACTGCAGCCTTCTTCTTGGGCTCGAGGTCAATCTTACCCAACACCTTGGGACCACCGACCTCGGTGCGCACAGCGGTGGGCGCGGTTGTGGTTGCTGCAGGAGCACTTTGGCCCACGGCAGCACCAACGGTGGTGCTCTTGATTACTACCTCCTCCTTGTAGGTGTCGGCCTGTGCGGGAGCCTCCTTGCGGTCGTGCAGCGACACGCTCTCCTGCTTGAGGTTGATGCGCTCACGAATGTTATCCCTCTCACCTCCGAGGTGGCTACCACCAAACTCCTTCTCCAAAAGCGCATAGACGTCGCTCTCCACCAAAGTGTTGGGCATAACGTCCGTAATACCCTTTTTGTTCAGAAAATCGGTGATGGTACCCAAACCTACCTTAAACTCTCTTGCAACCTGTACGAGTCTCAGTTTTTTCTCCATTTGCTTCTTTTCCTTTTATGTTTGTTTCGTTGTTGTTTCTTTTTTTCTTCGCAGCTTTTTGTGAAAAGCTGCACCTAATTTGCTGTGTATTGCGAGGCATTTTCAAGGCTTGCGATGACCGAGAAACCGCAGTTTGCTTGCGCAAATGAGGATTTCGAGCACGAGCGTAACGCAGAAAACGCCACAGCCCTTTGCTACCACCTAATTTGCTGTGTATTGCGAGGCATTTTCAAGGCTTGCGATGACCGAGAAACCGCAGTTTGCTCACGCAAATGAGGATTTCGAGGTCGAGCGTAACGCAGAAAATGCCCGCAAGATGCAGCAAATTACTCGAACTCGGCACGCAAAATCTTCACAACCTCCTCAACGGTCTCCTCCTCGAGGTCGGTGCGCCTAACAAGTTCCTCATTGGGGTGCTCCAAAACGCTCTTAGCAGTGTCGAAACCAACCTTCTTGAAGGCGTCCAAAATCCACTGGTCAATCTCGTCGGCGAACTCGTCAAGGTCCACATCCTCCTCGTCGGTATCACGGAACACGTCGATGTCGTAGCCGGTGAGCATCACAGCCAAGCGGATGTTCAAACCACCCTTACCAATGGCGAGCGACACCTCGCTGGGCTTGAGGTAAACCGAAGCGGTCTTTTTGGCCTCGTCGAGGGTGATGGAGGTAATCTTCGCGGGGTTGAGTGCCCTCTGGATGAGGAGCTGGGTGTTGGAGGTCCAGTTCACAACGTCGATGTTCTCGTTGCGCAACTCCTTGACGATGGAGTAGATACGCGAACCCTTCATACCAACGCAGGCACCTACGGGGTCGATGCGGTCGTCGTAGGACTCCACAGCCACCTTTGCCCTCTCACCGGGGATACGCACGATTTTCTTGATGGTAATCAGGCCGTCGAAAATCTCGGGCACCTCCTGCTCAAAGAGCCTCTCAAGGAACTCGGGCACGGTACGCGAAAGAATAATCACGGGGTTATTGTTGCGCATCTCCACCTTCGACACAATGGCCTTGATGGGGTCGCCCTTACGGAAGAAGTCGCTGGGAATCTGCTCGCTCTTGGGGAGAACGAGTTCGTTGTCGTCGTCGTCCAACACAAGCATCTCCTTTTTCCACACCTGGTAAACCTCGCCGGTGATAATCTCGCCCACCTTCTCGCTGTACTTCTCGAAGAGGTTTGCCTTCTCGAGGTCGAGGATGCGCGATGCGAGGTTCTGACGGAGCGAGAGTACAGCCCTACGACCAAAGGACTCCATCTGGAGTTGGTCGGCCACCTCCTCGCCCACCTCGTATGTGGGGTCGAGTTTGCGGGCCTCGGAGAGAGCGATTTGCTGGTTGGGGTTCTCCACAGCGTCGTCCTCCACGATAACTCGGTTGCGCCAAATCTCAAGGTCACCCTTCTCGGGGTTGATAATCACGTCGAAGTTCTCGTCGGTTTCGTAGGTTTTCTGAAGGTGGTGGCGGAACACATCCTCCAGAACGCCAATCATTGTGCTTTTGTCAATGTTCTTAAGCTCTTTGAACTCTGCAAAGTTGCTAATCAAATTCTCCATTGAATTGTTGTTTTATGTTGTTTTTGTCTAATTTGTCTGCCTATTGTCGGTGGCGGGCCGGCGGGGAAGATTAGGGAGGTTAAGGAATTTAGGGAGGTTAGGGAAGTTAGAGTATTTCGGGTATCTTTTTTAACACCCGTGCCAATAGGCACACCTCAATTTTCCATTTTCAATTGTCAATTTTGAACTTCCTTTCTGCCCTTTCTGCCTCTTTCTTGCCCCCTTGCGAGTGACCTCTCCAACCCCTTTTTCACAAATTTTTAGGAGGAGTTTTCAAGGCTTGCGAAGTGCGAGAAACCGCAGTTTGCTGGCGCAAATGAGGATTTCGAGCACGAGCGTAACGCAGAAAACGCCCCTAAAAATTTAGTGAAAGTCGAGATATTCCTTTGTCCACTTAATCTGATCAAAAGTATAACTCTCCTCCACCTCAACCTCCACCTTGCGCTTCTTGCCCTCCACGGTGCGCTTCTCGGTGTAGCCAATGGTGAGAGCCTCAGGGCTGACCTCCTTGAGGGTGGCGAGCACCTTCACGCCACTTGTGAGCAACAGCTCCACGGGCGACCCCACAAGCTTCTGATACTGACGCAAGAGCTTCAGCGGTTGGCCCACACCTGCGGAGTAGACGGAGAGTTCGTAGTCCTCCACCTCGCGGTCGAACTGCGCCTCCACGGCACGGCTCAACTCCACGCAAGCGTCCAAGTCCACTGCGCTGTCGGCATCAATCACAATCTCAATCTCATTGGCGGGCGAGCATTTCACATCGACCACAAAGCGGTCGGTGCCCTCCAATGCGACTTCGGCTACTTGGCGTATTTTCTGAATATCCATCATTGGCGATAATGAGTTGTCGTTATACTACGAAATTCGGGGACTCATTTGGTCCCCGAACAACGCTTTCGTAGCGCAAAGGTAGTATTTTCCTACAACATTGCAAATTTTTTACCTATTTTAATAAGTTTTTGACCGATTTTTTAACGAACTCGGCAAATTCGGCAAAGGAGCCTGCTCCGCTTGCGGTGGTGGCATTCTCGAGGTAACTCCAAAATTCCACCCCACAGACGAAGCCTGTGAAGAGGTTGGCGAGTCGGAGTTGGACGATGGGCATCAGCAGTGAGTCCATCATCCAGGCGAGCACGATGCCTGCCATCACGAAGCACAACTTGGTGATGGTGTGCCACGCCTTGCGGCTCTCGAAGTGCCACTGTCCGCCTTCGGTGCGCACCCTCTTGCGGTCGGCGAGGATTCCCGTGAGGAAGTCCACCACCACAAAGGTCATTGCACACAGTAGGAGTGGCTCTACAGGGGCGAAGAACGACATCACCCCGGCAATGATTCCAGATAGATATTTTTCCATAATTCAAAGTTGTTTAGGGGGGGCTGGGGCTACAGCACAAAACCCGAGTCGATGTTCACGCTGTAGCGGATGTTGTCGGAGGGAGAATAGGAAGGAAAACTCTCGGGGTTGAGTTCCACATAGTCCACAATGGCGTCCACTATGGTGTCGGCATCGGCTTTGGTGCGGCGCAGCAGGCGGCGGAAGGTGGGAGCATCCACCTCGGCAATGCCATCGCCCACATAGCGCACCACCCCTGCCGTGCCCACCCTTGCGGCGAGCGCAGGCAGCAGGAGTCTCTTGACATAGAGCGCAAGGGCGGGTTTCACGTAGTCCTCCACGAGGGCCGAGTGGTCGCCCGCAAGCATCTCATCCAGCAGGGCTGCTCCAAACACGGGCAGCAGAAATTTGCGCTGTGCGGCCAAAATGGTTGCCTCCGACACCTCCTCGGGGCGGAGGTTGGAGGTGCCACCAAAGGCCAGGTCCACGACCTCGGCGGCGGTAATGAGTGTTTTCATAGCGTTAGAATGGGGTGTGGGTTAGTCCACGTTTTTGAGTCCATACTTTGTTACCTGTGCGACATACATCTGTTGGTCGGGGTCCTCAGGGTCGTAGTCGAGCCCATCGGCACGCCTTGCCTCCCACACTTTCATATAGAGAGGTTTGGAGCGCGAGGGCGGACGGTTGATGACCTCCACCTGCGAGCCGTCCTCGCCCAACACCGAGGTAATGAGGGCTCGTATGGGCTCCATCAGTTCGGCCTGTTCGCCGAGGATTACGGTATTGAGAGCCACCTCATATTCGTGCAGGATGCGGTCGGCGGAGAAGCCTGCGGAGTAGTCGAGGCCGCTGAGCGAGCGGAACCACGAGTGGGCAACCACAATGTCGGTGGTGGCCTGGTCGTGCAGTGCTTTCCAATCGCCCTCGTTGGAGGATGTGATGGGTATGAAGCGCGAGCTGTCGCCCTCGTCGCACTCCTTAATCATAAACATCACCTGTCCGGGCTGACCGGCAAACCTACGCTGTGCTGTACGCATCAGTTCGGCAGCCTGTTCTTCGCTCTCCACCCCACCATCGAGCAACATCACACCGGAGAGTTGGAAGGAGTTTTCCAGGCGCGAGATGTTCCAATCGTCGGTCTTGTAGGCTATGGCCGACACGCCCAGACCGGCCACATAGGGAGGCACTCCATAGTGTGAGAACATCGGCTCGTAGTCCTTGTAGTGAATCATCGTGTGGAGATTACCATCGGCACCCTGCTCAAAGAGTGGGTAGAGAGGCAGGGCGACCACATCGGCCGAGGTGAAGTGCGACCAATCGTGGTGCAGCAGCACGTGGGCTCCGTCTTTGGCGAGTCGGCACTTGGAGGCATCTTGGTGGAAGAGTGCAAGGAAGGAGTGCTGCGCATCGGTAACGACCTCCACGAAGGCGTTGCCGAAGAGCGCCTTGTCGATGGCCAGCAGGTTGAGCACCTGTCGCAGGCTTTCGCCGTGGGAGTTGGCATTGTCGAGGAAGAAGCGCGTGCGCACCGCCTCGTCGGCGCACGTAAAACCCTTGCCGGAGATGTAGTCGGCCTTGTCGTTGATAATTCTGCGGTGGGTGGTGGAGCGGCGTGCGAGTTGTGCGAGTGCCGTGGGGAAGAGGTTGTCGGAGCCCCACTTCCACCACTCAACCCCACCTTTGGCCGCTGCCGAGGAGCCTCCTCCCACAGGGAAGCCCAACCCTCCGAAAGAGGAGTTTGCCCTCGGGGTGAAGATTTTTGGGGTGTATGGTTTGTTTCTCTTTTGTTCCATAGAGAGTGTGTGTGCTTAGGTTTTGGTTAAACATTGAAAAAGGTGGTGGCGAATGTGCCCACCATAATGGGACCACCCGCCCACCACCGAATGGCAAACTCTACCTTCTCGACTACTTTTTGGGGATAGCGTCGATAAAGGTGGAGAATTTGTACTTCTTGTAGTAGACTGCAAGCGAGTAGGAACTGATTGAGGTGGCCGAGTTGCAGACGAGCGACATAGTGTTGTCTGTTTGGATCATCGAAACGGCATCCACTTCAATCTCACCCTCTTCGTTGTAGGTTGAGAGTTCGATGCAATCAACATTTGCGTTGTCGTTGGTGAGTGTGATGCTACACTTGGGCTTTCCACTCGACTCGCTCCAATCAATCTTCGAGATGGGTGCTGCAATAGCCACACTCAACAGCTCGGGCAACAGATAGTCGCAACCGGCCATAAAGATAGCCCTCTGGCGGTTTTCCATCTCATCGGGGTTGTACCACATACGCACCTCGGTGCCGGGGTAGTCGCTGGTATTGACGGCCACAGCGAGGTTGCGACGGTCGGTGAGGACAACGAACGAGTGGGGCAAATCGTTAATCCTCTGCTGATAGCCGTTAAGCCTTACGTCCACCACAGGGATACCGCGGTAGTAGAGCGCCTCACGACCATTCTGCTTGGCCAGGTAGGCGGCCTCAAGAGCCACATTGTCCAGACACTCTTCGTAGGCATTGTAGACATCGGAGGTTACGAAGAACGCCAGCTGGCCCTCCGAGCGCAACGACTTGAGATGCTCCGGTGCATTGTCCCACACCTTTTTGAGCACCTTCTCACTCCACTCAGGCGAATCGGGGTCCTTCAGATAGCCAAACACAGAGCTACCATCCTCATCGCCTATCTCGTGGGTAATCTTCTTGATGAAGCCATCGAATGTGGCGAGCGAGCCATCCTCACGGTCCACATCGCCATACCACATAGTGCCACGAATACTCTCGGCGATGGATGCGCGGAAGAGAGCTGTTTCGGCCTCCTCGAGTTCGGTGCCGGAGAGGTCGTCGAGGTTCACGTCGGGACGGTTGGTGATGAGTTCATAGACGGTGGAGAAGTAGTCCTCGGCGGCATAGGCCATCTCGGCCTTCACCTTGTGGAGTTCGATTTTCTTCTGGTACCTGTCGGCGGGGTCGCCACCACTCCAGCCGCGTGTGGTGTACTTCTGGAGCACATCGTCGTTGTGGCGCCAGAAGTGGAGGGTTGTGGGAGCGGGTACGTTGTACATCACTTTGATACCCAACTGCTCGGCATTTTCGCCTGTGAGCATAGGACGGAAGAAGATGTTGTCGAGGACCTGACCCTCATACTGCTTGATGCTTTCAATCTTTGACATAGCTGATTTGAGTTTTTGGTTTGTTGGTTGTTTAAGTTGGTTTTTTGTGGCCACCTACCCGGGTGGTAGGTTGGGCCGTTAGATGTTCTTTGTTACGGCCTCACGCAGGGTGCGTGCATCGGCCTCGTAGGCACTTTGGTTGGTGGTACCTGCCGTAGCCACCTCTCTCACTGCGGGGTCCTCACACTCTTTGGTGCGTGTGGGCTCGGCGGTGTGTAGCCTCGAAGGGGGCACTGTGGGGCGACGGGTGGTGTGGGTACTCTCGGCCAGCGAGGGCTCCACGGAGGCCTCCTGCTCGGCACGCACGGCTCTGCTGCTACGCAGGCCCACCTTCTCCATCAGTGTGCTCCACCAACCACCCTTACGTTGCTCCTCGGGCAGTGGGGGCAGGCCGAGCGAGGTTATGCGGTCGGTAGCGGAGTCGGTGATGGGTGCTGCGGGGATGATGCGGTCCACGAGTCCCGCATCGAGTGCCTCCTGCGGAGTGAGCCAACGCCCCTTGCCGGCATTCTCGTTCATCAGTGTGCGGAACTCCTCCACGGGCCTACCGGAGGCTTCGGAATAGATTTCGGCCAATCGTTGGTCGCTCTTGTCGAGAAGTTGCTTGGTGAGTGTGAGCGAGTGTGTGTTGCCCTCCACCGCGCTCTCGCAGCAGTGGATGAGGTAGAAACCGTTGGCGGAGATTTCGCGGCACCCGGGCGAGGCGGCCTGTGCGATGATTGTTGCAGCGGAGGCCACATAGCCGTAGCAGCGGGTTACCACCTCCACGCCGAGCCCAACGGCGGCATCGTATATGAGCAGTGCATCGTCCAAGTTACCACCTGTGGAGCGGATGTTCAGAACAACCCTGTCGGGCTTGTCTTCTCCAATCTCGGCAAGAGCCTGCTCAAATCGCTCATAGGTTGCCACCGAGCGACTCTCCTCTCCGAACTGCAACTCTTCGGGCTCACCGATGATGCCGTCGATGTCGATGGAGAGAATCCTTGCCGAGGATGTGATTTTGTTTTTTTCTGTTTGCATAAAAAGGTTTTGTGTTGTGTGGTTAATGTGAGAGAGTGCGTGGGCGTGTGCCGCCTCAAGGGGAGAGGGGGTGGCCTACTTGTAGCGACCGTAGATATACTTGCGCACGGTGTAGAAGCTCATTCCGAACTCCTCGGCCACCGTTTCCATCGCATCAATGCGGCCTGCACCTTCGGCCACAAGTTGGTCCACCTCTCTGCGTACCACCCACGACTTGAGGTGGGTGGCATCCAGGAGCGACTCTCGGAGGAGAAAATCGACCACCTCCTCGGTGTTACCATCAGGGCCATTAAGACGCCCTATGGTCTGTTTGAGTGCTCTTGCGAGCGGTCCGTTTGTGGGTGTCATCATTCTACGAGTGTTGCTTGTTGTACTACTGTGCGCACGGCTTGTTGTGCTGCGGTGATGTCGCTCTCGAGCACATAGACTCTCACCTGCCCAAGTGCTGTGCGCAATGCCTCGGCGAGTTCTTCAATGGTGAGAGTGATGGTTTGGTTGTGGTTGTCGTAGGTCATCCGAATTGAGAATTGAGAAT